>NZ_JBHTYI010000008.1:0-188800 GCF_043656335.1 Peribacillus sp. NPDC056705 | reverse complement strand
ATATATTATATTAATTTTTTATGATTGTAATTTCACTTATTGCTTTTGAATTAAACGATTGGTTCGTTCATTCAATAAAAAAAAGAGCCGTTTGTAACAGCTCCTTGTCCCCCTCTTCCCCCCAATGAATGATAGAGGAATGTTTCTCCTACTCTTTTTTTACTCTTTGCATGCGTTTGATCTTATATTGTTCAAAATCCCAAGTCGATAAAAATTCCTTTGCAGAAGTATAGCCTGATTGATAGAGAAAGTCGATTTCTTCCTCACTCAGTTCAAAGTCCGTTGCGTTGATGCCGCCAGTAGGAATTTGAATCGTTCGTTCAATCGTTTCTTCGTTCATATGTCGTAAATCATGGGCTTGAAGCATCGTTTTAAATATATTTTTGAAAAGGTGGATTGGCGTTGGTATAACCGGATCAATGTTAACTTCATCTTTCACAAAATGGAATCCGAATGTTGGAAAGCGAGGATTGTCTGTATCGAAAATCCATATTGGGAAGTTACTAAGTAAACCACCATCTAAAATGTAGGATTTTTTCCGGTCTTTTGATTTCCAAATAACCGGACGGAAGAAAAATGGTAGGGAGGCACTCATCATTACGGCAGTTGAAACCTTTAAATCAGCAGGAGACATCCCATAGCGTTCCAAATCATCTGGCAAAATAAGCATCTGCCCATTCGAAACATCAGACGCAATTATCTTCAACTTTCCATCTGGAAGATCCGCGAATGTCTTAATCCCTTTTTCTGAAAGAAGAGAATCCACCCATGTTTCCAAATAGTCATTTTTAAAAATCCCAAGATGAACATTAAGTTCCAAAAATACGCCCAAAATGGGAATTCGATTCAGTAATGTCCTGCCCCGAATCTTCGAGTAGTTGATTTCACTATACCGCTCTCTAATTTCATGGCTTTTATAGCCACTAGCCAAAAGAGCTGCGATTACTGCTCCTGCTGATGTCCCAGCAAGTCTCTCCCATTCCACTTTTTCCTCTTCCATCGCTTGTATCGCTCCAATAAAAGCAATTCCCCTGACACCCCCACCTTCAAAAACGGCATCTGCTTTCATTTTTATCCACCTCTCTCGATAAGAGTTATTATAATTATTAACAGTATTTTTATATAAAGCGAACTTTCACATTCTTAGATTCCAAAAATCAGTCCCCTTAGTGGGAGTATAAAACCGCTTGACATCGACGGTTGAAATTAATGACGGTTCTATTTTTCTAACAAATTCGCTAGTTATGTTCCATCCCTGATTGACCATTGGTTGCATATCCATTCATTTTTGTTTTTTTAACACCTTTATCATTACTTCATGTCTGTGGATTCCTTACTTGGGAAACCCTTAATCATTTTCTCTGGCTCTACAACTATATTAAGAGTGGATAGACATTCTGACAGTGGTGAACGCAACATTGATGGTAATCAATTTAATAACAGTAATAGATGGCATCTTCTATCATCGTATGTATAAAACGAGGCTTTGGCATGGACAAATTATCTGATACCCTTTAAAAAACTTCATCAAATCTCAAAATGGGTAACAAAATAGTAAAGTGTCTACCCCATTACTGCTTTTTTAGTACTAAATTTTATTTTATTACTTGCCTTACTATACTTAATAGACTGATTCATTAAAGAAGAAAAGTCAGTAAAAAGGCTGCCTATATGAAAAACTTTCTATAAACAAGTCCTTTTTGGTGAAAAACCAATTTATTCACTTATCAAAAAAGGTGATTTTCTTTAAAGGATGACCGTTATTTTTTATAGAGGTATTTTTTAAATTATGCCGAAATGGATATGTAACAATTGAAGGAGTGAAAAAGTGGAAATGAACCGTGCAAGGAAAATGTATGACTACCACGTGTGGGCTAATCAGCAAGTGTTCCAAAACCTAAAACAATTACCTGACGCAGTCTATGGCAACACGATAAAAAGTGTTATCCATCAAGGAAGTCCTTGTTCACCTTTACGCAACAGATATTACCTGGCTGGAGATAATGAAAGGAAGCACCGTTCAAGATACTTTTATGAAAGTTGAACAACGACGAAAAGAAGTGGACGGAGTCTCAATACATGAACTGGAATCCCGCTTTGATGAACTTGCAAAGGATTATTATGATTTTCTTGCTTCGCAGCCTGATCTTGAACGGACCATTGTAACCGAACATCCCAAAATGGGGGGCTTGTGAGTTTATACTTGCCGACCTCATCCATCATGTAGTGAATCATGGGACCTACCA
This sequence comes from Peribacillus sp. NPDC056705, assembly GCF_043656335.1. NCBI lineage: Bacteria > Bacillati > Bacillota > Bacilli > Caryophanales > Bacillaceae > Peribacillus > Peribacillus sp. NPDC056705. Next base: position 186,554 of record NZ_JBHTYI010000008.1, on the reverse strand, counting down.
TCGCGGTAATGTATCAGCGATGCTCCACCAACAAGGCGAGCGTGACGCACCAACCGATTATGTATTTTATTGTTTAAAATAAGCGGTTTGGCAACCGAAAGTATGAAGGAACATCATTTAGGAGTCGCTATAAACATAAAAAAGCACGGCTATTCCAATTGAAAGCCGATGATTCACTTGCCAAGGAATCATCGGCTTTTATCTGAATGAAAATCCAAACGCTTTGTAGCATTCATTATATCTTTAGAGCTTTACCCGTTGAAGGCGAAGTGCATTCAATACGACTGATACAGAACTGAAAGCCATGGCAGCACCAGCTAACCAAGGGGCAAGCAGTCCGATTGCCGCAATTGGTATCCCGATCACGTTATAGGCAAAAGCCCAGAATAGGTTTTGTTTGATATTCCGCATCGTTTTCCGGCTCATGAGGATTGCATCTGCAATACTGGTCAAATCTCCCCTGATCAAAGTGATATCGGCAGCTTCCATGGCTACGTCCGTCCCGGTTCCTATAGCCATTCCTATATCGGCTAGTGCTAGCGCGGGAGCATCATTTATCCCATCCCCGACCATTGCCACTCTTTTACCGGCGGCCTGCAGTTTCTTCACTTCTTCCGCTTTCCCTTCAGGAAGGACTTCTGCAATCACTTGGTCAATGCCCACTTGATGGCCGATTGCATTTGCTGTCCTTTGATTATCCCCGGTTATCATGATGACCTGGATATCCATTGCTTTCAACCTTTCAATCGCCGTTTGCGAGGTATCTTTTATCGTATCGGCAACGGCAATGAGTCCTGCATATTCACCTTCAATGCTAGCGAGCATTGCTGTCTTCCCTTGCTCTTCAAATGCTTCCATCGCTGTTAGGGCCTTAGTAATATCCACGTTATTTTGCTTCATCAATTTACGGGTTCCGACGTACAACACTTTTTGATCCACTACAGCTCTCACACCGTATCCTGGAATCGCTTCAAATTCCTCAATCGCAGCAAGTGATATCTGTCTTGCTTGAATTCCTTGAACGATTGATTGCGCAAGAGGGTGTTCAGATTGTTTTTCAGCTGCGCCGATTAGAGATAAAAACTGTTCTTCTTCCATACCGTTCTCGATGAGGACATCGGTCAACACAGGGGCACCATTTGTCACTGTTCCCGTTTTATCCAAAATGACCGTATCTATATTGTGTGTGGTTTCCAAGTGTTCCCCGCCTTTAAATAAAATACCGAATTCAGCGGCCCGACCTGATCCTGCCATGATGGATGTGGGAGTGGCCAGACCTAAAGCACAAGGACAGGCTATGACTAGCACTGCGATCATCGCCTCAAAAGCTGGTGTGAACTCTCCAGGGTTAACCCAAATCATCCAAACCAGAAAAGTTAAAAGGGCGATTCCGACAACAATGGGGACGAAGACACCGGAAATTTGGTCAGCAAGACGTTGGATCGGAGCTTTGGACCCTTGAGCATCTTCGACCACTTTTATGATTTGGGAAAGAGCTGTATCCCTGCCGATCTTTGTCGCTTTCATTTTGAGAAAACCATTCTTATTCAATGTTGAACCGATCACAGTATCCCCGTTTGTTTTATCCACCGGAATGCTCTCACCCGTTAACATGGATTCATCAACGGCAGAGTTCCCTTCGACTACTTCACCATCGACAGGGATCTTTTCACCCGGCTTCACCAAAATCGTATCACCCACGATGACTTCCTCAAGTGGCATTTCAATTTCTTCCCCATTCCTTAACACCAGTGCCGTTTTGGCCTGAAGCCCCATCAATTTTTTGATGGCTTCGGAAGAACGTCCTTTTGCTTTTGCTTCAAAAAGCTTACCTAAAAGAATGAGGGTGATAAGAATCGAACTAGTTTCGAAATAAAGTTGTGCCGTATTGTGATGGGACCCCATCGAGATGATCGCCTGATAAACACTGTAAAAATAAGCAGCGGATGTTCCCATTGCGACTAATACATCCATATTGGCACTTTTATTTTTCAAGGCTTTATAAGCCCCAACATAAAACTGCTTTCCAATCAGAAATTGCACGGGGGTGGCGAATGCCATTTGCACCCAAGGATTCATGAGGAAATCAGGCATATAGATAAACGAAGTAAAACTAAAATGGCTTACCATCGCCCATAACAATGGAAATGATAATATGACAGAAAAAATGAATGTATTCTTTTGTTTTTGAATTTCTTTTTGACGGAAATCCACTGATTCCGGGTTATCTTCCTTGATGATTGCCCCATATCCTAACTTCTCCACCCGTTTAATGATATCAACAGGGGAGGCTTCGGAAGGATCATATTCGACTGTCGCATTTTCAAGCGCAAGGTTCACATTGGCCATGCTTACTCCATCCAGCTTATTTAACCCTTTTTCAATCCGGTTAGCACAAGCAGCGCAAGTCATGCCTGTAATCGTAAATTCTTTTTTCTCTTTTATTACATCATAGCCAAGATCTTGAATTTTCTTTTCAAAATCCTTGTTGCTTAATTTTTCCGTATCATATTTAATGACCGATTTCTCAAGAGCCAAATTAACGGTGGCTTCCTCAACGCCTTCCATTCGGTTTAGCCCTTTTTCAATCCGGTTAGCACAGGCAGCGCAAGTCATACCTGTAATCTGCATGGTTGTTTCTTTTATTTGGCCGCTCATATCATCCCCGCCTCCATATACCATTATGGGGTATATTTTTTGTAAAAAAAAGTGCTTAACAGCACTCCCATGACTTATTCGACATCGTAGCCTTGATCATCAATTGTTTCTTTTATTTTCTCAAGTGATACTTTTTCCTTATCAAACGCTACATCTACTTTTCCTGCGTCCAAATGCACTTTTACGCTTTCAACACCTGCAAGTTTTCCTACATTCCCTTCAACTGCATTTACACAATGACCACAAGACATTCCACTTACACTCAATGTTACATTTTCCATTTCAACATCTACTCCTTTATTTTTTCATTAATTTTTGTATCGTTACAAGCACTTCATCTATAACCTCTGTATCCCCTTCATTCAGGCGTTCGACCACACAATTCCTTAGATGGCCTTCCAATAATATCTTGGCTACACTATTCATCGCGCTTTGTGTAGCTGCTATTTGGGTAATCACATCATCACAATACGTATCTTTTTCAATAAGACCCTTTATACCGCGAATTTGACCTTCAATTCGATTTAATCGGGTCGTTAAATTCTTTTTTACTGCTTCTGAGTGATGACTCTTTCGGCCGTGGGAAGAGGTCGTACAGCATTCTTCTTCATTCACAGAATCTTTACTACCATTCAACATTTCATCCATTTCCCATCCCTCCTCGAAAATAAATATACCATACCCTACTACCCTATGCAAAGAGAAAAGCTATTGTGTCAATATTTTTTTATTCTTTGCTTATTAAGCAAATCTATTCCTTAGTCTGTTTAACAAAACTACACACAAAATACCCCATGCGAAGCTAAACAAAAAAGGATGAGCTACATGAGTCTACTATGGATGCAAATAAAGGATGTTCTTACTCCACACCTTTTAGTTGAATACACAAAAAAGTAATATATTTTTCATTGGTTATCAAACAAATAATCCAACAATCATAGCCCTTAACATGGAGACAGCCATGCCGCTAAGCAACAGCTTCCAAACATTCCTTCCGAAAATGTGCGATTTTTCATCAATTGCGGGCACACAGTTAGGAGTGGAATTCGCAGGTTCCTCACAAATTGTAGATCCCTGGGGAGACGTTGTTCAGAATTTGATCAAGAAGTTGGTGAATTAAAGGCAACTTTAGATTTAGGGAAAGTACCGCAAATAAGAAAAGAAGTTCCTTTATTCGATTCCAGAGTGCCAGAGAAATATAGAAAGTTATAAAGTAGAAGCTCCTTGTAACATCTAGAGTTTTATTTTCGTTATAGTTCTAAACAAAAAATTTACATAAAAAAAAACCCTTAGTTACTCTCAGAGGGTTGGTTTGTATCATTTTTTAATTGAGTTTCTAACCCCATATACATGAAATTAGGATCATATACTTACCTTTTCTCTATCTGTAAGGTTAAGTAAACTCCCTTAAAATCTTTTTTATATTTTCTAATTTCTGGTAATTTAGTTTCAGCATTCCATGCCCTTCTTGAGTCTTTGGTTTGCCCAGTGAAACTGTATTATTTAAGAGTTCATTAAATTCTTCTACCTCTGTTAACTTACGGCCAAGTTTTGTTTCAAATTTATTTATCAAAAGCGCAACAGCCCCTGACACATGTGGTACAGCCATGGATGTACCAGATAAGACGGCAAATTGGTTACCAGGAAAGGTTGATACAATTTTCTCCCCTGGTGCAACTAAATCCACTTCACCATTAGAATTACTAAATCTTGATATACGTTCACGCAGGTTAACTGAGCCTACTGCCACAACTTCCTCGTATGCAGCTGGATAACTGTACTCGTTTGTTTCGGCATTTCCATCACCTTCATTACCCGCGGCACACACGACCATTATATTAGATTGAACGGCGTTTATAATCGACGAATGTAAGGCCGGGTCATCATCCGGTCCCCCTAATGACATAGAGATAACCCTTACTTTTTCACCTTTAGGGCCTGTCCAATTGACAGCGTAATTAATAGCGGAAGTAATGCTTTCTGTTGTTCCTTCTCCTGATCCATTTAAAACCTTAAGTACCAGCAACTTCGCTTTAGGTGCTGCACCTACAACTCCAAAACCATTTTCTGCTGCTGCAATGGTTCCGCTGACATGAGTCCCATGTCCGTTATTATCGGCAAAGTTGAAGGGATCACCATAATAATCTTCCGTGAAATTATATCCTCCAATAATTTGACCAATTAAATCAGGGTGATCTGATTGGCATCCTGAATCGATTACGGCTACTACAATGTTCTCACCCTTAAACCCTTCTCTCCAAATAGAGCGTGCACGAATCATTTTAATACCTCTTGGAACTTCCGAAGTGGTTTCTGTTATTCCTTCTACTTGGAAGGGTACTAATTGAACATTTGGCAATTCTAGCCTCTCCCTTCATATTACCCCTAAAACGGGCGGAAGCATCGCCTTTTTTTGTCATGACAAAATAGGGAAACCACACTTAAAACCCGTTTGGGAAAGCTGAATCCAAAAACATTGATTTCAGCCTTTCTTTATCCTATGAATGGAGACAAGCTTTTGCTATAAACCTTAGTCTAATTTGATATTTTAGTTTTCTTAGGCAAAAAATTATTTTATAAAGGAGAGAAAATTCACATTCAGTCAGAACCTTAGTAAAAATATTAATTACATGAACGACCTTATCGGAAAGGAAAAAAAGCTCCCTCATCGGCAGCTTTTACACTTCCATTATAAAAACCATCATGATTACCTATATCATGCATTAATTCAAATATAGGTAAAGGATGAATAATTGATGACTGAACGAACTCCTTTTAAAAGAACTATGATTTTTAAGAATGTGGAACCTATATATCTTCAAAGCTAAAAAATCTAATTAAAAACGGGAACTTGATTGGATAATGGGAATATTACTGTTCTTTTGAAATATTATTATTCCTTTTCTTCTTCACTAAAAGAATGATGGCAACGATAAAGGCCACTGCACTATATATCCAGGTAAACATAAAGGCGAGGCCCAATCCGATATTTGCATCCATATAATCGTTTTTCACATGATCAATAGCTAAATATAGAAGCGGTGCCCCTCCAATTATGAGCAGGATGACCCAGAGAACGTTCATTTTCAGACTTCTGCTTGATAAAATAATAATGATGAAAGATAGCAAGAGAAACGCTTCTGAAGCTATCGTCAACGTTACCAGATTGCTCATAATATATCACTCCTAATCATGGTTGCCTAAATGGAATATATTTATATTCCCTTATATCTATGTCGCTTTTCGTTCCTTTTTGATAAATTGATATTATTATCTTAGTAAAAAACCTGAATTCCTCCAAGAGAAATGAAGGATCCAGGTTTCATGTTAATTTTTCTTTGATAATTGCAAGGCATTTTTGATGCTTTTCAATGATTTTGAGCTTCCGTACATCAAGACTCCACCACGATAGATTTTTGCTCCGATAATTCCAAGTAAAACAATGGTTAAGATCAACACAGCAATGCTGATGGCGATTTCCCAGAATGGAACTTCAAGCATCCCTACGCGCAAGAACATGATCATTGGCGTGAAAAATGGAATGAATGATGTAATCGTAATATAACTCGCTGACGGATTCCCCAATCCAAACATCGCAATCATGAAGGCAATGACGACCAACATGGTCATCGGTGAAATCATTTGCTGGACATCTTCAATTTTGCTGACAACGGACCCAAGACATGCCGCAAGAGTCGCGTACAGAAAATAACCAAGCAAAGCGAAAATGATCGCATAAATGATTGTTGAGATATCGGTGCTTCCGAAACCGAAAAATGAAAAGAATCCTTCATCCATACCAGTCAAGTTTTGTTTAATCGAGAAATAGCCCACTCCAAAAAATAAAATCATTTGTGTAAGACTAAGCAAGGCTACCCCCATTATTTTGGCAAACATCTGTGTGACTGGGGGGACACTTGAAATCAGGATTTCCATGACCCGTGATGTTTTCTCAGTAGCCACTTCCATTGCAATCATCGTTGCATACATCAATACACCGAAGTAAATGACGAATAGGAGCACATACACGAGACCGCGTGCTTGATTGAGATCCTCTTCCGTTTTTGCATTTTTCGCAAGCGCAATCGTATCAAATGCTGGCGGCGTATTCAATTGAGCGATTTGCTGTTCTGTCAAATTCAATTCCTTCGCAGTTATTTGACCCTTCAATTGGGTGAGCGCTAAAAGCAAATCATTACTTACCGCAGAATCTGAAATTTGATTCGCTTTATACGTTCCCTTGAAGCCTACGGTTTCATCCTTTTCGATTAACAAATAGCCAACGATATCATCCGTGCTGACCATTTCCTCCGCTTCCTTTTCATCCTTGGCGGATATTATCGATAAGTCATCGTTCACACCTGCTACCGCTTTTTTGTAAGAATCAAATAAGCTACCTTCAGTCTTATCGATGACGGCAACCTTTTCCTGATCATCACTGTCGAATTTATCAATAAGATTCGAAATATTCGTAAGGACAAGAATCAGGGCCATCATAATGATTGTAGAAATGATAAAGGATTTCGTTTTTAATTTTGATAGATATGTATGGGAAAGGACAATCCAAAAGTTATTCATAGACGGCACCCACTTTTTCAATGAAAATATCCGTTAGCGATGGTTCTTCCAATTCGAATTTACGCACGAAACCTCTTGGAACAAGATCACGAATCATGTTCTCAGCCACATCTTCTCCAGTGACTTGAAGAATTTTCCCTTCCATCGTGTTCTTTACTTTTGTTACACCTGAATAATTATCCAAAAAGGATAAATCAAAATCAGCTTTAATTGACACATTCTTTTTACCAAAAGAACGCTTGATTTCTTTTAATTTTCCAGCCACAACAGGGGAACCTTTATGCATGATGCAAAGATGCTCACACATCTCTTCAACATGCTCCATGCGATGGCTCGAGAAAACGATTGTCGTACCGCTGTCCCTTAAGTCGATGACGGCTTTCTTCAGAATTTCCACATTCACGGGATCCAGTCCGCTGAAGGGTTCGTCAAGGATAAGTAATTCAGGTTTATGAATCATGGATGCGATTAGCTGGATTTTTTGCTGATTTCCCTTTGAAAGTTCTTCAACTCGCTTATCAATATACTCGGGAACCATAAAGCGGTCTAGCCAATACTCCAACTCTTTCATAGCATCCCTTTTGTTCATTCCTCTTAATCTAGCCAAATACACAATTTGATCACGGACCTTCAGTTTTGGATATAGTCCGCGTTCCTCAGGAAGATAGCCAATCAATGAACTGGTCTTATAATCGATTTTGTTACCATCCCAGGTCACTTCCCCTTCAGTCGGGTCAAGCAGGCCGAGTATCATTCGGAACGTTGTCGTTTTCCCCGCACCGTTCCCACCTAAAAAACCGAACATTTCTTTCTCGGGAATAGTTAAATCAAGCTGGTTGACAGCTGTGAATTCCCCGAATTTTTTCGTAACTTCTTTAATTTGTAAAGCCAATGGACAACCTCCTATAATATGATTCTTAATATATGTTACCGGAAAGGTTTTCCAATTTCAACTACCGAAAAGATCTAAAGAACTCTTCTCCCCCATCATTATATGCAAAGTTCTAGAAACAAATTTCCATTACCTAGCCACCGGAAAAGAATTCCAAACACTTTTAACACTATGGGTCTTCTCTTAATCGTTGTTGAAGTAGTTGTATAGGGTGGATACGAGGGCAGTTACGGGTATTGAGGCTACCGCTAATAAATAATATAAAAAAGGACAGCTATATGACGGTTTCTTTAGACGATTTCTTGGTGGTCATCCCGGTGTTTTTTAAAAAAATATCGCTTTCGAATATCCCTTTTCATCGGGGCTATTCCCCGGTCGACCACAACATCTAATGAAGACTGAATAAACCTACCTAACAACACGCCCCAGCTTCCATATCCTTATTTCCGATTTGCCGGTATTCACGAAATAAGGCATTTACTTTATCGCTTATTTTAATGACTCTCTTCGTATCAATGTTAAAATTCTTCTGTCTCACCCATTCCTACAAACTGGACAGTTGTGAACCTTATCAAATATTTCGTTTGCAAAATCTGCTCGCTGCTTAATTCTTATCTATTACTGACCCTTTTCCTTGAGAAACCATCTCATCATCTTCTCCCTTCCATGAAAGCAAGGGATTGCCAGGTTCTTCTCCTTGTAATGTTTTGATGGCTAATCTGCTTGTTAGAATAGCCGTTTGTAGCGCATCAAGCGAACCATATAGCGTGAAAACTGATTAACAACCTGTCAGGTTCTTCCCAAAGAACTGGTCAGGGCGGCAAAAGATGCCCTGTTGGAGACTAAGATACTGCTATCCTCCGGGTCTTTAAATAGGCATTGAAAACAACCATCTTTGTTTGGATTGTTTGTAAGAAGAGAACGCCCCCCGATTCCTAAAGGGTCTAACCAGGTATAGATGATAGGTGGACTGTTTATAAACAAAAAAGACCCAAACCCTTGTGATATCAAGGATTTGAGCCTTTGATAGTTGATGACCTGTGAGGGATTGGAATCCACGACCCCTTCCCTGTCAAGGTCGGAAGGGTCCAATATTCCCAAAAATCTTAAGATAAAATACCCATCCAAATTTTCACAGCCGTTGCTAGAATTAATAGAGCTAAGATGACTTGAAGTATTTTTGTATTCATTTTTTTACCAGCCATCGCTCCTAGAGGAGACGCTATTAAGCTTGCTATAACCATGATCAAGGCAGGGTAGAAGTCAACTTGCCCTGTTGAAACTTTCCCTACCGTTGCGCCAATCGATGAAATGAATGTAATCGCTAAGGAAGAGGCGATCGTTACCCTAGTTGGGACTTTTAAGACAACCAACATTATTGGAACTAATAAGAATCCACCGGCAGCACCTACAATCCCTGAACCCAAACCGACAATCAAGGCTAGAGTTGCTGCGAGCCATTTGTTGAAGGTTACTTGATCCATTGGAACATCATCTATTCCTTTTTTAGGTATAAACATCATGACAGCTGCTATTAGAGCAAGTAGGCCATACACAATATTTATCCCGTCTTCAGACATGGATTGCGATCCAAAACTCCCAATTACACTACCTATGAGTACACTGACACCCATATAGATGATGAGCGTCTTATTTAGATAGCCACCTTTACGATAAGCCCAGACACCGCCTATGGATGCAAATAATACTTGGACGGCACTTATTCCTGAGACTTCATGAGCACTAAAAGCCGCTAAACCGAAAAGTGGTGGTATATACAAAAGCATTGGGTATTTAATGATGGATCCGCCTATACCTAGCATTCCTGAAATATATGAACCAATAAATCCTATCAAAAAGATAGTAATGATAAACGTAATTTCCATTTTTATTGCCTCCTCGAAAAGAAGGGAACCTATAAGGTTCCCTTATCATTATCAGCCTTTTTTAATCCAAAATTTTAGAACTTCATTTTCTTCTGCAGTTTTCACTAGCTCATGACCACCAGATTTTGACCATGCAGCTAAATCTGCTTTGGCGCCTTTATCTGTCACATGTATTTCTAATACTTGACCAGATTGTAAATCATTCATAGCCTTCTTTGTTCTAACAATCGGCATTGGACAAGCAAGTCCCTTTGCATCTAACATTTTATCTGAATTCATCATACATCTCTCCTGTTTTCTTAGTATATAATCTTTTTTTATGTTCAACGAACCGCACAGCGGTTTGGTCCAATTTCCATTTCGCGCTGTTGTTCCTCATCAGGGGTGATTTTCCCCATATTCGTTTTGCGGATTTCTTGATACGCGTTTGGCTGAGGAGGTAAGTTTCCTGTAACCAACTCTCTGAATTCTGTTTCGTCAGCAATGTTCAAACCATGATTTTCTGCAAATAACGTTCCTAATTCCTTCGCAACACTTCCGTCTTCATTTAATTCTTCAATGATCATAAAGTGAGATGGCAGTACAATTAACTCGTTTGACAATTCTCTATAGCGAGTATAAAGTGTTTCTCTCAAGTCTCCTACCCAATCCTCAGCCAATCCTGCTAAGTCTGGTCTACCAATGGAATCGATGAATAGAATATCCCCGGAAAGCAAGTATTTTTCATCGACTACAAATGAGGTGGAACCAATCGTGTGGCCCGGTGAGTATAGAGCATGAATATTGATAGCTGTATGACCAATCGTAACCACATTTCCGCCTTCTAATGGCTGATATTCAAAGGTCACTTCTGTTGCATCTTTTGGTGGCAGCCAGTAAGTTGCATTTGAACTTTCTGCTATTTGTCTTCCACCTGAAATATGATCTGCATGTAAGTGTGTATCCAATACGTGAGTGATCTTCGCTCCAATACTATCGGCAAAATCAAGGTAGATATCAGTCATTCTTGTGGAATCAATAACTGCTGCTTCACCATTAGAAACGACCATGTAAGATAAACAACCTTTACCAAGACGTACAAATTGATAGATTTCTCCGCCATTATTCAAATTCCCAATTTTCACTGGTTCTAAGTGTTCACTCCATGCTTTCATTCCGCCCTTCAAATAAGAAACATCCAATCCAGCTTCAGATAGCATTTCAGCTACCATGACAGATGAGCCTTCCTTTGCACATACTACCAGGATTTCTTTATTGGCCGGGATTTGATCGAGGATTTCTTCCACGCCATCCAGTAGATCAAAGTAAGGGATATTAAGGAATTTAAAGTTCTGCCCTTCAATTTTCCAATCATTAAAGTCACTTTCATTTCGAACATCCAAAATAAATAAGTCCGCTTTATTAATTACTTTCTTTGAAACCTCAGCGGCTGTCATTTGCTTAAACGCCATTCTGCATACCCCCCCATAGTATTAAAGTTCACAAAAATTTTTACCTTCATTAAAAGGTTAATGTAACATCAGCATCTTTAGCGAACTCTAAAAATGTGATCGCCCCGCCTACTTCGATACCGTCAACGAAAGCTTCCTTTTCCATGCCTAAAACGTCCATGGTCATTTGACACCCAATAAACCTGACATCCATTTCCTGTGCCATTGTAACTAATTCCGGAATTGAAGGAACATTAGCCTTTTTAAAGCCTTCGGCAAAATGCTCCTTACCTTCAGGCAATGGTAGTTGTCCATTCGCTTCTTTATGAATTAAATTCAAGCCTTCAAAAGTAAAGAAAATGGCCACTTCTTGATCTGTTGCAGCAGCTGCCGTTGCGATGTTAAACACTTTATACGCGTCAAATACTCCACCATTACTTGCGATTATTGCTACTTTGTTAGTCATGATATTTTCCTCCATTCTAGGGTCACCTTTATTCATCAACGGATTTTTGTGTAGGTCCGTTCCATTGGCTCATGCCTGGTACAACATTGAATACCTGTTCAAATCCAGCCGCCGTCAGCTTTTGTGCAGCAAGATCACTTCGGCTGCCAGAACGGCAAATCACGAAAATCTCTGACTCTTTATCAAGTTCACCCATACGGTGTTCCAATTCACCCATTGGAAGGGATTTCGCTGCTGGAATGTGATGAAAAGCATACTCTGCTGATTCTCGGACATCCAGAAGAATCATATTTCGATTTTCTTCCATCATTTGAAGAAGTTCTTCATTTGATATGATTTTTTCATGCTTCTTCACTTCTGTTTCTTCTCCGCTTGCTTTCCGAAGATAATGTTTTAGGGTGGTTCCTTCTTCAACTGTACCTAAATATTGATGACCTGTACTTTCCGCCCAGGCTTTCATATCGGCAGTTGACCCTTTATCAGTCGCTTGAACTTCCAGTACTTCCCCTTCTCCCAGGCCATTCATGGCTTTTTTCGTTTTTACGATTGGCATGGGACATGCAAAACCTTTAGCATCCAAAACGGAATTTGTTTTAATCATTTTAGTTCCTCCTTGTTTCCTTTATAGGGGTAGGGGTATATTTGAATTTAAAATTATTCTGTGGGACCTTCCCATTCATTCATACCACCCACCATGTTCAACACTTTATATCCATGACCCTCAAGTATCTGTGCGGCCCTTGAACTTCTGCCTCCTGACCGGCAGACCATGATATATTCTTTTGATTTATCCAGATCCTGCATTCTAAATTCCACAAGACCCAGCGGGATGTTCAAAGCATTTGGTATTTTCCCTGCCTTTACTTCATCCACCTCCCGCACATCAATAATATGGACTGGCGAGCTTCCATTCAATAATGCATTCACTTCATTCGGTAAAATTTCTCTCATCTTTATAAGATCCCCCTTTTATTCGCGCCAAGAACTCATGCCGCCTTTTACGTTGGTGACTTCATTAAATCCGAGTTTTTTCAAAGCTTTACATGCATTACTGCTCCGCATCCCGCTTTGGCAGATCACAACCACCTCTTTATCTTTAGAAAGTTCTTGTGCCCTTTTGCCAAGTTCGCTTAAAGGTATATTTTTAAACTCCTTAATATGATTGCCCCTATATTCATTAGGAGTACGGACATCAATGAATTGCTTATTTCCTTTGTTATTCAGCTCAGCTTTTAACTCAGCCGCATTTATATTTTTTATCCCCTTTGCCGGGACAAATCGCTGATATAAAAACCAAACGATGAGACCCAATATGATGAGATTAAATATAGTTCCCATTTGAACTCATCCCTCCAGTACCCCAATTTAGATAAATAAGTTTACATTTCCATCTTCTGCTTCGGCTAAATATGCCGCTACACCTGCATATTCTATTCCATCCATTAATTCCTCTTGCTGTAAGCCCAATAAATCCATCGTCATCGTACAGGCAATCAGTTTCACATCTTGTTCTTGGGCCAACTCAATTAAATTCGGGAGTGACATGGCGTTATGCTTTTTCATCACGTGCTTGATCATTTTCGGACCCATTCCAGCAAAGTTCATGTTTGACAGTCCCATTTTATCTGAACCACGGGGCATCATTTTTGCAAACATTTTCTCCAGGAATCCTTTTTTTAATGAAACCGGCTCATCCTTCCTTAAGGCATTCAATCCCCAGAATGTATGGAAGATGGTCACTTCATGATCGTAAGCCGCCGCCCCATTTGCAATGATATAAGCAGCCATTGCCTTATCATAATCACCACTAAATAAAACGATCGTCGTTCTTTTCTTTTCAGTCATTATGTTTTCCCCCTGATCGATATTTCCATTCCCTTATACCCTACGGGGTATATATTATGCTAAAAAATATAGTTCGTCAACCTACTTCACTAAAAAAAATGAATGGAATAGGTTTTTCTTTATTTAATTGGTCCATGATTGATGGAAGTCAAACCTTCATTCACTTCGAATATTTTTCCATTAACCTTCTCGATACCAAACCCTTTTAACCGAGCTGTATGCATAGTCAAGTACTTACTTGCGGATGCCTTCGATTCAAACAGATAAATGCCACCAGCTTGCTTTGCCTCATTGTCTTCGGTCCAAATCTTCCAGATCAATCCTTCTTCATCATTAATGCTTTTTGCTAAATCAGTAAATTCTTTTACCATTTCGTGGCCAAATGGTCCCTCCATTTTAAAATCCACTTGTAAAATATAAGTCATGAATAACACTCCTTTTTCTAAAGGTCAGGTCAAATTCCATTACCTGCTTTTTATCAGTAAATTAACCGCTTCCTTGACTAGATGATCTGTGCCTTCGCCTTTCACAACGTTTTCCCGAACGCATTGTTCGAGATTTTCACTTACAATAACACCCATTGTCCTATCGATAGCATTACGTGCAGCCGACAACTGAGTGACGATTTCCCTGCAATCCTTTCCTTGCTCCATCATTCCAAGTACACCCTTGATTTGTCCTTCAATCCGCTTTAAGCGATTAATGACACTTTTATCATACTCCATACTCTGCCCACCCATCTATTTACAAATGCAATTACAAACCTCAACTGATTATCTTATTTCCTTTTCCGATTATGAAGCAAAGCCCTAAGTTCAATTAGACATACTGAATATGCAAAACCTCTTAATCAATATTCTCAACCTAATGAGCCTTTGTGCTTTACTCGTGAATTTGCGTATTTTACTCGTAAGTTCAAGCATTTTTCTCGTGAATTTGCAAACTTAACTTGTGAGTTCATATTATACCTATAGGGGTATATTGTCAAGCCGTTTCATTCAAACTTTTATTAAAAAATAAAAGCCACCATATCCGGCAGCTTTTGCGTTTTTATTTTAATTTTTTGCCAAGATTCGATTGAAAGATCCTGAAACAATTTTCCCTTTATGCATAACCGCAAAGCGACTTGAACGTCTTGCGACTGCTTTCGCTGAACAGCTAGCTTCCGCAAAAACAGCATCCGCTATATCCCCAATGGTCGGCCAAACTCGTTCCCCCTCTGAATTAAGAGGTATTTACTTCTATTAATAAAACCAAAGTCCCGTCTTAAAGACCACTGCACAATCAATCCAAGCGAAACGTTCAGCCATCAGATTAGCTTTGTAAAGCACGTCCCTGTGCCAAATGTGTCCCAATGATCCGTTATGCTGTCATTTACAAGCGAGACATCTATACCTTTTCATGAAGCAATGGGATTGAAATTGTGGAAATATCGATAGGTACAGTAGAGGCAATTGAAATACCCGCTTGAGCTAAAGTTTCCGTCAAGGTAGAACATAAAAATCACCTCGTGAAAGCCAAAAATAAAAACGTGCCTATATATGGGCACGTTTTTATTATGAAGGGAAAATTCATTGGTCCTTCCTGTATCTTAATTCGCATACAAGCGATATTGGTCGCTTAATGTATCCCCATTACCGTAAATATAAGCTTTAGAGCCGGATGTATAGGAAGAATTGTCGTACTTCCATTTAATTCTTAGTCCCATGTTTCCGCCTGCCCCATAGGTTTCATTGCCATACTTCTTAATATATTGCGAGAAGCTATCCCACGTCCGGGGGCCAACCACACCATCCACTTTCAAGTTGTTTTCTTTTTGATATTTCTTTACACCCGCTTCGGTTTTTGGTCCAAAAATTCCATCTACGTCAACCACTGCTGAATCCGTATAAAAACCCATGACATTCAGGATATACTGCATATTCCTGATTTCCACCCCATGAGAGTCCTTCCGCAAAATAGAGTTTTTATCCCAGCTTTCGGGATGGTGAAATCCTCCAGCTGACGCTGAAGCAGTGGAAAAAGATATCCCAAGGGCCATTGCTAATACTACCAAACCAGTAAGTAATTTCTTCATAGCTCCATCTCCCTTTTTTTTGTGCATCCGAACTACCTTACCATTTCCCTTCAGATTTTAAATTTCCCTTCCGACCAATGTCCTGTTTTGGATATTATAAATAGAATTTAAAAAGGATAAGTGCCATTACAACAAGTGCAACAATAATAAATAAGTTGAAAAATAAACGACTTGCGATTTCCATTTTACTTCTCCCAGTTATGACTATTAAGGTTAATTTACTAAAACCTGAATTTCTTTATATGTTCCAAATGGTTTTTAACAATACGCAAGTACATAATTTCTAATAGACAAAGCCAAAATATAGGGAAAGAAATGAAGAAATCGAAATGGTCTTAGGAGGGAATAATTTGAAGGCATCTGATTTGTTTATAAGATGTTTGGAGAATGAAGGGGTTCAGTATATTTTTGGGATACCTGGAGAGGAAAATACGGATCTTATCGATTCTCTAATAAGCTCTAATATTAAATTCATCTTGGTTCATCATGAACAAGCTGCAGCTTTCATGGCAGACATCTATGGCCGGCTAACTGGAAAGCCTGGCGTCTGCTTAGGTACATTGGGACCTGGTGCAACCAATTTATTGACAGGGATAGGAAGCGCTTATCTGGATTATTCCCCTGTTGTCGCGATCACAGGTCAGGCCGGCCTTGATCGAATTCATAAGGAGTCGCATCAATATGTCGACATTATTGGGGTTTTTAAGGAAGTAACGAAATGGAATCAACAAATCAAGGTGCCGCATACGATTCCGGAAATTATCCGTAAAGCATTTAAAACCGCAGTCATAGAAAAGCCGGGAGCTGTTCATATCGAACTCCCCGAAGATGTGGCGATGATGGATACTGAGGGTGAACCTCTTCCGGTTACACCAATGCCTAGATCCCGCCCTGCAGAGGAAGAAATCAAAAAAGCCGTCGAATTAATAAATCGCGCAAAAAAGCCTATTATTCTAGCTGGTAATGGCGTAGTCCGCGATGAAGCTGCTGAGTCATTACGGAAATTTGCAGAAGAGAAGCAAATTCCCGTTGTGAATTCGTTCATGGCCAAAGGAGTTTTACCTTCCAACCATCCATTGACCCTTTTTACAGTAGGGATGCAAGCAAGGGATTATGTTCTTTGCGGGTTTGATTTGGCCGATCTTATTATCACCGTCGGCTATGACTTCGTCGAGTATTTGCCAAAGTATTGGAACGATAAGGCAATGAATCCGATTATTCATATTGATGCTCGACCGGCTGAGATTGATGCTTATTACCCCGTTCAAGCCGAATTGGTCGGGAACGTTACGGAGGGACTTGAAGCCTTGTCAACTGGTGTAGTAGAAAAAGAGCTTTGGCCTGAAGTGAAAAAGCTAAGATCTCAAATCATAGAAAAACTTCATTCTTCGGATGATGTATCAGGAAGCCCTATCATCCCTCAGCGAATTATCGCTGATTTGAAAAGGGCGGAAAAGGGCAATGCCATTGTCATTTCGGATGTGGGAGCCCATAAATTATGGATGGCCCGGATGTATCAGCCGGAAATGCCAAATCACACTATCATTTCTAATGGCTTTGCATCGATGGGAATTGCTATTCCCGGCGCAATTGCAGCCAAACTGGCTAAACCTGATAAACCTGTCATTGCGGTTACAGGGGATGGCGGATTTCTGATGAATGGGGTTGAATTGGCAACTGCAAAACGGCTAGGTCTTGCCTTCGTGATAGTCATTTTCCATGATTCAAAATACGGCCTAATTGAGTGGAAGCAATTGAATAAATTTGACCGTACGAATGCGATTGAATTTACAGACCCAGACTTCTTAGGCTTCGCAAAAAGTTTTGGGGTCAAAGGAGTGAAAGTAACCCACTCCGATGAATTGCTTCATGCATTGGAAGAAGCGGTTTCGAGTCAGGAAATTGTCTTGATTGATGTGGATGTCGATTATTCGGAAAATGTAAAGCTCTCGAAAACACTAGGTGATTATATTTGTAAATTATAAAGGCAGATATTATTGGAGGGATTTCAGATGAAGAAAAAGTGGCAATTGTGGATTGGTGGTAAATGGCGGGAGGCTAAATCATATGAGCCATTATATAATCCCCATTCAAACGAAGAAATTGCACAAATCGGACAGGCTGAACCAGCGGATGCCGTTGAAGCGATTGTCGAAGCAAATGCAGCTTTTCAGAAATACCGAACCTACCCGGCTCATGCACGAGCAGAAATTTTATTTAAAGCTGCCGCAATCATGGAAGAACGCAGTGAAGAACTTGCGAAAACCATTTCTCTAGAGGCTGCGAAAACGATTCGAAATGCTCGTGAAGAAATGAATCGTACGGTTCAGACCTATCGTTTTGCTGCAGAAGCGGCAAAGAATAATTATGGAGAACAAATCCCGATGGATGCTGCAGTGGGTGGGGTAAACCGTTTTGGATTCACGGTTCGCACCCCGATTGGCGTCGTTACCGCGATTACCCCATTTAACTTTCCATTTAACCTGGTCGCCCATAAAGTTGGTCCAGCTATTGCCGCTGGAAATTCGATTGTGTTAAAACCTGCCGAACAAACCCCGTTGAGTGCACTGGTTCTGGCCGATATTTTTAAAGAAGCAGGGTTGCCTGATGGAGTATTGAACATCATACCGGGCAAAGGGGATGTTTTAAGCGAAGCGTTGACGACCCATCCACATGTAAAAAAAGTGACTTTCACAGGCAGTGTAGAGGTCGGACACCTTATCCAGCAGCAGGCAGGCTTCCGTAAGCTTACACTTGAACTCGGATCCAATTCGCCTTTCATCATTGATGAAGGTGTCGACATCGATAAAATCATTCAACGAAGTGTGATGGGTTCATTTACGAATAATGGGCAGGTGTGCATCTCGATTCAACGAATTTATGTCCACAAATCACTATACCAACAATTTTTAGATCGATTCGTCAGTGCAACAAAACAGCTTGTCATCGGTTCCCCTCTGGAGGAAAATACAAATATTACAGCGGTTATTTCAAAAAAATCAATCAAACGGTTACAAAGTTGGATTGACGAAGCAGTACAAGAAGGAGCAAAAATTGAGTGTGGAGGTACAGTGGAAGGCAATGTCCTATTGCCTACCGTCTTAACCAATGTAAATCGTGACTCAAAGGTATTTCGTTTCGAAGTATTTGGTCCAATTGTCTGCATTTTCCCATTCGACACGCTGGATGATGCGATCAATGATGCAAATGATTCGCGTTACGGATTGAACTCAGGAGTGATGACACCGAGTATAGAACGAGCTTTTTATGCGGCGGAACGCTTGGAAACAGGCGGAGTCGTAATCAATGATATTCCAACTTACCGAATTGATAATATGCCTTATGGCGGCTGGAAGGACAGCGGTGTTGGCCGGGAAGGCATCAAATATGCGATGCAAGAAATGATGGAGCAGAAGTTTATCAGCTTTAAAATAAGCGACGAATGAACATAGGGAAATTATAAACCATAGTAAAAGAGACGGCGAAATCTTAAAGATTTCGCCATCTTGTTTTGTAATGTTTATTGTTGCAGCTTCTGTTCTTAATTATTAATGGGCACAATCAGAAACTATAAGTTTCCTTAACGTTGTAAATTCGGTTTTTCCTGACTGTCCCCTATAGGGTTAACTTATTAATTGGCTACATTTCAGCTGTCCGAGAATACATTAGCAGCGTATCCCATCTAATAACATTATTAGATATGAATTGATCACGGAATGGATGCATGAGAAAAAAGCAGTAAAAGTTTTATCCAATTCATGCCTGGTGAGGGAACACAAGGATTTATGTCTGTAATAGATAATCAGGTGAAGAAAAGAATATAGTGCAATTAGGAAGAAATCTACCCCTTTTTGGTTCACCAAATTTAAACCGTCTATTTTAGATAGACGGTTTTGTTATTCCTCGTTTATATTTACTATTTATTATTAGGCATATCAATTTCAACTTTAATACTTATTTCAGATGTTTCTGTAGGTAAATCAGGTTTTTTCTTTTAAAAAAATTCTTACTACTTCTCTTAATTTAAAGGAGGATTTTTCCTTTACGCATCATAAATTGATTCTTACAAATTGGTCATTTATTCACATAAGATGTTTTGTGTGTTCGAATATTATTATGTGTTTTTCTAAAATCTGTCCCATCACAGAAAAGCGCTGATTGCGGTAGATCATTTATTAAATCTTTTACGTGTTAAGCCCTCGAATATTGATAAAATAATAATTTTCCTACACTTCCAAAAAATAGTTTTATTTATCCTTTTTAATACTCTGAAAATATATATGACAATGCGCAACGAAAGCCTTTGAAATTTTTGTAGGGTATAAATAACGATGCTTTAATAAGCCAATAGTACGTGTAAACTTCTCATTTTCAATTTTTAAGTGCTTTATTTTATCATCATAAAGATTAACAGATGTTTCGGGTGTAAACGCTGCCCCTCGTCCATTCTTTACAAGTTGTAAAATCGTTGTTGCTTCTTCTACTTCTACTTGATAAATCGGTGTATATCCTACTGATTTACAAAATTGATCTGTAAATTGACGAAAACTGTACTGATTTGTTAAGCCTATAAATGGCAGGTTATCTAACTCCATCAAGTCAATTGTTCCTGTTTTCATTTCTTTGAATGATTTTGGTACAGTTAAAAATATTTCTTCTTCAAATAATGGCACCCACTCGACATTCGGATGTACCATTTTCTCTGTGGTAATACACACATCATACTTTCCATTTTCAGTAAACTGTTGCAAGTTTTCTTTCGATAACGGAACTTGCCGACATTTCACATATGGGTATTCATTAAAAAATGAATCTATGATATTTGTAAATGTATATGGAAGTGTTGTTACAATCGATAAATCACCACTCCCTTCACCTCGTCTCTCCTCCAATCCACGCTCTAAATGATGTACTTCCGAGAAAATACGCTCTGCTCGTTTAAATAAAAAAGTGCCATTTTCATTTAATGAAATGCGCTTACCACTACGGAAAAATAGATCCATTTCTAGTTCAGCCTCAAGGTTTGCAATCGCCTTACTTAACGCTGGTTGCGAAATCAATAGCTCTTTAGCGGCAAGTGAAACATTTTCCAATTTTGCTGTTGTATAAAAGTATCTTAATTTAATTAGGTCCATAATTAACCTCTCTTCTTTATAACCCGAAGTTATAACAAAATAATTAATTGGTATTTTTCATTATATCAAAATAAGTATAAAATGTAATCGTCACTGAAATGTGAACAAATTGCGAACAAAATATGGGGGGTTCCAAAATGAGATTGAAAGACAAAGTAGCGGTCATTACAGGGGCAGCATCTGGTATGGGGCAAGGGGAAGCTATTCGTTTTGCGAAAGAAGGCGCAAAAGTAGTCGTAGCAGACTTAAATTTAGAAGGTGCACAAGCCGTTGCTGAAGGAATTAAAGCATTTGGCGGAGAAGCCATCGCTGTAGCAGTAAATGTTATGAATACCGAAGATATTATAAATTGCGTCAAAGTAACAGAAAAAACATTCGGTCCAGTTGATGTATTAGTAAATAATGCAGGTGTATTTGATAAATATGAAAAATCATTAGATACGACATTAGACCAATGGAATTTCTTCTTAAATATTAACTTAACAAGTGTATTTGAATTTTCAAATGCTGTATTACCAAGCATGATCGAACGTGGTACTGGTTCAATCGTTAACATTGCTTCTGTTGCAGGTCTAGTTGCAGGTAAAGGCGGAGCTGCTTATACAGCTACTAAACATGGAGTAATTGGATATACCAAGCACTTATCTTCCGAATATGCACGCTATGGTATTAAAATTAACGCAATTTGTCCAGGAACAATCGAAACACCTTTAGTTAAAGATGTTTTAGCTGGTATTCCTAAAGATTTAATACCAACTCGTACATTCGGACAAGTAGAACAAGTGGCTGATTTAGCTGTATTTTTAGCATCGGATGAAGCGAAATTCATAAGTGGTGCAGCTGTACCAATCGATGGTGGATTCACAATCCAATAAAATTTCATAATTTGAGCAGCTTAACTACCAAAAATTACAAAATGGAGGAGCAATAGTACTTGCTTCTCCTTTTTATTACGAGGTGGAAATATGAAAAAGCAAGGTAAAATTCACTATGCTTGGTGGATCATGGTGGCTAGTGCTGCGATTTATGCAGCAAGCGTCGGAATTATCGTTAGCTGTGCTGGTTTACTATACCGTGCAGTAGCAGAAGACTTTAATGTTGGGGTTTCTGAAATTAGCTTATATACATCATTAATGTACTTTACAATCACGATTTTACTACCTTTTGCAGGGAAAGTATTAAATAAGTTTGATATTCGTTATATTTTAACGATTGCTGGTATTATTAACGCGCTAGCATTTGGATTAATGGGTACTTATCATTCTGTTTTCCCATTTTATATTTCTGGGATTGCATTAGGGATTGGTAGTACTTTCTTAATTTACGGTTCAATTCCCTTAATCATGAACAACTGGTTTAAAGTAAAAGTTGGTACTTCTTTAGGTATCGCTATGGCGTTCATGGGGGTTGGTGGCGCGATTTTCGCTCTAATTACAGGCGGTTTGATTGAGTCGATTGGTTGGCGGTCAACATATATGGTATTAGGTGTAATCGTTGCAATTCTAATCTTACCATTCTCTATTTTTGTTATTCGTTCAAAGCCGGAACAACTAAATATGACCGCTTATGGTGCGGATGAAGTAGATACTAATGCTTCTAATGTGCCAAAAACACCTGAAACAGGTATTTTGAAAAGTGCTGCGATGAAAACTTCAGCATTCTATTTGGTTATGTTATTCACAGGGCTTTTCGGTCTGGCTTCAACAGTTAGTTTCCACGTACCAAACTTTGTACAATCAGTAGGGTTCACAGCTACGATGGCTGCTACAGGTGTAACTTGTGTAACGATTGGTCAAACAGGTGGTAAATTCTTACTTGGTGCAATTAATGATAAATTTGGTATTAAAGCAGCTCTATTTGCTGGTATCGGCGGAGGTATGCTTGGTGTAGTCGCATTACTTATTTCTGATTCATTCGGAATTGGTATGCTTTATGCTGGTGCTTTATTATTTGGGATAGGATTCTCTGGATCTACCTTACTTCCACCAGTAGTAATCCGCGAAGTATTTGGCGGACGTGATTACGCATCAATTTATACGACAATTATGTCAGCATCTACCTTAGGTGTAGCATTCGGTACAACATTATTCAGTTACATTTACGATTCAACGGGTTCTTACTTTACCGTATTTATTATTGTAATTGTACTCTTTATTATCACGATTTCTTCTAGTTTAATCTCTTTAAACTGGAAGAAAAAATTAAATTATTAACCAATAAAACAACCTACAAGATTCCTTGAGATCTTGTAGGTTGTTTTATTACTTGGTAGGAATAATATAACTTATAGGATTCACTCTTTATCATTTGGATAATCTACTCGCCAAGAATCGTTACAAGGTAAAGCTTTTTTAGAATATTGACTTTTCAAGTATTTCAACAATATCCAACGTGGGTACTTTTTCTTCTAGTTCTTTTACTTTTGTTCCATCACTAATCATTGTTAAACAATAAGGACAGCCTGTACTGATGATGGTGGGATTTGTTTCGAGTAGTTGTTCCGTTCTCGCTATGTTGATACGGGTTCCTTTATCCTCCTCCATCCACATCAAGCCGCCGCCGGCTCCACAGCACATCGAATTTGCTCGTTTCCGCTCTGGTTCTACAGCCTTTACACCAGGAATGGCTTTTAAAATGGCACGTGGGGCATCGTATACCTCATTGTAGCGTCCTAAATAACATGAATCATGGTACGTAATTACTTCATTTACAGTATTGGCTGGCTTTAATTTTCCTTCTTTTATTAAGTTCGCCAGCAATTCTGTATGGTGGTAGACCTTTCCTTCTAAACCAAATTCAGGATATTCGTTTTTTAAGGTGTTATAAGCGTGAGGATCTATCGTCACAATTTTTTTCACATCATACTTTTTAAAGGTATCAATATTGGCATTCGCTAATTCTTGGAATAAAAATTCATTTCCAAGACGTCTTGGAGTATCGCCGGAGTTCTTCTCTTCGTTCCCGAGGATTGCCATCTTCAATCCCGCATGATGCATCAAGCGTGTAAGAGAGCGGGTAATTTTCTGACTGCGGGTATCATAAGAGCCCATCGAACCAACAAAGAATAGAAAATCAAATTCTACGCCTGATTTTTTCAAGTCTTTGGCTGTTGGAATCATCACATCTTCTACATCACGCCAATTTGCTCGTTCTTTACGATTCATCCCCCAGGGATTTCCTTGACGTTCAATATTCGTCATTGCACGCTGTGCATCTGGATTCAATTTACCTTCTGTTAGTACAAGGTAACGGCGTAAATCAATAATTTTATCGACATGCTCATTCATTACTGGACATTGATCCTCACAGTTACGGCAGGTTGTACAGGCCCAAATCTCGTCTTCTGTCACGACATCTCCTATTAAACGCACATTTTCGTTGGTTGCTGCTACTTCTTGAGAACTACTTCCCGCAAGTGCTAATTGATTCCCACTTTTGTTTTTAAAAGCAATCGAGGGCGCCCAAGGCTGTCTTGAGCTCACCGCTGCTCCTTTCTCTGTCAAATGATCTCGCATCTTAACAATGAGATCCATCGGAGATAACGTTTTTCCGGTTCCCGAAGCTGGGCACATATTTGTGCATCGTCCACATTCTGCACAAGCATACAGATCAATCAACTGAGCTTGAGTAAAATCTTCGATTTTTCCGACACCGAATTCTTCAGCTGTCTCATCCTCAAAATCAATCTTTCTTAATTTCCCCACAGGACCGCTTTTCTTAAAGAAGATATTGACCATGGCAAATAACTCATGAAATTGCTTTGACTGTGGTACAAATACCAAAAATGAGAATACAGTCAACATATGAACCCACCAAAATACATAGAACAACAATGTTCCTGCCGTTGTTCCGATGCCAGAGAACAACAATGCAATGGCACCTGAGAATGGAGCATATTCAAGATTTGGTTCATGACTTAGCATAATTGCTTCGAAGCCCAATGTAAGCAGGATTGAAGAGGTTAAAGTACATAAGGCCATATAGACAAAAGCCGTTTTGCCATCACGCTTCCATTGCAACCGCTTTAACTTTTCCCCATAACGGCGGTAGAATCCATATACGACAGCCAACAGCATAAGGAACGTAGCCCACTCCTGCAGCAGACTGAAATATTTATGCCCTTCACCAAAAGGAAATTCATAGTCTTTAATAAATCCTTTTATGATGAGTTCTAAAAGCCCAATTTGAATGATAAAGAAGGTATAAAATAATATTAAATGCATAAAGCCGCTTTTCTTGTCTTTGAATAATTTTGACTGACCGAAGCCGTTGATTAAAATCAGGTTGAAGCGTTCTTTCAGTTTTGGTTCAAACTCAGCTTTTTTGCCAAGCTTTATGAACAAATACCGAGTATATACTAGATTGACAAACAAATAGACTGCATATCCAGCCACTGCTAGGAAAGCAAGTAAATTCAGCAATGATAACATCCTTTTCCATCCTCTCAATGACGAATATGGGAGGAGTTAACTACTCCCATATAACATTAAACACCGGTACCAATTGTAATTTTTTCAAATTCCTCCGTTAGCATTGGCACTATCTCGAACAGATCACCTATAATTCCGTAATCAGCTACATGGAAAATCTGAGCTTCTGGATCTTTATTAATCGCTACTATTATTTTGGAGTTGGACATACCTGCTACATGTTGAATGGCTCCGGATATTCCGCAGGCAATATAAAGATCAGGCGTTACCACTTTTCCGGTTTGACCAATTTGTAAGGAATAGTCACTGTATCCAGCATCGCAGGCACCACGAGAAGCTCCTACTGCACCGCCTAACACATTTGCCAATGCCATTAATATATTAAATCCTTCTTTGCTCTTCACTCCCCGACCTCCAGAAACAATGATTTTTGCTTCGGATAGATCTACCCCGCCTGCTGTTTTACGAATAACTTCTTTTACAATAGTACGTAAATCTTTTATTTCAACGTTTACTGTTGATACCTCTCCTGCACGCGATTCATCTTTGTCGAGAGAATCAATATTATTCGGACGGATCGTAGCAAAAATCATTCCCTCCTTGATTACTTTTTTCTCAAAAGCTTTACCTGAATAAATCGGACGAGTAAAGACGACCTCATCCCCTTTCATTTCAATATTAACAGCATCAGAAATTAGGCCTGCTTTCAACTTTGCAGCGATTCGTGGTGAAATATCTTTTCCGATGGAAGTATGTCCGAGAATGAAGCCTTCAGGTTTTTCTGATTCCAATACCTGCATAATCGCTTGAGTGTACCCATCTGTTGTATAGTCCCGTAAATCAG
Organism: Peribacillus sp. NPDC056705; assembly: GCF_043656335.1. Taxonomy (NCBI): domain Bacteria; kingdom Bacillati; phylum Bacillota; class Bacilli; order Caryophanales; family Bacillaceae; genus Peribacillus; species Peribacillus sp. NPDC056705. The sequence continues at coordinate 160,313 of NZ_JBHTYI010000008.1, read as the reverse complement.
GATGTTCAGCAATTAAAATACGATCAGCCCCATATTGAATCATGGTATTGGCAAGACTAGTAACCTCACTACCTAGTAATAAACCAACTACCTCGCCGCCGTCTGCAAATGTTTTTGCTGCAGCAATAGCTTCAAACGAAACTTGACGCAACTCTCCCTTACGTAACTCCCCTAACACTAAAACTTTTTTTGACATATAGCTCACTCCCCCTAATTTGTCCTATTGACAATTCCTATACCAAAGTCCATTAAATGACTTTCGCTTCTGATTGTAATAACGATGCAAGCTCTTTTACTTGTTGTTCCATATCTCCTTCTATAATCTTCCCTGCTCCTTTTACTGGCGGTAAGAAACGTTCTACAACTTTTGTTTTTGATTGGACTTCGTCTTCATCCAAATCTAAATCATCTAATCCAATTCTTTCTAGCGGCTTTTTCTTAGCCTTCATAATACCAGGCAGCGAAGGGTAACGAGGTTCATTTAACCCTTGTTGGCAAGTTACAAGCATCGGAAGCTTTGTTTCATGGATTTCAACATCTCCTTCCATATCACGTTCAATCACAACTTTGTTCCCCTCAATCATAAGGTCCGTAATCGTTATTACAGCAGAAATTCCCAATTCTTCAGCAAGCCTAGGACCAACTTGTCCAGAACCACCATCTACTGTTACGTTTCCTGCTAAAATAATGTCTACTGCTTTATCTCTAAAAAAAGCGCTTAAAATAGCAGCAGTAGAGAATTCATCTCCTTCTTCAACATCTTCATCATCAATTAACACAGCTTTATCTGCACCCATAGCAAGAGCTGTTCTAAGTTCTTTTTCCGCTTCCTCCTCACCCAAGGTGACAACGGTGATTTCCCCGCCATGTTCATCACTTAATTTTAGGGCTTCTTCAATTGCATACTCGTCATAAGGATTAATAATATATTCTGTGCTGTCCTCAATGATTTTTCCTTCCTTAATCGAAATCTTTTCTTCTGTATCAAAAGTACGTTTCAACAAAACATAAATATTCATGTATCTTCCTCCTTTACCAAGCTTCTTATTTTATTTTCCGAAAAGTTCTAATCCTGAGGGAAACTTTGTAATCTTCAAATTCTCTTGTGAACTTGATAGTTAAAAGTTGGTTAGTTTTATCGTTAATAAAGGATTGTCAATTGAATTTAAATGACCCCTTGGAAAAGTATATTTTAAATCCTAATAGATAGAGGCCCAGCAACAATAAGCCTTCGCTCATGTTGCTGGGCCTCCATCTATTAGTTAAGAAAGAATGTTAGGACTTTCCCCATAGATAACCAGCATTTCTTATTTATAAGCGTAAATTGCTGCCTTCGACTCTTTGTATCGATCCCAAGCCGATCTGATAGATTGAATGACAGCGCCTTGTGAAGGTATTAATACACGACTTCGAAGGATATCAATTAAAGGATTTATTCCATTCTTTAAATCATATCCTCTTAAAAGAGTGGTTAAATAATAGTTTGTTAAGTCTGCACTAAATGTAAACTCTGCATCTTCAATAATTTCTGTTTCAACATTTATAACTAACACGACAGTTATTGTTTTATATCTCTCATACAAAGTTGTTTCTTTTGGAAGCTGGGCAAATCCAGTTACTAAAACATTAGTATTTTCAGTCACTTTATATAACCTCCTTGTTATCCATAATGTTATTTTATACCTTTTTAGGTTATTAGTACAACGGTTTTTTAAAAATATTCTGATTTTTCCTGAATTTGAATAGAGAAACAAACTAAAGCAGAGACAACTCATTGGAATCGATCTTAAATGATTTGTGAAGTGAATCGTTTTGAAAATCCAATCCATAGCTGGAGGATCAATGTTCCCATGTATAGCAAAAAAAAGAACAGGTCATGGCTTCTTTAAGAATGCAATATAACAAGTGATCGACTACGCAGGTTTTGTTCAAAAGATATCGTGATAGAAAAGTTAAACTTTTCAGGAAGGGAAAAAGAATTGAGAGAAAGGGGTTTAAATTATGCCCGCATGCTTTCAGGTTTAACGTATTCTTCCTTTCAAAAACCATTCAATGCAAGAGCCAAAAAGTCAAGGGTAATAATAAGGAGAATAAATCCCGCATTCACAAGTCAAATTGGGCTGATGAAATTTATGGCTCGTTACGGGATAAGTTCTTATGGAACAGCAGCTTGAATGATTGCAAGAAGAGGCAATTGTTTTAAAGCGGAGAAGCTAAGATATGATATGGGCCTCTCCATGCTAAAAAAGTTTATCCAATAACTATCCAATTTAAGTAAGTGGCGTACCCTCTCCTACTTTTTAAAAAGGAGTATTCATTTCAGGATAAGATTAAAATATTAAAAGCTGACCGTTAAGTAGCATAAAAAAATTGGAGCAACGCTTCCTATTAAACTTATGGATAGGACCACGTACTCCAATTTGCATTTTTTCACCCCAACATTACTAACAGATATACTGAGATGTGATTTGTTCGTAAAAACAAAATCACATCACCAAAGCGGAAATGATAAAGTCAATTTCTGTTGAAAGAATTAACGTGAAGGTATCTGCCGATAGGAATCTAGGCTTCTCCCTTTGGCCACCTTGCTTGGGAGTTCGCGTCCGAGAATCCTTTCCGCTTCCTGGGTTACCTCTATAAGCTTTTCCAAGTCAATTCCGGTGGTGATACCCAGTTCGTGGCACATGTGAACAAGCTCTTCCGTTGCAATGTTTCCTGCAGCACCCTTGGATCCACCGAATGGGCATCCTCCTAACCCTCCTACTGAGGCATCAAAATGACTGACTCCCATCTTTAATCCAACATAGGCGTTGGCCAATCCCATCCCTCGGGTATCATGCAAATGTAAGACAATGGTTTTTTCTGGCCATCTATTTTGCACTTGACCCACGAGGTACTCGGTGGAAACCGGATTTGCCCATCCAACAGTATCACCAAGGAGGATACGATCTGGATCAATACCCTGTGCGTTTGCTTTTTCTATTGTTCTAGAAATCAATCTAACCACATGTTGCGGATCGACATCCCCTTCATAGTTACAACCAAAAGCTGTCATAACTGCAATTGTGCTGATCGGAACATTAAACTCACGTAGCACGGCAATGCGTTCATCCATTTCATCGAAAGTCTCTTCGATGGACCGATTTGTGTTCTTTCTGGAAAATGTTTCACTTGCAATTATACTAAGAACACCTTCCAAATCAAATTTCCCAGTGGCTTTGGCTCTCTCAATCCCCTTCGAATTCAGGTATATGCATTGGTACTCTGTACCTGGATTCCTTTTAAAGCCTTCAGCAATCAATTCCGCATCTGCCATCTGCGGCACCCATTTCGGACTCACAAATGAAGTAACTTCAATGACAGGAAAATTGCATTCAGAAAGCAAATCAACTATTTTAACCTTATCTTCAGTAGACACTGATGTCTTTTCAATTTGCATGCCTTCCCTAGGCCCTACTTCGCGTATCGTTACCTTCTTCGGAAATGCCAATCTTATCCCTCCAAAATAATCTAGTTATTGACCTTTGCCATACTTTCAACGGAAATTTTGTACAATGAGAGACGCCTGCAGCGTCCCCTCTCCAAAACCCATAATATTGTTTTAATCAATATTAATGTGATATAGTTTACCGTTATCTTCCTGATAAATTATTAGCTATCTAAGTTGACAACAATGTTTCTTGGGTTCCGCGAAGTAATAAATACAATTGGCTCTGTATCACTCATGTTTCTTTCAATATGCGGCAGATTTGGAGGTACATTAACAAAGTCTCCAGGCCCTAGTTCGACGAATTCTTCATAGTTCTCGCCAAAATAAATTCGTGTATGTCCACTGAGTATATACCCTCCGGTCTGGGCTTCCCCATGATGGTGTGCACCCGAATCTTTTCCCGGCGCACCGACAACGCGGCCCATCCATATGTTCGGCGCATTCACTCCCGTCATCCTTGGCAAATTTTCTGTTTGATTCGTAGCCTCATTCAATTCATTCGCTCTTACTACTACGATTTTTTCATCCGTTTTGGAAAAGACAGACGTGTCCTTTTCGTCCAGATTGACAACAATATTCGCCTTGGTTCTAGCGGTAATGAAAACCACCGGTTCCGTCTCGCTCAGTGTTTCCTCAATATGCGGAACAAACGGTGGAACATACAAAAAGTCACCCGGTCCTAAATCAACATACTCCTTATAATTCTCACCAAAGTAGATTCTTGTGCGGCCGCTCAGAATATATCCCGCTGTCTCTGCTTCCCCATGATGATGGGCCCCCGATACCTTGCCTGCTTCTCCTATTACTCGACCCATCCAAAGATCCGGTGAATCAACCCCCGTGGCTCTTGGCAGGTTTTTGGATTGGGCTGTCTCCTTCGAAAGATCAGCCACTTTAACCGCAATGACTTTACCGTTGCTTTTGCTTGTACTTTTCATAACCATAATTGCACCCCATTTTAGAAATTTAATAGATTCATAAGACAGTCAAGCTTCCAGCTTTTTTGTTTCATCAACAGTTACAATCCCATTTTTAATACTGCCAAGCCCAGATATAGATACTTCGACAACATCCCCTGACCCTAAAAATAACGGGGGATTCCGTTTGGAGCCGATACCGCTGGGTGTTCCGGTAAGGATAATATCCCCCGGAAGAAGCGTCATCCCCTTTGAAAGCTCCGAAATAATACGGTTGACAGAAAACATCATTAAATTTGTATGACTGGACTGAACCGTATTTCCGTTTACTTTGCAGGTAATCTCCAAGTTCTGAACATCTTCTATTTCATCCCTTGTGACCAGCCAAGGGCCCACAGGACACGATTTATCCATACTTTTACCCATAAACCATTGACCACCATGAGATTGCTGCACATCCCTTGCAGATATATCATTCGCACACATATATCCGAAAATATAATCGGCTGCTTCTTCTGCAGAAATATTTTTCCCTTTACGTCCAATGACAACAGCCAGCTCTGCTTCATAGTCTAACTTTTTTGTAAAGTTTTCCGGCAAAGGAATCTCCTCATACGGACCAGCTATAGTCCCTGTGGCTTTTGTAAAGACTGTTGGTTTAGTCGGTAGATTAATATCTTGCCGGAAACGTTCGTTAAAATGTTCTAAGTAATTCCATCCCACACACATAACGTTACGTTCTAATTTAGGTATTGGTGGTAATATATGCTCACTTTTTAAGGTTCTTCGTTCAACGCCAGCACTTATGATCCTATTAATTTCATTGATCCCATTTCGTCCTGCTTTTATGATTGATAAGACATCGGGAAATTCATCACTAACATCAATCACTGTATTATCTTGAACTATACCGACACTAATTTGATTTTTATTAAGATAAGAAATTATCTTCATTAAGAAATATCCCTCCTTCATTATCATAAATCTCACATATAACGTAGATCTTCTTAGAAGCTACCAAGGTAGGTTATTTAAACAGTATTATTTTCACTTTTTTATAACCCAATAGTTATCCATGTTTTAACTTTTCGCTACCATAGGTTATCAATACGGCAAAAATTTTTAATTTCTAAATCTTGAACACTAAGGGTAATAACTCCATTATTTCAGTATATGGTCGTTATCAATAATGGCTATTTCGAATAACCCAATTCCTATAAACACTCGTCACTTACCGTCCATTCCATATTGCCTCTCTTTTTTCTAGAAAAGCAGTCATACCTTCCTTTGAATCTTCGGTTTCACCTAAAATAAGTACTTGATCACGTAGGTAATTCAATGATTTTTCATAATCCATTCCTTGAATCATTTGCATAGCCTCTCTGCCTAACGTTAAGGCAGTTGGATTTCGTTTGGCCAGCTGACGGGCAAATTGCGTTACTTCTCCCATTAATTCACTATCCGGATAAACTGCGTTTACAAGCCCCATCTCTTTTGCTTCTAAAGCATTGACTTTTTTTCCTGTATAAAATAATTCATAGGTTTTTTTGGAACCAATCGTTTGAAATAATGGTGCACTTATCATCATCCCCCAGAGACCTACATTAATCTCCGGTGCTCCAAACAAAGCCCTTTCATTGGCAAAGGTGATGTCACATACAGCAGCGAGTCCTAATCCTCCTGCCAAGGCATAGCCATTTACTGCGGCAATAATAGGCTTTTTCAATTGATGAATGGCCAACAAACAACTTTTATACTTCGTGACATGAGCCTTATAGTTTAAAATGTGTTGTTCATTATTTTCACTCATTCCACCAAGGTCGGCTCCAGAACAAAAGGATTTTTCTCCTGCCCCAGTTAATAACAAGACACGAACATCGGAGCTATTATTCATTTCATTAAGAATCGAAACAAAGTCCTCCATCATTTCGCCAGTTAAAGCGTTATGTTTGTCCGGTCTATTTAAAATAATGGTCGCCACATGATCCTTTATCGAAGCTAGAATATGATTCTCCCTCACATAAACACCTTCTTTCTACTTAAAAATGAGTATCGACAATTAAGCCACTCCCTGGTCCCCGTTGCTGCTATTTAATTCACCTTAGTGGTTTTTAAGTAGCTGTCAATGAAATTTGTTGTTGTGTTGCCAGAAATGTATTCCGGATGACTTACTATTCTCTTTAATGTTGGAATATTTGTTTTAATTCCTTCTACTATATATTGATCCAATACTTCACTAATATTTTTTATCGCTTCATTGCGAGTGAGTCCCTTTACAATTAGTTTTGCAATCATCGGATCATAAAATGGAGTTACATCAGATCCTTGTCTTACAGCTAACTCGTGTCGAATATTTTCCCCTTTCGGTATACTTAGACTTGTAATTGTTCCTGGGGAAGGAAAAAACGTATTTGGATCTTCTGCATAAATCCTTACCTCAATCGCATGCCCGTTTAAGTGAACGTCTTCTTGACTGATTGACAGCATTTCACCATTTGCGATCCTAATCTGCTGTTCTACTAAGTCTAAACCAGTAACCTCTTCCGTAACTGGATGTTCAACCTGCAATCGAGTATTGACTTCTAGGAAGTAAAAGTCCTTATTTTCATCCATGATGAATTCTACTGTCCCGGCATTTTCATACCCGATTGCTTTGGCTGCGCGGACAGCTGCTCCGCCCATCTCTTTTCTTGTCGTTTCATCAATAAATGGTGAAGGAGCTTCTTCGACTACTTTTTGATGTCTCCTCTGAATAGAGCATTCTCTTTCCCCTAAATAAATGGTATTTCCCTCTTTATCAGCCAATAATTGAATTTCGATATGGCGCGGATTTAAAATTAGTTTTTCTAGAAACATGGCGCCATCTCCAAAAAAGTCTTTTGCCCGTTTTTGATTCCCTTGAAAAGCCTTTCTCAGCGCTTCTTCATCATCAACCCTTTGCATTCCAATGCCTCCGCCTCCAGCGGAAGCTTTTAACATGATCGGATATCCGATATGATTTGCTTCACGAATCGCCTCTTCCACATCTACTAAAGGTGCATCCGTACCGGGAACAATTGGAATTCCCGCATGGCTCATTAATTTTCTAGCCTCAATTTTGCTCCCCATTTGTGATATGGTTGTAGGTGATGGCCCAATAAATACAATCTTATTTTCAGTGCAACGCTTAGAGAATTCATAATTTTCAGATAGCAAACCATATCCAGGATGAATAGCCTCAACGTTTGCTTTTACTGCAACCTCTAAAATTTTCTCCATATTTAAGTAACTCTCATTAACCCTTGGAGGTCCGATTAAATAACTTTCATCTGCCATTTCTACATGAGGAGAATTTTGATCAGCTTGAGAGTATATCGCGACTGTATTAATCCCCATTTTTTTACACGTTCTAATGATACGGGCTGCAATTTCGCCTCTATTTGCTATTAAGATTTTATTAAACAATTTTTTCTCCTCCTAATTTAGTTATTTCAATTTGATGACCACATCACCGTCATTTACAAAATCTCCTTCGTTAACGATAATTTCATCGACAATACCGCTAACCTCTGAACTAACTGGGATTTCCATCTTCATCGATTCCAAAATCACTACGTCCTGACCTTCACTTACTTGTTCACCTTGCTTCACCGTGATTTTCCATACGTTACCTGCCATATTTGTTAATACTTCCATTTCCATTCACCTCATTTGTTGTTTTAAATTAAAGATTCTACTTTTACTTTTTCACTCTCATAACATTCTTTTAATCTAAATTTTTGTACCTTACCTGTTTGATTCAACGGTAACTCGCCATGCTCAACAAACTTAATATATTTTGGTAATTTAAAGCGTGCCAATCTAGACGCTAAATAATCTAAAATCTCTTCTTTTGGTAAAGATGCACCTGGTTCAAGAACAATCCAAGCCATTCCAACTTCACCCATTACAGGATCTGGTACTCCAATGACGTAGGCCTGGTTTACACTTGAATGACTCGTAATGACATCTTCAATTTCTTTCGGCGCCACATTTTCAGCACCCATTCTATAAATCTCCTTTAAACGCCCCGTTAAAGAAATATAGCCATTTTCATGAATGAATGCTAAATCACCGGTTCTAAACCAACCATCTTCTGTAAACGCTTCTGCCGTTTCTTTCGGTTTATCATAGTAGCCCTTTGTTACCAATGGTCCTCTACAGATGAGCTCTCCTCCTCTATTTGCGCTAAAGCATTCACCTGTTTCTGGATCCCTAATTTTAAATTCAATATTGTTACCATTTAATTCATTTAAGCCAATATGACCACCCGGAATGGTTTTACCAACATAATCGGTTAAATAAGATAATTCATCATTCGGGTCTGTCTGGAGTACTCCCGCTGCTAATTCCGTCATTCCATAACCTGTGATCAGCTCATCTATCTGCAATTCATCCTTCAGTTCATTCCACAATGTTACTGAAACTTCTGAACCTGCACAGTACATGGCCTTCAGTCTTGAAAGATCGCGAGGATTTTTCCGCTGCGCTTCTACTAATTTCAAAGCAATAGTTGGGACACAGTCTACATCATTCACTTTGAATTTTTCAATGAGGAATACAGCCTCATCTCCATTAAATTCCAACTGAGGAATAACTGCCCCTCCTATAAACATCGAAGCTAATACCCCCTCTACAAGTCCAAAAGTGTGATAAAATGGAATCGGTATAAAAGTCCTTCTTCCTTCTTGAAAACCTCTATTCAAGCAGCTGCCATAAGTACTTCGCCATAGCATATCATGAGTGACTAATACACCTTTCGGCAACGATGTCGTCCCTGACGTGTACATGATGTCAGTAATATCATTTACATCAATGTTTCTTTCATGTTGAATTGCAGTAATAAGTGGTAGTGCTTCCTGTTTGTCACTCGATGACATTAATTCATCTAAGTCCAAGGTCCCTTCATATTTTGTTCCATTAGGTGAAAACACAATAATTTTTTTCAAATTTGGAAAGACATCAGAAGGTTTTCCTCTAAATATTTCTGGACTTAATTCTTCAATGGCATCAATGAAATTATAAGAATTCCATTCATCAATGACAATTAGATAAGATGATTTTGATTGATTAATCAAATATTTTAGTTCCTCTTGCTTTAGTTTATAATTTAACGGAACTGTAACTGCACCAATCGCGGAACAAGCCAGCTTTGAAATAATGAATTCTGGGAAATTAGGAAAAATAAGAGCTACATGATCGTTTTTCTTTATTCCAAGTTCATATAAACTTAAGGCTAATTTCAGCACTTCATCATGAGTTTCTCGATAACTCCATGTTTTTCTTTCTGTTACAATATAATCACTGCTTTGATATCGATCTGCCATCGCAAAGAAGAACTGATGAATAGGCTTTGGAGTCCAATCAACACTTTTTTGAACGAATGATTGTCTCCGTTCATTTAATACATCCATTTTTACCTTCCTCCTATAGACGGTTATTATCCTCTTCTAACAACTGTTTTCTTATGTGCAATACCCTCTAAAATGTCCCTGTTTTGGCTGTATAAACCAAACCTTTGAATCAGATCCTTACGTAAGCGGTCGCCCGGTACAACATCATCAATATAAAGCTCTGATGCAGGACTCCATACATTAATGTCATCATTGTATTTGTCACGCTGTTCTTGAATGAATTTTTGACGTTCAGCAGGATCCTCAATTGATTGAATCTTATTAAAATACATGGCATTGACAGCAGCCTCAGGACCCATAATAGCAGGCTGTGCTTGCGGTAAAGCGATACACGCATCCGGCTGCATGGACGCACCTGACATGACAACATAGCCAGCACCATAAGCCTTTCGAACAATTAATGCAATTCTTGGAACAGTCGCGTTTGCAACGGTTGAAAGCATTCTTGCACCTCTTCTAATAATGGCTTCCTTTTCAACCTTACTTCCCACCATAAAGCCAGGTAAATCGACAAGGAACAGTAATGGAATATTATAAGCATCGCAAAGCGAGATAAAATGCGCTGCTTTTTCGGCAGATTCTGGAAAAATAACACCACCTTTAACCTTTGATTGATTCGCTACGATTCCAATTGATCTGCCTCCAATTCTACAAAAACCTGTTATCATTTCTTTGGCATACAGCTTTTTGAATTCGAAAAAGGAATCCATATCAATAATTCTCTCAATGACTGGATACATATCCATCGGAATACGTTGATTTTCTGGTACTAATTCTTCGATTTTTTTACCTTCAATCGGAAGTTTTACTTCGATAATGGCTGGGGTTTCCAACCAATTTTGTGGAAGATAGCTTAAGTATTTTTTAGCAGCCTCAAGTGCTTCATTCTCATTTTCTACTAACATATCACCTAATCCGCTTACTGTATTATGCATACGGGCTCCGCCCATTTCTTCCATTGAAACCTTTTCCCCTGTAGCCATCTCCGCCATTCTTGGAGAACCTAAGTAAACGCTGGCATTTTTATTAACCATCACGACAAAATCACAAAGTGCAGGTAAATAAGCACTTCCAGCAGGAGATGGTCCAAATACCAAAGCGATTTGCGGTATTAAACCTGACATTCTTGCCGTATTATAAAAAATCTTTCCTGCATGGCTGCGGTCTGTAAAGGTTTCAAATTGTTCATTAAGCCTTGAACCAGCTGAATCAATCATATAAATGAGCGGGATCTTTCTTTTTTCAGCAAGCTCTTGCATCCGAATGATTTTTTCAATCGTTTTCTTTCCCCATGTCCCAGCTTTAATCGTCAAATCATTCGCGATGATCGCCACTTGTTTGCCATTTATTTTTGCCACTAACGTAACAACAGCATCACCTGGAAGAAAGTCTTCATCCCTACAGCGGGCGAAAAGGCCATCTTCAACTTCAAAACTATCTTCATCTACCAAGTACTTAATCTTATCCCGAACAAACATCTTGCCAATATCCTTCATTTTGACGTAATACGGACGATTTGATGATGTTTTTATTTCATGAATCTTTTCATATACTGTTTTATCAATGCCCTTTTCTTTCGTTAAAGTACTATTGATTTCTTCCATCACAGTAACCTCCTAATATAGTTCACTTATTGTTTATATTTAACATAGTAGATAGCAGAGTCTGTACCTACTATGATATTGCTTTCGTCTATTATTGATTTCAGAATTCAGTTCTCCCCAAAGGTGATCTGTTTTACTTTCACCTTATCCACTCCTAGGTTGTGTTCATACTACAGTTAATTAGGGTGCCATTTTTCTAATACTGGAAATGCCTCTTCCCATGCTTTCGAATACTGTCCTGGTCCCGTCAATTCAATCCCTAATTCTATAGCAGCTTTGAGTGGCCAATAAGGGTTACGTAATAATTCTCTGGCGATAAAAATTAGATCTGCCCGATTATTTTTTAATATTTCTTCTGCATGAAGAGGGCTGGTTATTAAACCCACAGCACCTGTTGCAATCCCAGCTTCTTGCCTGATTTTTTCGGCAAGAGGAACCTGATATCCAGGAAAAACATCAATTCGTGCAGGTACAATCGCTCCAGAACTACAATCGATCAGAGCTACCCCCTGCTCTTTTAACCTTCTGGAAAAATAGACAATGTCATCAAGGCTATTTCCCTCAGGATGGTATTCATTTACGGATAAACGTACTAACAACGGTCCATCCCAAACCTCATTTATTTCATCAATCATCTCCTTTAGAAAACGGTATCGATTTTCTATTGTCCCCCCATACTTGTCATTTCTATAGTTCGATAATGGAGATAAAAATTCATTAATTAAATAGCCATGTGCTCCATGAAGCTCGATCACATCAAATCCTGCCGTTTTTGCTCTTCTGGCTGCTTCCTTAAATTGACCAATCGTTTCCTCTACTTGGGATATGGATAACTCTAATGGTATCTTTTGATCATTTCGATATGGTACAGGGGATGGAGCGTAAGTTTCTCCTTCAATATCTGCCTTCCTTCCAGCATGTGAAAGCTGAATTCCTGCCTTACTACCGTATCTATGAATCTCTTGGACAAGTTCACTTAACCCTTCAATATGATGTCCATCCCAAATCCCCAAGTCTTTCATGGATATTCTTCCCTGCGGATGAACGGCTGTTGATTCAAGCATAATCAATCCAACTTGACCAATTGCCCTACTAACATAATGCATATGATGAAATTTGCTTACTTGCCCATCTCTTTTAAATGAAGAATACATACACATGGGTGACATGACGATTCTATTTTTTAACACTACTTCTTTTACCGAAAATGGAGAAAATAATTTAACCATTTATCTTCCCCTCCCTTCTCAGTTATATCAATACTAAAAACCCAGAGACTAGATTTAGATTAAAAATCAGGACTGTTATTCCAGAGGGTTTGACCACCAGAGCATAGTTGACATTTCTCCCTCTTGACAAAGCTTCCCATCTGAATTTAGAACTCTGTAAACCATAGTAACAACGCAACGGTCAGGCTTAGATGTGGATCGTTTAACGTTGCCCACTTCCATTACACAGTGTATTGTATCTCCAACCAATACAGGAGCTAAATATTTCCATTTAGTGTCAAGTGCTGCCACTGCAGTCCCATCCATCTTTTGAGTTCTGCAAAACAGTCCTACTGCTACAGATGAAACCAACATACCATGAGCAATCCTACTACCAAATTGATTTTTTTTTCCGAATTCTTCATCTGTATGCAGGGGATTATTATCCCCAGTCATCCCAGCAAACAACATTACATCACCCTCAGTAATCGTTCGTGACGGTGTTAAAAATTTGGTACCGACAACATACTCCTCACCATACATTCCCATGTTTAACAACCCCTAATATTAAACTATCTTTTAATTAATGCATTATAACTTCGGGATATCGAGCTAGGTAAATGGAAGAATCTCTTTCATACATAAATACATTCAACTTACTTCTGCCTGAATTATTCATACTAAAAAACCCAGAGACTAGATCCATAAAAACATATACATCGGATCTACCGCTGAGCTATATCCACTAATTAAGAATTAAAAGTATGAGTTTTATTTCCCAATAGATATTCAGCATATGATCGTTCACTTTCTATAGTGAAACGCTTTCATTAATAACGATTTCAATAATTTATCATTAAGATGAACGATTTATAAATCCATCTCTTTAGCAATAATTTCTTTTTGAACTTCGTCAGTACCCCCGCCGATTCTCATTAAACGGGCATCACGCCATTCTCTGGAGATTGGATATTCATCCATATATCCATAACCACCGTGAATTTGCAGAGCTCTATCCGCCACTTCATAATAAACTTTAGAAGCAAACAGTTTTGTCATTGATATTTCTTTTACCAGCACTTCTCCTTGATTATATTGAGCTGCCGTATTATATAAAAGAGCACGAGCCGATTCAACTTCGGTTTGCATTTCAGCCAAGTAATGTCTGATAACCTGGTTTTTTGACAGGGACAGGCCAAATTGTTCACGTTCTCTGGCATATTGTACAGCCAAATCCAAACATCTTTGGGCACCCGCAACACAGGCAGTAGCTTGAATCAAACGCTCTCCGTTCAATTGCCACATGAGCTGCTTAAATCCTTCTCCTTCTTTACCCAACAAGGCATCATCCGGAACGAAGACATTTTCCAGGAAGATTTCTGCAGTATCTGATGCGTGCATGCCTATCTTTTCTAACTTACGGCCTACCGTATAACCTTCTAAATTACTATCCACTAAAAAGATACTAAATAATTGCCTGCCATTTTTTTCTCCCGTCTTCGCTATTAAAATTTGATAATCAGCCCTTATCCCATTTGTAATAAAAACCTTGGATCCATTGATAATCCATCCGCCATCTGTTTTTTTAGCCGTAGTACGTAGTCCTGCCACATCTGATCCGGCAGAAGGCTCGGTAATACCAAGAGCAGCAATTTTTTCTCCAGCTATTGAAGGCACAAGATAGTTTTGTTTCTGTTCTTCTGTACCGAATTTTAAAATCGGGTTTGTTGCCATTAAAGCCTGCACATTAAATGCCATCCCTAAGCCTGCACAGCCTGATGAAGCTATTTCCTCTGTTACAGTCATGGCTGCAAAGTAATCCAAGTTACTGCCGCCATATTCTTCTGGATAGCGTACTCCAAATAACCCCATTTGCCCCATTTTTCTAAAAATCTCATTTGGAAATCCATTCTTTTCCCATTCTTCAATATTAGGAACAATTTCTTTTTGTACAAATTTACGAACTGTTTTTCTTAACTCCTGATGAATCTCCATTACTTCATATTTCATTTGTATTCCCATCCTTTACCTTTTCATAATTTTGCTAGATTATGATTCATTTTCATTGACTAATACTCAATTGAAATTAACCACCTTTTATCTTTCACAAAATAAAAAACCCAGCAAAAAATAGCATATCGCTTTTTTTTGCTGGGCTTATTTACGAATAAAGATTGGCTTTTTTGAAAACACAATCCAAATAAATAACAGCTTTTATTTAATTATTAGTCCTTATTTTATAAATTAAGTAATTTATTGTCAAGTACAAATATTCGGAAAATATTAAAAATGATTTATTTTATACAAATAGAAAATACATGCTTAATTGTTTGTTGAATGATTGGCTTATTTAAAATAAAGATACACTCTTATGATTCCAAAATCAAAATTTATCAACAAACTAATAAATTATAACGCGTGTTTCTTCTTATAATCATTTCTTTTTTCTAATCTATTAATCTTCTGTATGTTATTGACATCCGCTTTTATTTATCATAAGATTCTGATATCTTAATAAAAATGTAAGCGCTGTTATTTACAGGGGTAAACAAAAATTTATCTCTTTTAGTGAATAAGTCCAGCATAAAGTTCTCTATTTACTTTATGCTGGACTTATTTTTTTGGTAGTAAGAACAATTGTTCCATCCCCTGTTGGGATGTCACAATATAAAGCGTTTGTCCAAGGAATGGACACATGCAGGAATTTACTGATTAAAGGAGGAGATTTGCAAGTTTCTATTAATGAAAAACATATTTTTAAAAAGGGGTTGGGCTATAGTGTCAAAAAAGGGTGAAAAACTACACTATGCATGGTGGATAGCAATTGCCTGCTGTGCTATTTATGCAGGCAGCGTCGGAATTATTGTTAGTTGTGCCGGATTATTTTATAAATCTGTGAGTACTGAATTGGGAGTCGGTACAGCTGATATTGTTTTTTATACAACACTTATGTATTTAGTGATAACCATTACCCTTCCTTTTGCAGGAAAAATCTTTTCGAAATTTAATATTCGCCTAATATTATCTGTCGCTGCACTAACAGATGCCCTTGCATTTGGATTAATGGGCACATATACATCTGTTTACCAATTTTACGTTTCTGGAGTGTTACTTGGTATCAGCAACTCCTTCTTAATTTATGCAGCAGTACCATTGATTATTAACAACTGGTTTAAGGTTAAAATGGGAACTGTTCTTGGGCTATCCATGACATTTATGGGTATAGGTGGGGCTATATTTGCTCCCATTTCCGGATATCTAATTGAAACGATTGGATGGAGAAGCTCATATATGGTACTTGGCGTGCTCGTTGCTGTCTTAACACTTCCTTTTACGATCTTTGTCATCCGAAAGGATCCAAAAGAAAAAAACATGACTGCTTATGGATCGGAAATTGCTGAAGAATCTACCAAAAAGGTTGTTGATGAAACAGGTACTCCTCTAAAACAGGCAATTAGATCAGTTTCCTTTTACGCTGTATTTATTTTTACAGGACTTTTAGGTCTAGTGGTAACGGTAAGTTTTCATATTCCGAATCATCTTTTGTCTGAAGGATTCTCTACTACATTAGCTGCAAGTGTCGTTACGTGTGTCATGATTGGGCAAACATCCGGGAAATTCCTTTTAGGCTGGTTAAACGATAAAGCAGGAATAAATATTACGAATTTCGTTGGAATCGGTTCAGGTATGACAGGAATCCTGCTTATTTTATTTAGTGGAAGTATAGGGGTTATTTCTCTATATATTGGAGGACTTGCTTTTGGTATTGGTTATTCCTGTAGTACTCTGTTACCGCCATTCATGATCAAAGCTGTTTTTGGAAACAGAGATTATGCAGCCATCTATACCATTGTCATGTCATCGGCTACTTTAGCGATTGCCGTTGGAACAACTATTTTTGGATTTGTTTATGATATAACCGGATCCTATTATGCTGTATTCCTCGGCGTATTAGCTATCCAAGTTTTCGCCATACTTTTAGGTCTCATTACGCTAAGAAGAAAAGCTATAGAAGCCAATAAAAACACCGTTTTGGCTGTTAATGAGAATTAATCGATTTTGGAATTAAGATAATAGAATCACAAGTTTTTTCGATTAGACTATGAAGAGGATGATTTTATATGTTATTAAAAGATAAAGTTGCAGTAATAACAGGCGGAGCTTCCGGGATGGGGAAAGCCGAGGCTCTAGCCTTTGCAGAAAAGGGTGCAAAGGTTGTAATTGCTGATATTAACTATGAAGGCGCACAAAAAGTGGTCAATGAAATCATCGTAAACGGTGGATCGGCATTAGCTTTACAGGTCAATATGACCAATTCAGCTAAGATTAATGATATGGTACAGGTTATATTAAGTGAATTGGGCCAAATTGATATTTTAGTAAATAATGCAGGAGTCTTCGACAAATATAAAACAAGTTTAGAGACAAGTGAAGAAGATTGGGATTTTATTTTTAACATTAATCTTAAAAGCATTTTTCTTCTATCAAATTCAGCCCTTCCGGGCATGATTAGTCGAGGAAATGGGACCATTATCAATATTTCCTCTGTAGCTGGTCTGGTTGCAGGTAAAGGCGGAGCAGCCTATACAGCGTCAAAGCATGGATTAATCGGTTATACAAAACATTTAGCTTCTGTTTATGCTTCTCAAGGAATTAAAGTCAATGCAATCTGCCCTGGTACAATCGTAACACCTTTGACGAAAGATATTCTAGATAATATTCCAGTTGATAACATTCCTGCACGAAGATTTGGTCACCAAGAAGAAGTAGCAGAACTGGCTGTCTTCCTTGCATCAGACCAGGCAAAATTTATGAACGGAACGGCGATTCCAATTGACGGTGGATTTACGATCCAGTAGTATAAAATGTTTTGATAGTTGATTTATATAATGTAAAAAGTCATCCATTACAATATGAATAAAAATTTTAACTTGTTAAACGACTTCTCATAGGATCATTTCCAAAAAAGCTCTAGTATATCTGCTAGAGCTTTTTTGATAAAGTCAGTTAAAAACAGTATTTTAAATGGGGATGATTGATTTGGTAAAAACGATGATTTTAATTGGTGCTAACACAGGACAAAGCAGTGAAGATTTCAAGTCAGCTTATCTTGATTCACATTCAAAAAAATTGGCTGCTAATAATTATGTGCAGGAATATGTAACAAATGGCATCACGGAACCAACGCTAGAAATGATGGATGCAGGCTGGGGCCGATGATTCCGGCATTTTAGTTATTGATGAGGTCTGGACAGATGGAATTGACGTTTTATCTCTTTATAGAGACGTGAACGTCATCGGCGCATATGAATGCAAACAAGTAATCTTGCGCCCTTGTTATCCAAAATGGACAATTGAAGAAAAATCCCATTGGATTAAAAGTTGGGGGTTTATTAAAATGCTTTGACGAGCAACGTCCAGAGGATTTTTTTGCCTATTGGGAACATATCCATGGCCCTAAAGCATTGTTACATCATATCGGTGCAGGAATTTACATACAAAATCATTTTGTAAAAACAATTAAATCTGCTACAACCGAATGGAATGGATCGTGTCGCTTTGTTACTGGAATGTTGATGCTTCTAAATATGGACATTTCAGCAGACCGAATTCTATGGATGTGATTAAAGAAGATGGCTCTCATTTCATGGATGTTTTCAAATCGCTCTATACAGAAGAATATGTAATAAAAAAATAATTTAAAAAACAAAGGTGTAGTCACTAATTTTGCAAAACGCTCAATTTATTTTAAAGTAATGTATAATAGGTCTATATTTATATTATTCGGTTTATAAAAGGAGTTCAAAATGGAGCTTTTACATTTAAAATATTTTCAAGTGGCAGCTAAGTATGAACATATGACAAAGGCAGCAACTGAGCTTAATATCTCCCAACCAGCCTTAAGTAAGACAATAGCACGTTTAGAAGCTGACCTAGGTGCACCTTTATTTCATAGACAAGGAAAACAGATATATTTAAATGAGTTTGGTAAAGCCTTCCTAGAACGGGTGAATCGCATATTCATTGAAATAAATGAAGGCAAACTTCAAGTACAAGATATGAATAGTCCTGAAAAAGGAATTATATCAATAGCGATGACTCTTCCTCATATCATGGCCAAATTTATTGGCGATTTTCTGAAAGATCATCCGCATGTCACAATCAAACATAAACAAGCTTCTTCTTCTGAAATGAAGTGTCTATTAGAAAATGCTCAAATTGACATATGTATCTCTACTAGTCCAATAATAGGAGAAGATATTGAGTGGGTTCCCTTAATGGAAGAAGAAATATTTTTATCTGTTCCCCATACCCACCGATTAGCTGAGCGTAAAATGATAAATCTTAATGAAGTTTCAGATGAAACTTTTATTGGATTACCTCAAGGTTATGGATTCAGGGAAATTACAGATAAATTTTGTAAGGAGGCCGGATTTACACCTAATACAGCTATTGAATTGGAAGAATCTTGGACTATTCAACAATTAGTTGAATTAGGTTATGGAATTTCCTTTATCCCTACTCTCTCAATACTTCAAGATTCAACACCTAATACTGTGCGAATTAAGATTAATGATCCAGTTTGTAAAAGAACGATAGGTATTGCTTGGCATAAAAATCATTATCTATCAAAAGCCGCTATAGAATTCCGTCAATTCTCAATTGATTTTTTTAAACATAGAGTTAAAAGTTATTATTTATAACAATACCCCATTTTTTTAAGTTTTTGTGTAAGAAATGTTAGTTAGAATATAGAGTTAACAGTTTTTTCTTTAATCATATGCATCGCTTCTATATGACTTTGCTGTGTGAAAGGACTTTAATCCAAGCATTGAACGAACTCACTAATAAACCGATGATCTTGTTCTATTCCGTTATAAAGATCATTCACTCGCCTAACTTGGATGCCTACGGGCATCTTTTTTTCTTTCTTCAACTCATCATTCGCTATAAGATAAGCAGGATTCTTATCGACTGTTATAACGCGAGGCGTTGAAACATGAAAAGACCCCAAAGCTTTCTTAAAGAATCGCTTTGCAGTCTTATGCTCTCTTGTTTTACTATATATTTCCTTTTGAATCATCTGCTCCGCACAAGTGATCCATTATCTTTAATTTTAATATACGTCTCATCTACATCATCATTTCTATCATAAGCGATTTTTTCATAGCTAAAATCTTTTCTTTTTCTCTTTCAAAATACCTCTCAGTTATATACTGATGTATTCTAGTAAAAAAAAAAATAAAAAGCCACCATAACGGCAGCTTTCACCAATTACTTCAATTCTTCAATTATTTCAGCACCATAAGAGTTGTCGATTATACAGCGCCATGTACCGGTGGAATCCTTTTTAAATACATATGTCGCGGTTCTTTCCATAGAGAATTCGGAATCTTCCTTTTGATTGGCACTTAGCTGGGCTTTTGCCACAACCAATGCCGTATCACCCGTTTCGATTATTGCCATCTTATCTTGATTGACGATTAAGCTGTGATTAAAGTATTCAGCGATAGCAATGAATGCCCGACGAATTTCCGCTTTCCCTTTTGCAAATGTTCCAGGTTTTACAACTAAAGTTGCATCCTCTGAATAAAACTCCATTAAATGATCGAAATCCTCATTGTTTATTGCCCTGTCCGCATTTTTTATGACTTGTTCCAGCTCATGATTCTGCATAATCACCCTCCTATTCAACTTCTCTTCATACTAA
Source organism: Peribacillus sp. NPDC056705 (assembly GCF_043656335.1). Taxonomy (NCBI): domain Bacteria; kingdom Bacillati; phylum Bacillota; class Bacilli; order Caryophanales; family Bacillaceae; genus Peribacillus; species Peribacillus sp. NPDC056705. The sequence goes on along the minus strand of NZ_JBHTYI010000008.1, from coordinate 139,951 downwards.
TTGGTGTTCGACTGCAGTGATGGGGATTCCTGCTCATTAAGAGAAAAGAGTATGTTTAAATCATTTAAATAAAAGTTGAATGCACATAAGATTTTTAGAAAATGAATTACCATGGTTCATTCTCATTACGGTATGTTTCATGCAACTTTCAACTTAATGCAAAGTGAAATGAATACAGAACGTAAATACCAAAAGGTTTATTTGCATATATCAGGCAATATGGAGTACACAGCTTCTCACCTTTACAAAAGTTAAATAAGAACAACTTCATAAAAAGGGAATGGTAAATCCATTCCCTTTTTGACTGTGTGCAAAGACCTTTTAGTGTAATTTAACCCTTAACGCCAGAAGGCCGCCAATCGGCTGCCTTCTGGCGTTCAAATAACCTTTTAACAATTTCCGTATTCCCTCTTTTATCCAGTCCGTCATTCGTGCAAAAATGCCCAGGCATATTGAGCGTAAAGTTCTGCACCAGTAGCAAGCGCATCTTCGTCGATGTTGAATTTCCCGTGATGATGGGCCCATTCCGTATCCTTTTCAGGGTTTCCAGATCCAACTAAAGCGAAGCTTCCAGGTACTTCATCTAAATAGAAACTAAAATCTTCTCCACCCATTGTTGGCTTTTCATTATATACTGCGTCTTCGCCAAACGCATTTGAAGCAACTTTTTGCACTAATTTTGCACTGTATTCATCATTAATGACAGCTTGCGTTCCACGGTAGTACTCAACCTGTGCGGTCGCACCGTAAATATTGGCAACATTTTCAGCATAAATCTGGAGCTGTTTTTCAATATGGTCACGTGTTTTAGGATCAAAACAACGGACAGTCCCTTCAATAACGGCATTTTCTGCAATGACATTAAATCGTGTGCCCACGACCATTTTTCCAATTGTCAAAACTGCGGGATTTTGTGGGTCGACCTTTCTTGATACGACAGATTGTACATTCATGACAAATGAAGAGGCCACAATAGTTGCATCGATACAATCCTGTGGCATTGCACCATGTCCCCCTCTTCCTTTAAACGTTACTGTAAAGATATCTGCTGAAGCGAATGAAGGTCCTTGAGAACAAGCAACCTTGTTTGTTGGCATTTGCGACCAAATATGTATGCCAAAAACATTATCAACACCTTTGACAGCTCCTTGTTTAACCATTTCCTTTGCACCTGTTGCTACTTCTTCAGCTGGTTGAAAGATTAATCGCACATTCCCAGGTAATTCTTCTTTTATTTCGTTTAGTGCCTTCGCTGCAATTAATAACATGGATGTATGTGCATCATGACCACATGCATGCATTTTTCCTTCTTCTTTTGAAGCATACGGCAAGTCTTTATTTAATTCTTCAACAGAAAGGGCGTCCATATCCGCTCTTAATGCTACCGTCTTTCCTGCCTTACCGCCTTTAATTTCTCCAATGACACCTGTTGGTTCTGCTTTGCGATAAGGTATTCCTAATTTTTCAAGGTATTCACAAATAAAGGCCGTTGTATTTTCCTCTTCCCATGATAACTCAGGTTCGCTATGAAGTTTTCTACGTATTTCTATTAATTCATCACTATAATTTTGAATCGCTTCTTTTATCGTTTGATTAATCATCCTCATTCTACCTCCGTTAAACATTTAGCCACTTCGTAAAATATTTGCACTCCATTTGCTATATGACGTGCATCAGACCATTCTTCTGGACAATGACTTAGTCCTGATTTACTTGGAACAAAGAGCATGCCAACATCAGTTACATCGGAAAAAACCATCGCATCATGACCTGCTCCACTATTAATGGAACAGTATGGAATTTCCAAATCAGAACTTTTATCTTTTAATAAAGCTTTTATTTCATCACTCAATACCTTTGGCGGCATATATAACACCTGTTCCGCAGTTGTATGGATTCCCTGTTCATGATAGGATTCGATTAATTCTTTCATCCGCTTGATAACATTGTTAATATGTTCTTCCTTGCTAGATCGGATATCTATCGAAAATTCAACCTTATTTGGGATGACGTTAGCTCCATTTGGTAAAACATGTAGTCGTCCTGTCGTGATAACCGTTCCTTCACCTTCCTCAATTGCAAGGCTCGGTAATTGAGAAATAATCTGAGCGGCTGCAACCAAGGCATCCGTACGGCGATCCATCGGGGTTGTGCCTGCATGTCCTGCCTTTCCTTCAATGGTCACTTCAAATTGAGTTAAACCAACAATCGCTTCTACAATACCAATGGGGATATTCTTCTCTTCAAGGATTGGCCCTTGTTCTATATGCAATTCGAGAAATTCTTTAATGCTTTTAGGATTTCTCCTTTTTGGAAGTGATGAGTCCAGACCAATTTTTGACATCGCTTCAATTGTCGTGATACCTTCTTTATCCCTTAAATTTTTAAAACTTTCCTCACTAAGTGTTCCCACTATTCCTCTCGACCCCATTAGTCCTCCGCCAAAACGAGCACCCTCTTCTTCAATCAAGGCAACGATTTCAAATGGATATTTAGGTGTTAATTGATTTTCTGCAAATAGGGCAGCCACTTCAAGAGCGGCAATTACACCGGCTGGCCCGTCATACGCACCACCATTTGGTACGGAATCAAAATGTGAACCGATCAAAACGCTTGGTGCATCTTTTAAAGTACCTTCAAGCTTTCCAAAAATATTTCCAAGTCCATCTTCCTTTACTGTTAGACCGGTTTCCATCATTTTATTTTTAATATAATTGCGTGTAAGTAAGTCTTCCTTGCTATACGTAAGCCGGGTTGTCCCTTTTCCGGGTGTTGATGTAAATTCGCTCAAATCATTTATTTGCTTTTTTATACGTTCGATAAGACTCACTTGGAATTCCTCCTTTTTTACAAGAATTGTACAAATATTCCTGCCAAAATAACCGACACGATTGTAACCGATATAAATCCACCAACAAGCATCGGCGGCAGCATATGGCTTAGCAATACTTCTTTTTCATTTTCATCTTTTGTTAATGAATTGACGACTTCATTGGTGATAATGTAATCGGCTGGAAATCCGTATAATGCTGTTAAAGATACAGCAAAGGCCATTTCTTTGCTGACATTTAACAATTTCCCTGCAATGAATGAGAATATATACATGCCAATAACAGCTAGGAAAATGCAAACAATAAGTGGGTAAAGGATCTCCACCATCATACTTGGTGTTGCATTTTTTAATCCGTCAAAGACGAAAAGCATAAGGGCCATGATGGCAAATCCAAATCCATTTGCTTTTTGCAGTGTCTGCTTTTCCAAGAAACCTATACTTTTTCCGACAACCCCGAATAGTAAGCAAAGAACAAAAGCATTTATTGATATAATCGGCTCTAATCCAGTCGAAACAAGGTAAGCGAGAAAAGCAACAACCGCAAGTCTGAAAAATTTAAAATATTCAGTATTATATTTTTCAGGAAGTTTTTTAAACAGCTTAAGTTCCGTCATACCTTCTGAAGCGGCTGCAGTATCACTTTTTTTTACCGTTAATTGCCCATTGCGATATTGCCCCAATAGCTTCTTCCCTTCTTTCTTCAACACAATTGAAGTTAAAGGATATCCAGCAAAGCCTTGCATTACATAAATAACAATGGCAAAAACGGACAAACTCGTTAGTCCTGCGTCTGCCGCTCCTTCTGACATGATTAATGAAGATACCATACCGCCCACTAAAGGTGGAATCGCCACAAGGACAGTTTGCAGATCAAATATGAATATGCCAATTCCGAATATAAGTGCAACAATACCAAGAATGCCAGATAAGGAGATGACAATCGTTTTCCATTGATTTACCAATTCTCTTATTGAAAGCAATGTTCCCATATTCGTGATCAATAGGTACATCATCATGGTTGCCACTACCGGTGGAACACCTGCTATTGAAACGATGTCTTGCGGGAAGAATGTCCAATAACCACATAGAAATAGGATTGCGGAAACGAAAACGGAAGGTACCCAGGCTTTTGTCCGAACCGCCACAATGTCTCCTACAAATAAAATCAGAATAACAATAACTAAAGCCAACATCTGTGACATATGAGTTCCCTCACCTTCCGATTTAATAGTTTGAATATTCTAAAATAATAACACTAAATCGTTTTAATTTAAAGATAATTCAATATTTTCAGGTAATTATACACAGATAATAGGATATGTAAGTGTTTTAATTCTGGTTTCACATACCGAGTATTACAAAATGTGGATATATCAAAATAATTTTAATTATAAAATTATCTTTATAGACTTTTTATCAATACCAACTAATCTGTACCATTTATTTTAAATATAAGGCTGTTTTCGCATACTTTGTTGTTATACCAAGTTAAGCGGTGTGGTTGATTTCCCCTCCAGATGCTCGCACTTGCGCTCCAATCAACCTTATATCGTTTCGCTTTAAAAACAACAACAATCTTTACGAAAAGAGCCAAAAACAAAAAGCCGTCTAAGGACAGCTCTGATTAATTAATATTTAATATCCTGTTTACTTTTTACTGTATATAATCTGAATAAAGTAAACTCATATCTTGGAAGTATATGGAACTATTAATCTAAAAAAGGTACGTGATGTCAACCATTAGCAGTGAACGCGCTGACGTCAAACCTCATCATTGGGTCGCAATCAATTTATATATGAGAAGGATGCATGCTTTGGCAACCCAAACTTCCATCAATAAAAAATACTTACCTTAATAATTGTTGAAGATACGTGATCTTCGTAATTTGATAACTTTATGTTATTGCAGAAATGATCCATGTTCAAGATTACCAAGTCACCTTGCCCTAAAACAATAGACTCTTTTTCATCGATACTCATTCTACTTTTTCCTTTGAAACAATAATAGGCGTCGGTTCTTTTCGAAGATTCCCCATTATCCAACACTTCAGAATGGGTTCCATCAGTCAAATGAATGGTGCTAAGGTCTCCTTCGCATCCTTCTGCTAACATCAAATTAAAGTCCGTAACCCTTCCAATACTTCGGGTTGTCCAGCCTCCATCAAACCGATCCTGTTCAAATGGCTGTAAATGCACACGGTGCTTTCCCTTATGTTCCAGCAGCATTTCACCATCAAGGATCATAATGATTCTCCGAATGCCTGGAAGGTGAGTAAATAAGGATTCGTCCACCTCGACATCTGCGGTGCTAATCCGCCATTTGAAATCACGCTTCGAATAATCTCCATCTTCAGGGTAAATGGCAAGTTGAGTTGTTTTACCACCTGACCAAAGACTGGTTATTTGTTCACTTTTTCTTATTATCTTTAGTGAATAGGACAACTATTTTCTCCCCTTTTATTATTACTTTACTTTAAGTTGAAAACAATTTCGACCAGAGTGAAGATCAAAAAAAATTGTTTAAACAAAGAGGCATAACTGGCTTAGGTGTACTGGACTCTCATCGTAGCATAATTTCATTCTTACTTGATCGTGCTATACACACAAGGTCGTTCATACCTACTTGAAATCGATGGGGTTCCGTTACATTAATAATTAGACAGAAACCAATGTGAACTACTGCATGGGGAATTTAGAAAAAAAGACAATACCGAATGTTTTTGATACAACTAAAAACATTCGGTATCAGCACTATATCTAACTATACTTTGACCATATCAGGCTTTGCATAAAAACTATTAATGTTGAAATTCATTCCAGCATTATCATTTTAATAGATTAATACTTACAATGATAATTGGCATGGCAAAAACGTCAATAAGAAATGCACCCACTATCGGAACGATTAAATACGCTTTACTTGAAGGTCCATATTTAGCAGTGATCGTCGACATATTGGCCATAGCATTTGGTGTAGCCCCTATACCATGTCCGATAAACCCTCCAACCATAACTGCCGCATCGTAGTTTTTGCCAAGAAAGCGAAACATGATGAATATACTTAAAAGTATAATGAAGATTACTTGTATCACCACAATCAAAATAATAGGTAAAGCGAGGTCAGCAACTTCCCACAGTTTTATACTCATTAATGCCATTGATAAGAAAATACCTAAAGTAATATCTCCAATAAAATTTATACTAGGCATTTCGATGATTTTTCCATTTATTTTATCCAAAATATTCCGAACTATTACAGCCACTATCATTGCTCCAACATAGTTCGGTAAAACATAACCTGTCTTCGCCGAAAATAACTCTCCTAAGTATGAACCTAAAGCCATACAAAATGTCAGTATTAATACTTGTTTCATAAATGAAGCTGCATTCAATTCTATTTTGTCTTCCATTTCTTTCTTTTCCTGAATTTCAATATCCTTTTTACTTGGTGTCAATTTGTGTTTATTAATTAGATATTTTACAGTCGGACCACCAACTAAGCCACCAAATACTAATCCTAAAGTAGCTGCCGCTATTCCAATTGCTTGGGCAGATTGAATTCCCAGCGATTCAATGGTACCTCCAAATGCCGTAGCTGCACCTATGCCACCTTCCATGGATATTGCTCCTGCCATCATACCAATCAATGGATCGATCCCAAAAACCGGTGCTAAAGAAATGCCAATTAAATTTTGAGCTAATGCCAGAAAACCGCATAACAACCAATATATTAATAATAATTTACCGCCGACTTTTACTAATTGAAAACTGGCACCCAATCCAACAGTCGTAAAAAACGTTAACATAAATAATCCCTGGAGTGTCGTATCTAATGAAATGGTTACGTTTAGAAAGGTTTTAAGACTTGTCGCGACTATTGCAAACAGTAATCCCCCTACAACAGGTGCAGGGATACAAAAGTGTTTAAATATTTTGACATTCTTAACGATAATCCCGCCTAGTGCTAAAAGCAGTACCGCTAAAAAAATAGTGATCGTTTGATTGATCTCGATGCTCATGTTGCCTATCTCCTCTCCACACACAAAAATACTTCATTTATTAGGTTTGCAGCAAGTTTTACAGTGCGATTATCATGATCCAATGACGGATTTACTTCACAGATATCAAATGAAATGGTTTTCGGATGTGAAGTAATTTTACGAATTAACTGCCTAACCATTTTTCCAGAAAGACCAAATGAGGAAGGTGCACTAACACCTGGTGCTTCAGAAGCATTAATAACATCCATACAAAGCGTTAAAATAATATGATCATGTTGATTCATAAAATTCAGAATTTCATTTTCATTTTCCTCGGAAATTCCATCTGCCAATTCCTCTTCCAATATCCAGGAACAACCAAGTGAAGTTGCAGTGTCAAATAATTTTTTTGTATTTCCATAACGTTGAATACCAATTGGCAAATAACTAACTTGATGATCATGATCTAATATTTGTTTAAACATCGTTCCAGAAGAAGTTATTTCTTCATATGAGCGTAAGTCAAAATGAGCATCAATGTTAAGGATGCCTATCTTAGCCTGGGGTCCTACACTTGACCTGATCCCTAGATAATGACCATAAAAGGTTTCATGTCCGCCCCCCAATATAACAGGAAACATATTTTTAGTTACTATTTTCTCTACGTGACTTCCTAATTCAGCTTGTGCTGCTTCTAACTGTTGACCTTCACAAATGATATTTCCGAAATCAACTAGACTATCCTCTGCTTGACCATGCCAAGATAAAGAAGATAAGGATTTACGTATTTCATCGGGAGCTTCTTTGCTTCCAAGTCTTCCTTTATTCCTGCGTACGCCCTCATCACAAGAGAACCCTATTATTCCACATGCATGATTTATTGAAGTTATTTGATTATCTTTAACTATTTGATGAATTCTATATTCATCTTTATCTACTAGACTATCTGTTCTGCCTTTCCATAAATCCATATTCGGTAATGCATACATTTATTTTTCCTCCCCATTAATAAAAATACTTCATATGTGCAATCGCCAATCATTCGGGTTGTACAATAATAAAAGATCTTGTGCAATGGCTTTTCCTTTTAGTTTTCGTTAAACGTTGATAGGATTTTGACTTATACAACTTGATGCATTTTGCACATCCCGCTTCCACTGCACTGTAACTCCCAGTCCAGCACCGTAAACCATTATGGTGTAATATCTGCATTCCCTCCATTCTGCTTAATGGTTGTACTGCAATATTAATTAAGCAAGTTTCATGCCAGGTTCATCGCCTTAAAAACAGTGGATAATAAAGATATATTCAAAATAAAAAGTAGGCGAAAATTGCCGCTCGGCAATTTCCGCCTACTTTTCTTCCCGATATTTCTTCAACTTATCTCGCAATGTCCTCTCCCCGATGCCAATTGTTTGCGCCGTCCTTCTTTGATGACCGTTAAAAGCGGCAAGGTTATGAAGAATCACTCTTTTTTCGATTTCTTCAAGCGGTTCGCCGACATAGACAGGGATTAAAGTGTTGCCGAAAAATGCGCGCGAGCTTTTCTGGATATCGGAAGGTAAATCAGCTTTCTGTATATAAGATTCATTCGTAAGCGCAATGGCCCTTTCAATCACGTTCTGGAGTTCCCGAATATTTCCTGGGAAGTCATATTGCTGTAAAAGCTGCAGCGCTTCATGGGAAATTCCTTCTACAGGCTTTCCCATTCTATCACCGATTTTGGCAATGAAAAATTCCAACAACAATGGAATGTCTTCTTTTCGTTCACGTAAAGCAGGAAGGTGAATCGGAATCACATTTAATCTGTAATATAAATCTTCACGAAATCGATTTTCTTTTACTTCTTTGACCAAGTCTCTGTTTGTTGCAGCAATGATACGGACATCGATGCTGACTTCTTCCATCCCTCCAACGGGCATTACCTTTCTCTCTTGTAGAACGCGCAAAATTTTCCCTTGCAGCGCCAAATCCATCTCACCGATTTCGTCAAGAAAGATTGTTCCTCCTTCCGCCAACACAAAAAGTCCATATTTCCGCTGTGTCGCCCCTGTAAATGCTCCCTTTTCGTATCCAAATAATTCTGATTCCAACAGATGAGTCGGAATGGCGGCACAATTAATAGCCTGAAACTTTTTGTTTCTGCGCTTGCTTTGATTATGGATCGTTCTGGCGACGACTTCTTTGCCGGTTCCACTTTCCCCTTCTATGAGAATGTTAGAATCGATATCCTTCACTTTCTCGATTAGGGAGAATATTTTGCGCATTGACAAACTTTCACCGATAAGGCCGTTCACTCCTGCCACCTTATCCAATTCTTCACTCAGCCATTTCACTTTGGACTGAAGCGTATACACTTCTTCTGCTTTTTGCATCAGCACTTCCAATTCATCAATATGAAGAGGCTTTGTTGCATATGAAAACGCCCCCTTACGCATTGCTTCCACGGAAGATGGAATGGTACCATAGGCCGTCATCATGATGACGACTGTCGAGGGGGAGAGGCGCTTGATTTCTTCTAACACTTCCATCCCATTGTATTCCCCGATTTTCAAATCCAGCAAAATGATGGCGATTTCCGCTCTTTCGAGAAGTGGAAGCGCTTCACGTGGGTCTGTAAACGAATAAACATGATACTGGTCTTCCAATGCAAACGTTAGTGACTGACAAATGGTTGGTTCATCATCAATAATCATGATATCGTACATCGTCTTCACCCTTTCTGTATTAATGCCGTAAACAAATGGTCACTACTGTACCCTTTCCTGCTTCACTTCTTGTCTCAATAGTACCATCGTTTTCTTTGACAAGCTGATATGAAATAGAAAGACCAAGCCCGACTCCGTTCGGTTTCCTGGTGTAAAACGGTTCAAAGATCTTATCAATGTCTTCTTCCGAAATGCCGATGCCTTCATCCTCGATTTCAACGACAGTGAACATTTCCCGATAATATGCCCGGAAAATAAGGGTTCCCCCTATATTGGACGCCTGAATGGCATTGAGAATGACGTTCACCAGTACTTGTTTGATCTGCTGTGTATCTGCAGTTGCCTGAATGTCCCTAGCGAACTCACGAACAATACGCAGGTTTTTTTCTTTGATTTTCGGCTTTAGCAATAGCTCAATCCCTTCCATGGTCTCATTCAGCGAAAACGTGACAGGTTCTGATTTTTTAGGGCGGGAATAATCGAGCAAATCGTTAATTAATGTATTAAGTCTGGTAATTTCACTAGTGACCTGTTCGGAAAAGAATGTACGGAAATCTGCGCTTGCAAATTTTTTCGGCAGTAATTGTGTATAGGTAAGGATTGATGTTAACGGGTTTCTTATCTCATGTGCGATACCCGCCACAAGTTGTCCCAATGAACGCAAGCGATCATCCTGAGCCACTTTTCTCTCCAGCTGTTTTTGTTCCGTAATATCGAAAAAATTCAACACCGCACCTACATTTTCTCCCCCAATAGTCTGAATTGGGTACACGCTGTAAGTAATATACCTTTTTTTGCCCGCATTCGGAGACCACAGCGTTTCCTTTTGCAAGAAAACTCTCTTTCTCTCTAACGCAGCCTTAATCTCCTTTTCCGGGATGAAACTGGTAATGGGCAGATCCTGAAAAGGTTTTCTAACAACATTACCGTCCAACTCCAAATAATCCATAGCCCTGACATTGATCATTGATACAAGACCTTGCTGATTCAGTGTAATAAGCGAACTGTAGGCACTGTTTAATACTTGCTGCTGAAAATGAATGTTTTCCTCAAGTAGCAGCATCTTCTCTTCCAAGTCTTTATTCACATGCTCAATTTGCTCGGTTCGCTTAGCTACTTCTCGTTTAAGGCTGAGATTCCACCATAAGATGAGAGAAATTACAATGAAGGTAATAAAAAGACCAATTTCCAAATACAACAGCGTTTTGCGTAGTCGTTGAGTATTCGGCAGGATATATTCCCCGAACCACTTTTTCTCTATCTTTTCATACGTCCCATCTTTCTTGATTTGGGAAATTGCCTGATTGAATAGTGTCAGCAACTCTTTATTTTTTGGCATCACAGCTACAGCATAATTTGTGGTGTCAAGTGATTCACCGACAATCTTAATGAGTGATTGCTGCTCATTTTTCTGTAGAAAATATTGACCCGTAATCCGATTTCCAATGAAAGCATCCACTTTTCCGTCGATCAACGACTGAACGGCTTCTTGTTGATTATTAGTTTCCACCAATTGCAATCGATCTACTTTACTTAATAGACCGCTTGCAACATCACCTTTTTGTACAGCTACCTTCCGGCCTTTGAGATCTTCTATTTTTCGGATATACATGTTATCCTTCAACACAAAAATCCCTTGTGAACTTGTGAAATACGGAGCTGAAAAATCATAAATCTCTTCACGTTCCTGATTGTACTTCATGCCTTGAATTGCATCCACTCTACCAGAGCGCATAGCTTGTACTGCCTCGTTCCACGGCATTGGATAGTATTCGAACCTAATTCCAGTCTCGATGGAAATGGCGTTCATTATATCTACATTAAAACCGGTATAAACGCCCGAATCGCTCAAGTATTCGAAAGGTGGAAAGTTATTATCCCCTGCAACCCGTATCACTTTTTGGGCTTCCGAATGCACCGCAAAAGGAAAGAAACAGCCAAAGAAGAAAAGGAAGACGGTTATAACGGCACAGATAATATGTAACTTTCTCATCGCCTCACCCCTTTTTTCCATATATACAGTTTTGTTTCATTAATGTGTATATTTACAATGTACAAAGACTCTATTATGATAACTTTTTAAAGTATATAAGAAAAGCTAAAGTGCATTTCATAACACCATACATGGCAGAAAGTCGAATTACAATATATTTTTTTGAATAGCAAATGGATGGTAGATAATGTTCATTTATTCGAGGAATAAAGGGAATCCTATTAACTTTTTGATTTCAAGAATTTTATTCCGGTCAGAACTTGCGTAAAAGCAATTGTGTTTTCGCCGTTCGCAAACTGTTTTCTCGCTGAAACAAACATTGAAACTGACTTTTTTACAAAGAAATCGCAACGTTCGTTTAAGCGTACTTTTACGAACGGTGCGAGTATTTTCCCTATGCCCTTCGATTTAAAGGGAAATCCATATCCATTGGGGTGTAAGGGCATTTAAACTTCAATGAATATTCTTACTTTTTTGAAGCTCTCCTGGGACGAGTAAGATCACCCTTTTAGCAAACATGGCTTCGGGAAAAAAACACGAGCCCCTAAAAAAGGATATTTTTAAAGTGTAACCCTTGATACTTTTTGAATTTTATTATATTTAACATGATCTTTTATCCAAATTAAAGAGCCAATCGATAACCGATTGACTCTTTATATATTTGGAATATATTTATTGATTACCTTTTTTGACCCATTCCGCAACTGTAACTGTACGTTTAGCTTGATGTTTTACAGCATCTTTAACATCCTCAATCATCTTACCATCTTGTCCGACTGTTACACTTGTTCCATATGGATTTCCGCCTGCACCAAATAGTACCGGATCCGAATAACCAGGAGTAGCAATGATAGCACCCCAGTGCATCATAGAAGTGTATAAGGATAACAATGTAGCTTCTTGACCGCCATGTGGGTTTTGTGCAGAAGTCATCGCACTTACTACTTTATTCACTGTCTTACCGCTTGCCCAAAGCCCACCTTGGATATCGAGGAATTGTTTCATTTGTGATGGCATATTCCCAAAACGTGTTGGGACACTGAAGATAATAGCATCTGCCCATTCAAGGTCAGCTGATGTTGCGACTGGAACGTCTTTTGTTGCTTCGACAGTTGCTTTCCATACTTCATTTCCTTGTATAACAGATTCAGGAGCTAATTCTTGTACTTTTAATACTTTCACTTCAGCACCTGCTTCTTTTGCTCCTTCTTCAGCCCATTTTGCTAATTGATAATTCGTTCCACCCATACTGTAAAATACCACTGCTAATTTAACGTTTGACATATTTTCCATCTCCTTTGATTTACCAAATAATTTGTTTAAAAACCCCATAAATTACACCTTCTTTTTTAATGCAGATATCTTCTTTTTATCTGATAGTATTCCTCAGCATAGGCATAAATATTATTTGCTAGATTTTCAAAATGGATTCTTACCTTAAATAGTTTTCCACTTTTCTTCGTAAATATCTGTTTCGTTTAATATTTTCCTTTTATTCTTTGATGAATTCCTTTGTACTTCTCACTGTTTCAATTGGACGAACTAATTTTTCAATTTCTGTACGTTTAGGCTCTAAAAATGGAGGTAAAGATAATTTTTCACCAAGGGTTTCATAAGGTTCATCTCCCATGAAACCAGGACCATCTGTAGCAAACTCAAATAAAATTTGCGGTGCAACTCTTGCGTATAATGACTCAAAAAAGTGACGGTTTACATAACCGGATGTATGGAACCCAAAACTATTCATCCGTTCAATCCACTCTTCTAATACAGAGCGATCCTCTACACGTAATGCCGCATGGTGAACCGTACCAAAACCTTGCCGGGCTTCAGGAAGAATGACATTATATTCTACAATGACCGAGGCACCATTCCCGCCTTCCCCTACTTCAAATAAATGAAATGGCCCTTCTTTATCTGTCTCTTTAAATAATAGGACTTTTTCCATCATTTCTTTAAAGTAATCAAAGTCCGCAATACGGACAAAAATGGGTCCTAAACCAGTAATTGCATATTCCAGTGGAATTGGACCTTTTTGCCATGGTGTTCCAGATTCCACCCCTTTGTTGAATTCATCTGAAATCAATTGATATTGCTGATCATCAAAATCAATGAAAGAGAGGGTTTTCTTGCCAAATTGCTCTTTGATGCCAGTATGTTTGACTTCTAAACGATCAAAACGTTTTACCCAATAGTTTAATGATTCATCACTCGGTACACGGAAAGATGTTTTTGAAATCTCATTTGTACCATGTACGCCTTTAGGAATGCCGGGGAAATCAAAGAAAGTCATGTCTGTGCCTGCGCTGCCTTTATCATCTGCGAAGAATAAATGATAGGTTTGAATATCATCTTGATTTACCGTTTTTTTAACTAAACGCATACCTAAAACAAAAGTGAAAAATTCATAGTTCTTTTCTGCACTACTTGTAATAGCTGTTACATGGTGGATTCCTTTTAGACCGTTCATTATATATTCCTCCAAGATTTAATTTAAGATTAAAGGTCGCAATTTTTCTTCGATCTCTTTGCGATTTGGCTCCAAAAATGGTGGAAGTGATAGTTTTTCCCCCATTGTTTCCATTGGTTCATCTGTCGCAAATCCTGGTGTATCCGTTGACAATTCAAATAATATACCATTGGGTTCCCTGAAATATAATGCCTTGAAGTAATACCGTTCCACTTTCCCTGAATTCGATAAGCTGTATTCTTTCAAACGCTCTGCCCATTGATCATATTCTTCCTCATTCGGAACACGGAAGGCAACATGGTGAACACCTCCACGACCTAAGCGGACTCTTGGCAAATCTGGTCTTGTTTCAATATGAACCTCCGTTCCGCTGCCGCCTTCACCCGTTGCATAAATCAATATATCTGGATAATCCCCTTCAAGTGAAGGATAAGAACCGATAAATCGAAAACCCATAACTTCTGTTAAAACACCAATCGTTGGTTCTGCAATTGCGACTGTAAGGGTAACAGGTCCTAAACCAATAATGGCGTGTTCCATTGGAACGTCATCCTTTTTCCAAGGAATACCCGCTCTCACACCTTTTTCATCGTTATCGGCTACCAATATTAAGCGAGTCCCCTCGAAATCTCTGAAAGCCAATGTTTCACGATTTGCTCTTTTTTGAATATCATCATGTTCAACCCCAAATTGTTTAAAACGTTCTTTCCAAAATAACAATGATTCTGACCTTCTAACCCTTAGTGATACAGTAGAAATATCTGAAGTTCCCCTGTATGTTTGCCCAAGATGAGGAATGTCAAAGAACGTAACTTCAGTTCCTGGGGTTCCTTCCGCGTCAGCATAGAATAGGTGATAGGATTCTGTATTATCTTGGTTAACCGTTTTCTTTACCAATCTCATTCCTAAAATTTTTGTATAAAATTCATAATTTTTTTCCGCTTTTCCTGTTAATATCGATACATGATGTAGTCCTAAGAGTTCCATCTCATTTCACTCCTTTCACAATATTTGTATACCACTCAGCTGCGGTTTCAACCTCTTCAATGGTCAATTGATGTTCCCTATTTTCCCAAGGAACCTAATAAAGATTGCATTTCAACTGATTTCAATGGTGATATTAATGGATCGTTTGTTCCAGTTAACCTAGCTACCTTATTTTGCCCATTTAAAATGGCTAACACATGTCGAATATTTTATTTTAAATTTAAATAATCTTTACTTTGAGGTATTTTAGAATAAAAATGAATCCAAAGCATATTGACCCGGGCCAATCAAGGCTATACCTATAGCAACTGCAAGCAACGTTAAGTTGTATTCATATCCATTAGCTGTTGTCCATAATCCATTTGGAGCATGCACTTTTACGATAGCCATTATCATAGTTCCCGCAATCATAATTCCTGCAAGTGGCGTTAATAGACCTAAAGCAAACAAAAGTCCCCCAATAAGTTCTGCTAACCCTGCGAAAAGAGCCATGGTTACTCCTGGTTTCATGCCAATGGATTCAAACCATCCACCTGTTCCTTTCAATCCATAGCCACCGAACCAACCAAACAACTTTTGAGCACCATGCCCAATGAACAATAAACCAATTACCAAACGAATTATTAATAAACCTATATTTATCATAGTAAAATCCCCCTATTATTTTTATCTCGAATTCGAGATATCATTTCAAGAAAAACACTTTAAACTTTATTCCTTACTTTTTTCAAAAGGTTCACAAATGTCTCTGCCTCATCAGAATTTAATGAATCAAACATATCATCAACTAACTCACGATATTTCGGCATGATCTCATTCATCAGTTCATTTCCATCATCAGTTAATCTTACATGTATCATACGGCGGTCATCTGGACAGGCATTTCTGCTTAATACACCTCTTTGTTCTAGCTTATCTATAACATAGGTCATCGAACCACTTGAAATCAGTATGCAATTTCCAATTTGTTGAATTGTTTGTTTCCCTTTTTGATAAAGTACCTCTAAAACAGAAAATTCCGTAATACCAAGCTTGTTTTTTGCCATTTCTTCCTTTATTCGATCATGAATTGCTTTGGATGTTTGCATTAATATCAGAAAGTACAAATTGTTGCATTTCCTCTCCATTTACTTCACCCCCATAAAATCTCGAATTAAATTATCTTGAATATGAGATAATAATAATGCTTATATTTTTTTTTGTCAATAACCTTTTTACTTTATTGAACTAAACTTCCTGGTTCCGGTCAGGTAATTCATTCAGAAAACTGTTTAAAAGCGTCGACTATCCCACACCCAACCATATCGGCCAACTCCAATGGTCCCATTGGACGATTTTTTCCCAAAGGAAAAAAAGGAAGGTGAAAATCCTTCCTTTTTCTTTATTTATAAGAGAGTTTGGTGCGACGATTTTTATGAATACGTCAACATTTATTCGTTCAATACTTCAATTAAACTGACAGACAATATGATCTACCAGTCTAATGGCCAAAGCAGTGTGAGATATTATCCGCTGCATACAAAACTTGAACACCATGTATTTGACCTTGATGATTTGTTGCTGAAGTTGCGGGGGCATCACCCATTCTGCATGTGCTGGATTCTTGCATGTCAGCACATTTTTCTAACTTAAATGATATGTTTGACTGTGTATAGTATACTTATTGATTTTTTCACTGCTTGGTTCATAGCCGATTCCTGGCAATTCCGGAACATTGATTATTCCTTTTTCCACTGTAACTTCTGGATCAATGATATCTTCTGCCCAGTAAAGGGAGGAAGCTGCGGTATCTCCCGGAAGAGTAAAGTTTGGCAGTGAAGTGATGGCAATATTATGCGCTCTTCCAATGCCTGATTCCAGCATACCCCCACACCATAGCGGAATTTCATGTTCAAGACATAAATCATGGATTTTCTTGGATTCAGTCAAACCTCCGACACGGCCAATCTTAATATTAATGATTTTACAGCTGCCCAATTTAATAGCTTTCCTTGCATCCTCTAAGGAGTGAATGCTTTCGTCCAGGCAAATAGGTGTTTTTAACCTTGACTGTAAATCTGCATGGTCAATGATATCGTTATAGGCAAGCGGCTGTTCAATCATCATTAATTTATAGTCATCCAAGGCGGATAGCCGGTCTATATCTTGTAAGGTATAAGCTGAATTTGCATCTGCCATGAGCGGGATTTCCGGATATACCTTTCGGACCTTGTCTATTAATTCAACATCCCAGCCCGGTTTGATTTTTAGTTTAAAGCGTTTATAGCCTTCACCGAGACGTGCTTCAATCATATCCAGGGTCGAATCGATCGAGTCCTTTATTCCGATGCTTACCCCCACTTCAATTTTCTTTTTTGTTCCACCTAACACACGTGAGAGGGAAGCACCTTGTTTTTTCGCATACAGATCCCAAACAGCACCCTCTATAGCTGCTTTTGCCATATAATTACCGCGTATATGGGAGAAATATTTTTCAGAGAGTTCATCCGGATGCTTGATTTCATTTTTAAGGATAATTGGAATTAGATAATCCTCGAGTATATGCCAGTTTGTTTTTAGGGTCTCTTCATTATACAGAGGGTCGAGCATCGCAACCGATTCTGCCCAACCAGAAATTCCATCATCGCTTTTTGCTTCTACAAGGATGAAATCCCTATTGTATTCCGTCCCAAAGCTAGTTGTAAAAGGTTCAAGCAAGTCTAGTTTCAGATGCCTTAGAATAACTTGTTTAATTTTCACTTGGAAATTCTCCTTTTGTGATAAAACTGTTAAAAGACACAGTCTTACCAATTTTTTATTAAATAGGCTGACAGCAGCCTGAAACTACGTTATTAAAATCCTCCTGCTTATTTCCTTGTCAGCACATAAAACTGAACGGGAATTTCCGTCATGGAATTCTTTATAAAATCTGTTACCTCCCATCCTTGCTGAAATAAATCGGTAAATGTGTCCCTGGTTTTCATCCGCCATTCAGTGGCTGCTTGACTATTTGTGACCCTTATTGTTCTGAAGTCCTTTGGAATGGCCACAAAAGCAGTATCCCCATTTTGTTCAGGCAGCGGAAGAGTGAAGGATGGATCAGGCAATCCCTTTTCATTGGTCTCCCATTGAATAAGCGAGTTTTCTATCGCAAAGTCCAGCGGAATTCCCCGTCCACTAGAATCCGTTGTCTCCTTTTTACCAATATGCCATTCGACAAGAAAGCGGTCAGATGGAATTCCACTGTTTAAAAGATCTTCCATTTCACCATAGCAGTTTGCGATATATGTGGAACAGGCCCCACCAAGCTTGGCTATATTCAAATACCCATTAATACTTTCCAAAGGATCGTAAGTCCAGGTAATAAGGGAAAAGCCGAGCTTTAACGCTTCCTCACGTTGGGCTAACTTTAACTTTTCCCCTATTCCTTTGTTGCGAAATTGCTCATCTATTCCTAGAATATGTGAACAAAGATAGGCTGTTTGCCCATTGAATCCCGGAAAGCTATACTGAAATCCAATAAGCTTCTCCTCGCAATATGCTCCTAGAACCAAGCCACCGTTTTTTACAGCTGTGATGGTTTGGTGTGTGGGGATTGAGTCGTTTTCTCCCCAAATGTCGGATTCTAGCTTTCTTACGTCCTCTAGCTCTTCAATTCGATGAAGAGAGCGAATTGCAATTTCCTGTGTTTTCGTCATGTCCAGCCTCCTAGGAAAAGCTCAAGTGCCTTGATCACCGCAACATAAGATGAACAAATAATTTCCACTGCCGACGGCTTGTCGTTACTAGGCACTGGAGCTATCATTTATGTTTTAACAATATATTTCTACTTTTTTGACAAAAGAAATTATTCCACTTTGCTGAAATCAGCCTCTTGCATTGAAATCATTTTTGTACGCTTTACGATTTTATAACCTAGAAAAGCCAGGAAAAATAAAGGAAGCCCGATATAAGAAATTAAAATTCCATACCAGTCGATCTCAGGGCCGAAAAAAGCAGAGTAATTTTGTCCCAGGATAGCTGTAACACATAAAAATGTCGCTAATATTGGACCGAATGGGTACCATTTTGATACATAAGGCAAATCTTTCAAATCTCTTCCTTGTGCAATGTATGCCTTCCGGAATCGATAATGTGTAATCGAAATTCCTAACCAGGATAAAAAGCCGGATAATCCTGCAGCATTCAATAACCAAGTATAAATCGAGCCTTCTCCGAAAAAAGAGGTCAGGAAAGCTGCCATCCCAACGATGGTAGAAAAGTACACAGCGTTAACTGGAATGCCGCCTGAATTCACTTTTTTTAGAAACGAAGGGGCTTTGCCTTCTTTCGCCAGCACCCAAAGGACGCGAGAAGCCCCATACATGGCGGAATTGCCTGCAGAAAGAACAGAAGTAAGAATGACCACATTCATAACCGATGCAGCGATCGCAAGTCCTGCGTTTTGAAAAACTAAAGTGAAGGGACTTACCGCAATATCTTCTATATCCGAGCTTAACAAACGCGGATCATTATAGCTGATTAAAAATCCAATCACGATGATCGCCAATACATAGAACAAGAGCAGTCTCCAGAAGATTTGCTTAATGGCCTTGGGTATATTTTTTCTCGGATTTTCACTCTCGCCGGCCGCAATTCCTACTAACTCGGTGCCTTGGAAGGCAAATCCAACCACCATAAAGACACTTATAACGGATAAAAAGCCTCCTTTAAACGGTGCCTCTCCTTTGGTGATATTTTCAAAACCTACGGCATCCCCTCCCATGATTCCTACAATCATTAATAACCCCACTACTATAAAAATGATAATCGTCAAAACCTTTATAATGGCAAACCAGAATTCGGATTCTCCATATCCTTTTACCGATAAAATATTCAGGCCAAATATGAGGGCAAGAAATAATGCGCTCCAAATGATGCCTGGAACAGAAGGCAGCCAATATTTCATGATCAGGGAGGAAGCTGCCAATTCCAACGCGACTACGATTGCGTTGTTATACCAATAGTTCCATCCGATCGCAAATCCTAAAGCTGGATCGACAAACCTTGATGTATAGGTACTAAAAGAGCCTGTAATTGGAATCAGGGCGGCCATTTCGGCTAAGCTTGTCATCAGGAAGTAAACCATGATTCCGGCAATTATATAGGCAGCTACAGCTCCTCCGGGACCCGCAGTATGTATAATGGAACCGCTTGCTAAAAATAGCCCCGTTCCAATGGTTCCGCCAATTGCAATCATGGAAAGATGCCTTGGTTTGAGTTTGCGCTCCAGTTGTTTTCCATCAGTAGCTGTTTGGTCCTCGTTTTGTGATGTTTGTGCGGTATTTTCCATAAAACACCCCTTCATTAATTTTTTTAGTAAAAAATTTTATTCTCCTGCCGCCAACATTACTGTGTTAATTAAAATTTTCGTTCCATAAATTAGTGCTTGCAAATTAAACTTCATATCCGGATGATGCAGACCAGGCGTTAAATCGCAGCCTAACCCTATCATGGTTGCTGTTATATCAGGATTTTCGACTGTATAAAAATGAAAATCTTCTCCTCCTTGAGAAATGCAGACTGGAGCGACATTTTCCCTCCCAAGGATATCTCCAATGGCGGCCTCAGCCAGCTTGATGGCTTTTTCATGCAAACTCGCAGCTGGGACGAATTCTTCCGCAGACCAGGAGATGGATGTTTCAGTTTGTTGCATTGTCTGGTCAAAAGCTTTCTCTGATAAGCGGTTTAGTTCATTCATTACATCATTTGATTGAGCTCTGGCATCAATTGCAAAGACAGCTGTTTCCGGGATAACGTTTGATGCATTGTTGTTTGTTTGAAATTGAGTCATTTTGATGGAATAAGGAGTTTCGGTAACTAGATTAATCTGCTGTAATTTTTGGATAAGCAAAGCTGCTGCCTCGATGACATTTATTCCATCTTGCGGTCGGGATGCATGGGCTTGTAAACCTTTGATTGTTCCCCTTATCGTTTCGGCAGAGCCATGGACAATGACGGGGGAAGCTTTCATATAAGGAACCTCCGTACTGGGTCTTACATGTACCCCGAATAAATATGTAACATCCTCCAATGCTCCATCATTGATCATTTGAAGAGCGCCTTCTCCTTTTTCTTCCGCAGGTTGAAATATGAATCGGAGAGTGTGTTTAGGCCGGCTTCCACTGGAGGCAATGGCCAATGCTGTATATAAAACCATTGTGCTATGTGCGTCATGTCCACATGAATGATTGGCCTTCACAACTCCATCTACTTCCTGAACAAGCGCATCCATATCAGCCCTTAATGCCACAACTTTTTTTGAGATGCCTGGAATCTCGGCAATGATTCCATGATGGCTCTGAAATGTTTTTGTGGTCATTCCCGCTTTCCTAAGAGATTTTAATATATAGCAAGACGTTTTCTCCTCCTGCCAGCTTGGCTCAGCCAAAGAATGCAGGTCATGGTAGGACTTTATCAATGATTCTTGATGCTGATCAATATATTGAATCGGGTTCATAATGATGCCCCCCCTCCTTTACATGAATTTTAACTTTATTAAAGACTCATTCATTAAACACTTCATAACTTGAATATAACCTTTCTAATTTTTGCTGATGGGTATGGATCCGTTTTTCGTCTTTTTGATGTATGCCTGCAATAACCAAGTCCAATAAGCTAATGACGGAAGCGATTGAATTGGTTCCGGTTTCTGCGTTTTCTTCAGTAGTCAATGCAATATCAGCGATGCGGCCAACGGGTGACAGAAGGCGGTCTGTAACTGAAATTAAACAAACTCCTTGTTCTTTGGCACACTCAGCAACTTTTAATGTTTCATTCGCATACCTCGGAAAGGAAAAAACGACTATCACAGACTTGTCAGTGAGGTTACAAAACTTTTCATAGAAGTCACCTGTTGGTGAACATAAACTTACATTTTCCCTTAATGAACTTAGCGTATAGGAGAACCAATAGGCGGCGGCATGGGAAATGCGATGCCCTGCAATTAATATTTGGTCAGCCTGGATCAAGACATTGACTGCTTTCCATATATCCTGAACGTTCGTATGATCTAATAGATGTCTTAAAATATGAACTTCGTTTTCTATCACTTTGGTAAATGGATCTTGCTTGTCATCAAAGCGGAGAATGGAATCCTTGTTGGAAATGTCTATATGATTTTGGTGCAGCAGCTGTTTTTGAATTCTTGCCTGCATTTTACTAAACCCTTCAAATCCTAATGAATAGGAAAACCGGATGACCGTCGTTTCACTAACTTCCGCTTCCCGACCAATTTGAAATGCCGTTTTAAAGGCGGCTTCATCCAAATTTTCAATCAGGTAAGCGGCAACTTTTTTTTGACCTGCCGATAATTGGTCAAATTTTTCCTTTACTAATAATTTAAAAGGAAGATGTTCCAAAATATTACCCCTTTCCGACGAATTAAATACTTCTTATTATTAAAATAATGAAGGAAATCCTTCTTTTATTTATACACTATCACAATTTAATCAGAAAAAGAATAATATTTTTGATTTTTCCGATAATTAATTTCAATCAGATAATAGGCCATTGAGATAATAAGCAAAGGCTGTTTTCTCATACTTTGTTACTATTTACCAAGTAAAGCGGCGTGGTTGATTTCCCTCCAGATGCTCGCTTTCCGCGGGGCGGGCGGTGAGCCGCCTCGGCGTAAACGCCTGTGGGGTCTCACCTGTCCCGCTGCTCTCGCAGGAGTCTCGCACTTGCGCTCCAATCAACCTTAAATCGTTTAGTTTTTAAAAACAACAATCTTTACGAAAAGAGCTTAAGCAAAAAAACTATTAGTAGGTAGGCAAATTCGATGAAAAGCCATTTTGCCTAAAGTTTTTCTAAAAAACATTCCAGTTAATTTCAGATATCCGCTCTCTTCTTCGTATTTTTTTACTTTATTTGTAAACTCAACAACTTCATTGACATTTAACATCAAGATGTATGTTAGAATATTCTGTAGTTTCAACTTATTCAAGGGGGGGTAATTTAATGGGGAAATCACTTAAAGGGCATGAACTTTTACAAGTTTTAACAGAGGGGAAACAACCTCCGAATTGTGATCTAACATTACAGATTGAAGCAAATTATGCCCAGGATGGAATTGCGAGAGGTGTATGGAAAGTAGATGAAAAGTTTATTAACGGAATTGGCGTAGCAATGGGTGGATTTGTCACTTCTGCAGCAGATATCATGATGGCTTATGCGATATCCTCTAAATTAAATATCGGACAATCCTTCGCATCCATTGATTTACATACTACCTTTCATCGACCAGTGAGATTAGGAGACGTACAGGTTGAAGCAAAAGTAGACCGAATCGGCAAAAAAACGGCTTATGTACTCGCAGATTTATTTCAAAATGATAAAAAAGTGGCAAGCGTTGTGTCATCAGTTATGATCCTTTAAACTAGATAAAAAAGCATGTTGCACAAAAAGTCCTTCGTAACATGCTTTTTTCATTTAGACAATTCGATAAAATCAAGAACGTCCACAAGATTCACCGCTTCGCCAAATCACCTCATTGTAAATTACCATTTTGAATTTTATTAGGATAGCCCCATCATCAAACAAACCATCGCAGCACAGGGCTTTTGAGATCCATGGTGAATAGACCGTAATCAATGACGACCATTTCATCATTCTCGTTATATCCGACATTCTCTAAACGCAAATCTATTGGTATAATACCGTGCCTCAGTAATTTTAATTCCACCTTGATCAGTTTCGTATATTCCTTGATTACAAACGGCACTTTCGTGTCCACCTTTTTCATGATAATCCAGCCCGTCCCATGCTCCTTAACCGGACATAAATACTTTTTGACTTCCTCATTACAGTTATTATATATATAAGCTTCATTTGCATTGCTTATTAATCCTACTTCTGACAATGCAATTTTTAAAATATAGCCATTATTTAAATCATAGACGACCCGGTTTAAACCATGCCCAATCATTTTATACTTGAACTTTAGCGTTTTTCTGGCGGTAGATACTTTTTGGCCAGCGGTTTTATAAATTTGGAATATCCCTATTTGAGATATCCAGGACTCAATGGCTTTCATCTCTTGCTTGGACAGTATTGTACTTTTATTCGGCTGATGTATCCTTTCCTTACCATTTTTAATTGGCCACATTCCCTAAACGTCTCCTTTTTTAAAAATTTGTTACTAGGGAGATGGGTTTACTTGGATGAAAAAACAATAGAAGAATAAATGCTTGTTCTAAGTTTTTCAAGATTTCCCCCTCGTTATACGATATGCCTTTACTATAAAACGGCTTGTACTGTAGCTGAGGATATAAAAAAAAACTACAAATATTTCAATGAATGGGCGGAAAGAGATAAACCTGCTTATTTTTGAGTCTTCTTAAATAAGGCCAAAAACCCCGGGATTGGTTTTCAAGGCCAAATCCCAGGGTTTTTTCTTTCCATATTGTTTTCGTTTTTGACAGGTATACGTCACCTTTTCATCTACTATGCTAATAAGTCAACATCTTTTGGTTGCTCCATATGATGATTCTTTTTAATGGACAGCGCAGCAATTATTGAAATGGCGGAACAAGCGATCAAGAACCAAAATGCCCCATTATAGGATCCTGTAAGGGTGATGATAAAGCCCATGACAAGAGGTGATATGAAACCTGCGGCCTGTGCCCCCATATTAATTACACCCATTGCGGAACCGATAACCTTTTTAGACATGATTTTATGCGGCAAAGCAAAAGCAACTGTAAAGGCAAAGCTTTTAAAGACCATACAAAGATTCAAATAAACCATTGCAGCTACTAAGGAGGTCGATGTAAACATCAAATATAGGAATATCCCAGACATAAGCATGCCAAATGCCGCATAATATTTTTCCAAATTATTAAAAAACCTGTCAAGAAGCCATCCACTGAACAACATGGCAACTCCCGTTGAGATACCCGGTAATGCTGCATAAAAACCCATGGACAACAGATCCATTCCTCTAGCTTCCATCAAATAAGATGGAATCCAGGAGGAAAGTCCCCAATTTACTATTCCGGCAGCAAACCACATGACAGTTATTTTCCACAATCCGGAATTCATAAGCAATTCCTTCATTGGAACACTAGTGTCTTTTAATGGAGCAGTGCTTTCTTTTGGTTTAAAATATACCCAGAAAGCTATCGTTAACAATATTCCTAGCAATCCGATTACATAAAACATGTTTCTCCAGCCCATAAATAAAATCATCGGCGCAGCCACCAGCGGGGCAAGTGCCATCCCAAAGTAATTGGATGACATCAAGTAAGCAGAAGCCTTTGGCCTTTCATCCCGGGGAAAATAATCCGCTAGCCCTTTTTGGGAAGCGGAAGGATATCCTCCTTGACCGAGGCCGAAAAGAAAACGTATGACGAGTAACGAAATAAGAGACCAGGCAAAACCGGTAAATACGGTAAAAACAGACCATACAATGATTGACCATATTAAGACTTTTCTCGAACCCAGTTTATCTGTTAGCCATCCTCCTGGTATTTGCATGATGGCATAGGATAAGAAGAAGCTACTCAAGATTGCCCCGACAGCAGCAGCATCCAAATTAAATTCTTCCTTAATAGATACAACAGCCACACTCATGACCATCCGATCCAAGTAATCAACCAGATAGCCAACAAACAGCAAAAATAATATAAAGTGCTTATTTTGGGACCCTCCAATGTAACGCTTCATCTTATTCCTCCCTTTTTCTACTAATCCTTCTTTTTTCTTTCCATATGCAAATTAATCCGTATTATCTATCGATCCTGAAATGTTGCCACTTTATTTATTTTTGAACTTTGGAACCTTCTAATCACCTTCCCATATCGTGCTCCTGTGTATTCCCCATGATAAACGGTTAATTTTCCATTTATATAAACCACATGTATGCCTTCAGGCTCTAATAGCGGCTCTTCAAATGTAGCTCGATCTTTAATTTTTTCGGGATCAAATATAACAATATCTGCCTGATATCCCTCTTTAATTAACCCCCTATCCTTTAATCTCATTAGCTGCGCAGGAGCACCTGTCATTCGACGAATCGCTTGTTCAAGCGTCAAAGCTCCTTCTTCCCTAACATATTTGCCTAATACTCTCGGAAATGTCCCGTGTAATCGTGGATGCGGCTTACCACCAAAAATCCCATCAGATCCCACCATTTGCAGCGGATGACACATACTCTGCAAAACATCTTCCTCAAAGCCCCAATGAATGACCATTGCTACATTCCCTTTTTCCTCAATAAGAATATCAAATGCGGCATTTTCAGGGGATTGCTGCCTGATTTCTGAAATTTCAATCATATCCTTACCTTCTAAGCATTTATTAGAACCCGTTTGAACGGAGGTAATCATGATATTTTTCCAGCCACAATTCAAAACCCAATTTTCATAATCTGTGTTTGTTTTAAATTCATCAGAGATTCTTTTTCTGATTTCTGGAATACTCAATCGTTTCAGCGTTTCTTCCGTTCCGCCTGCATGCATCCAAGGTGGAAGTATGGCATGAAAAACGGTTGAAGCTGCTGAATATGGATATTGATCAAAGGTAATTTCAATACCTTCCTGTCTAGCGGCATTCATCTTGTCCAGTGCTTTCTTAAATTTATCCCTGTTTCCTTGGCCAATTATCTTAAAATGAGAAATATGTAATCTTACACCGGATTGTCTGGAAACATCTATGACTTCATCTAAAGCTGATAAAGAGTGATTGCTTTCATTCCGGATATGGACAACGAAACAGCCATCATATTTCGCGGTACCCTTGCATATTTCAATCAATTCTTCCTTATTGGAGAAAACATTTGGGGGATATACCAATCCTGAGGACAAGCCTACTGCTCCCATACGCATTCCTTCCTCGACCAGCAAACGCATTTTTTCCAATTCTTGTTTAGTGGCCACCCTATCTTCAAACCCCATGACCAAGGAACGAACCGCGCCATGAGGTACCAGGTAAGCTGCGTTGCCCATCATTTTTGACTTTTCTAGAAATGAAAAATATTCATCAATGCTATTCCATGGCCACTCCCCAATATCGCCATTCAGTCCACTTAATTGTTTTTTCCATAACGGCTTTGTTTTTTCTGATACAGGAGCAACAGAAATACCATCCTGGCCAAATAATTCTGTAGTCACACCCTGAAGTGCCTTTATTTTATGAACTTCTGGAACAGTGCAAAGTAAATCGGAATGAACATGAGGGTCAATAAATCCTGGTGAAACTGCCAACCCATTAGCATCTATAGTTTGCCCAGCCTGTTCGCTGCTTAAATTCCCCATTAAAGTAATTCTTCCATCCTCGATTCCAATGTCCGTTTTCGTCCAAGGGTTCCCTGTTCCATCATAAACCCTTCCATTTTTTATAATCACGTCTAGCATTTGACCACATCCTCTATATATTAGTTAGACTAATTGATGATTTAAAATAGAATCAAATGGGTAAATCGGTCTGCTTATATTCTTGTAATCAAAGGTTGATAACTTCGCACTGCTTAACCCAGGCGAGTCGACCGTTATGATTTCTTTAGCAATAGGCATGAAGGCTGCGCGAAAATGGTGAGATGATTTCAAACCAACAATACTTGATTTCTCAACATCTATTCCATGAAGAAGGAAAATTTGTTCATCAAAGGTCTGGGAATTAACAGAGCATACAATGATATCCACATTACCAACCAATAATCTTGCGCTTCTCCCCAGGTTCACCTTGCTTCCATTCCACATCGGTGAGGACTGAATAAACTTGCCATCAGATAGGCTTTTTACATAAGCTGATATTTTTAGAGGGTCACCATGTAAACGATCTGTTTTACCGCCTAATTCGACATGAATTAGGGACCCCACACCTTCTTTATGGGCCACTTTTGCTACTTCTGGATCAAAAATAAACCCAAAGCAGCTATTTGGAATGTTTGCTTCTATCATTTCCTTCAATAAAAAGGTGCCATCACCTGGTGTACCAGCACCAGGGTTATCAGAAGCTTCATTAATGATGATGGGCATTTCATTTCGGGAGAATGCATATGAAATGGCTTTCTTTGGTGACGGCAATATTGGATAAAATTCATCTTTCTTTTCAAAAATTCTAGCAGCTATATCATTTGATATTTTTTGTGCTAAAGAGGGTTCATTATTCGTAATGGTAATTACCGAAACTCCTGCGTGAGGGATATCTGAATATGGAAAGCCATGGAATAAGGTACAATCAAGGACCTCGGGATGCTTTTCCCATTCCTCGCACCATTCATTGATTTCTTTAATTGGAGAAAAGTAGGAGGTTGTAGTAGGAATTAGTAATGGTAATTTAGATAGAGCCATTTCCGGGTTAACTTTCCCTTGAATCATGCGAGCGGTTATATCAATCGCTTCTATCCCCCTTTCATAGGAATCCGTATGAGGGTAATCTATATTGCCGAGCAGTACATCTGCTTTTTCAACCATGGTTTCCGTAATATTACCATGGAGGTCCAAAGCAGCTACTATTGGTATTTTTGAACCCAAAACGCTTCTTAATTCCGATAGGATCTCTCCTTCAATATCGTCAACTCCTTCTGCTACTCCTGCTCCATGAAGAAATAGACAAATCCCATCCAATTTTCCAGAATTCATGATACTTGATATTAGTAGATTTTTTGCTTTTTGAAACGTTTCCTGTGTTATCGTTCCTGAAGGATTGGCCATGGCTGCAAAGGTTGGCACAATTTCAATCCCCAGCTCTTCTCCCCGATCGATCATCCCACCCAAATAATCCAATACACCAGTATGCCTATCGAGAAGTTCCTCTCCCTGGGTCCATTCCCATACTTTAAATAAGTCGACTGTCGTTCTTACTCGAGAAAACGTATTTGTTTCATGTGCCAACTGACCGATTGCTATTCTCATAAAAGTTCTCCTTTCTTCACTATTAATAAATAAAACCTTATCTGACTGACTCCCTGGAAAATTGGAATTCATATAGCTGCCGGGGTCTCCCTCGGTTTATGGGCTGTTCCTCACCCACGATGACAGCTAGATTCGTATTTTCAAGGGTATTCAGGATTCTCCTTGCGCTCCTTATCGTCAAACCCAGTCCGTTAGCAAGATCATTTGCTGTGATGCATCTATTGCCAAAGCACTCACAAAAGGAAAGTAATTTGTTTATGGTTGCAATACTGAGCCCAGCTGTTTTTGCTAAATTCATTAGATGTGGGTCATCACTCCGCAAGGAATATTTCAATCTCCCATCTTTTCCGACAGGCCCAAAAACCGTTCCATCCATGTCGACCACAAAGCAACTCGGTTTATTAAGCCTGGCTTTCATAAGTGCTTTACGGGCACTCACTTCCGCTTCGTTTGCTGTATATCCAAATCCTATTCCGATGGTGGTCTCTACATCGATTTTCATGGCTATCTCATCTAATAGCGGAGCTTTTTTGTATTTGTGGGTAGTCCTTTCAATGGCTCCCCGAGTAGTTATAAATCGGACTTCATCTCGTTCTGACCAGTCAAAAATAGCCTGGGCCTCTTCACAAAAATCGATAAGAAGATTTTGAAGTGCTGCTTTTTTTCGCTGTTCTCCATATTCTGATATGGGCTTTTTTAAAGAAGAAAGCAAGTTATTAAAATGCAGGATTCCAATGGCAATTTGTGTATCGCTTTGAAGTAAGGCCTTCCCCTCCAAGAGAACATTATTCAAACTAGATCGAATGGCGGACATTGTAGGGATGACCCTGAATACTAG
This sequence comes from Peribacillus sp. NPDC056705, assembly GCF_043656335.1. Classification (NCBI taxonomy): domain Bacteria; kingdom Bacillati; phylum Bacillota; class Bacilli; order Caryophanales; family Bacillaceae; genus Peribacillus; species Peribacillus sp. NPDC056705. The sequence goes on along the minus strand of NZ_JBHTYI010000008.1, from coordinate 110,265 downwards.
CACCCCTAGCCCTTTTAACGATTCGTATACAGATTTAACACATGTAACGGCCACCTGAGTTTGATTATTTTTCCATAATTCATAATGAAAATGAACCAATTCATCCGCTTTGTGATCAGCTTTCAGAAACATCTTTTCTGGATATATTTCTAAATCCTCAAAACACTCTTTTACTTCTCTATTTGGCAATGTGTCTATACTAATCCTTAACGGTTCCTTGATTGGATTAAAAGAAGTTTCAGTAATGATCTTAAAAAGTGTTCGATACAAAGATGTTCCTGTTGAGGGGATAAAAACCATTGGCTTTGTAATATTTTGATTCTTTACCATTTGATAAGGAATGGTGCCTAAAAAGAATAAAACATCCGCCTCGTCGACTCTTCTTCTAATCACATCTATTGTTTCCTGTTCATGTGTATAAGGTGCAGGTAACATGGTAATGTCAGAGTACGATTGGCCGATGGTAAACACTAGTTCTACTAAATCTATAGGACCTATTACTAATACTTTTGTATTCATTTGATCCTCCACTTTTATTTTTCAAATAATACTGAATAGTAAGTTTTTATTATTGTTTATAACTTTAACTATCTAAATAATAAAAGTAAATGTCTGTTAATGGACCGAAATACGTTTTTTTTAAGCGGTCAGTTATTTATTTGATTTTTCTCCACTCCTTTTGCAATAGGGAATACTATATCGTCGTGCCTTGTCCATTATTGATCTATTATCCATATCATACGTTACTGGGCAATATTTGATAAAAAATGTCTATTTGCCGCATATCATTGTTTATCAAGACCTACATTAAAAAAATATAGATAAATTAAAGGACATAACCTATTTGTTATATCAAATAGGTTATGTCCTTTATTCTTTAAAAATCGCGCTCGATTGTGAAGAATGTCTAAAGTAATTTATGAATTTGAATTTGTTGCCATACAATTTTATAATTGTATGAAAAAAGGGATGAGGATTGTGCCTATTAATTCGTTTGAAGAATATCCAATGACATGGAAGCCGACATTAAATCGAGAAGATAGACCGATTTATCAGGCATTAGGTAAGCTATTAGAATCTGACATTAAAGAGGGACGCTTAGTTCCAGGCACAAAACTTCCACCGCAAAGAGAGTTAGCAGACTATTTGGATGTGAATCTAAGTACAATCTCAAAATCATTTAAATTAGCTGAGTTAAAAGGACTGATTAGTGCAACCATTGGCAGTGGAACTTATGTTTCATATGATGCGATTTCGAACGCATACTTGCTTTCAGAAGAAAAGCCAAAACATTTAATTGAAATGGGCGCAATGCTACCAGATCGTGTATCATACGGACCTTTACATAACCTACTGCAATCCATGTTACAAGAATCCGATTGTGCGAGATGGTTTGGGTACAGTCGGCCAGGTGATTCGATTTGGCAAAAAGATGCAGGCGTCAAATTATTAAAACATGCCGGTGTTGAAACGACTAGAGAGCATGTCTTACTGGCTAATGGCGGACAAAATGCCATCACCGCAACACTTGCAGGTCTTTGTCAGCATGGAGACCGGATAGGTGTCGATCACCATACATATCCAGGGTTAAAGACAACTGCCGCGATGCTGGGCATCCAGCTTGTCCCGATTCGGTCAGAAACTGATGAAATGAGTCCGGAAGCACTTCTGTATGCATGCAAAAACGAAAACATTAAAGGCTTATATATTATTCCGGATTACCAGAATCCGATGACGTATACAATGAGCATCGGTACTCGAAAGGCGATTGCGGAGATTGCCATAAAGTATAATTTATTTATCATTGAAGATGGAATGTATCATTTAACCCAAGACAAAGTATTGCCGGCCGTAGCGACATATGCACCTGAGCATTCGATTTATATAGCGAGTTTATCGAAATCGATGGCACCTGGACTCCGCCTTGCTTATGTGGCAGTTCCTTTCAAATTCCTGGATTCTACTCGAAAAGCTCTTTATAACTTAAATATTTCCGTATCGCCACTACTTGCGGAGTTAACAGCACGAGCAATTGTATCGAGTCAGCTTGAAAACATTGTTGCACTTCATAAAGAGGAAACTAAAGCTCGCAATCAATTGGTCAATCATTATTTAGATAAGGAAGATTGTTTAGGCGGAGAAACAGGGATTTTTCGCTGGTTACATCTGCCGAACCATTATACAGGGGACCAATTTGAACAAATAGCTGCAGCACAAGGTGTACAAGTTTATAGTGGAGGGCGATTTGCGGTAGGTAATGTCGCACCGGCAAATGCCGTGCGTTTGGGGATTTGTGCGCCAGAAACGAAAGAGGAACTTGAAAAAGCGCTTATTATACTTAAAAAAATAATTGAAACGTGAAAGGAATATTGTTTGCCATACAATTATAATATTGTATGGTTTTTTATGTACGTGTTATGATAATTCAAATTTAGCGGCAGGATATCATGCCTCGATACAGTAAAGAAAACGAAACAGCTAATGATTGTTAAACAATATGATTAAAAGGAGCATTTAGAAATGCACAACAAATTTGCAAAGAGAGCTAGTTTGGTTAAATTTTCTGAAACTCGTGAAATCTTAAAGGTCACAGAACGGCCAGAAGTGATTTCTTTTGCAGGAGGTCTCCCGGCTCCGGAACTGTTTCCCATGGTGGAACTGAATGTGGCATGTGAAGCCGTTCTTAAAGAAGATGGCCCTGCTTCCCTTCAATACAGTACAACAGAAGGATATATCCCGCTTAGAAACGCGATCATTAAGCGGATGGATGCGATCGGTATTCAAGCCCATTTACAGCAAATCGTGATTACATCAGGGTCCCAGCAAGCTATTGACCTGACAGGAAAGCTCTTTCTTGACGAAGGGGATACCATCATTTGCGAAAGCCCTACATACCTGGCTGCGGTCAATGCCTTTAAAGTATACAATGCCAACTTTGTAGAAGTAGAGATGGATGAAGACGGCATGATGATGGACGCACTGGAGAAACGGCTTCAGGAGAATCCCCAGGCAAAATTCATTTATACCATTCCCGATTTTCAAAACCCGACAGGCCGAACGCTCAAGCTTGAAAGAAGAAAAAGGATGATCGAGCTCGCCAGCCAGTATGATGTTTTGATTTTGGAAGATAATCCGTACGGAGCTATCCGGTTTTCTGGAACTGCCCTTCCGCCAGTAAAATATTTTGATACAGAAGGCCGGGTCATTTATCTGAGCACCTTTTCGAAAATCTTCACACCGGGACTTCGGCTTGGCTGGATTTGTGCGAATGAAGTATTTATTGAAAAATACGTGGCATTTAAGCAGATAGCAGACTTACACTCTGACAGCTTTGCACAGCGGATCACGGCTAAATATATGGAACTTTATGATATAGAGGCTCATATTGAAAATATTAAAGCCGTATACAAAGAAAGATGCATAACGATGATTTCCTGCATCGATCAATTTTTCCCTGAAAACATCTCCTACAGCAAGCCGGAAGGCGGGTTATTTATTTGGGTGGAGCTTCCTGCTTCTGTTGATTCAAGTAAAATCTTTGTGGAGTGCTTGAAAAATAATGTGGCCATTGTTCCTGGTATTCCATTTTTTCCAAATGGTACACAAAAGAACACATTACGGCTAAATTACTCGAATACAACGAAAGAACAAATTAGGGAAGGTATAAAACGTATTGGTGAGGTCTTACATCATGAATTAAAGCAAGAACAACATCTTCTAAAGCAATGACAAGGCAACCTAGCTTCTGTCATTGCAGCTTTATATGAAGGAATGCTTAACTTGTCACTTTCAAAATCTATTAATAGAAAAAATGGGGGGAATTATGATGCCATTATCAAATACAAACTTAAACACTTGGAAGCCATTTTCAACATCACCGCCACCACCGGTTACTCCATTTGTTAAAACCGTACTGAATAAGCTTATATTAAAAACAGATTAAGAATCTGCGAAATATAAGCTGTTTCGCAGATTCGAAGGAGTAGACGATGAAATCTAACATTCAGTTTATATTATCAATGATAATCTTTGGTACGATCGGTTTAGTGCAAAGATACATTGATTTATCTTCGAGTGAAACAGCTTTACTAAGTAGTTCAATCGGATGTCTATTTTTAATGTTCGTATTTTTTATGTTAAAAAAATCCATTTCGTGGAAATCAGTGAAAACTAATGCTTCCACCCTATTTCTTTCTGGTATTGCATTAGGAGGGAATTGGATTTTTCTCTATCAATCATACGATTATACAACAATCACTAACGCAACATTAGGGTATTACTTTGCACCTGTGTTTGTCATGATTTTCTCACCAATTATCCTTAAGGAACAATTACCTATCAAAAAGATTGTTTGTATTGGTCTTGCGATATTAGGTATGTTATTGATTGTTGGAAATGGCATAAGTGCATCTGGAGAAGGTGATCTGCTTGGGATCTTTTTTGGATTAGTTGCAGCTGCATTTTACGCTGCATTAATGTTATTAAATAAATTCATTCAAAACATGGCCAAATTAGAGATTACCATGATCCAACTTGGAACAACTGCTTTGCTGCTATTACCATATGTGCTTATTACTGAGGGATTTAGTATCTTGGAAGTATCCAGATCATCCATTCCCTTTATAATACTATTAGGGATTGTTAACACTGGTATTGGATTTTGGTTATTTTTTTCAGGTATGCAAAAGTTAAAAGGACAAAGTATTGCTATGCTAAGCTATGTAGATCCATTTGTAGCGATACTGATTTCTGCTCTTATCTTGCAAGAGCAAATGACATTTGTTCAAATGCTTGGTGGTATATTGCTTTTAGGTTCAACATTTGTTAGCGAAAATAAATCAATAAAACTTTCAAAATCAACCCGAAAACAACGGTTTTAAGCTTCTTACCTCATTTTTTTTAAGTTGTAAGGTCATTTTTTCCAATTTATTTTAATGGGACTCACTTTTACAGCACTTACAGGTCTTTGGTACTTACTCTATAGCGTACTAATACGACAGCTAAAGAATGGTCTTAAAAAGAGAGAGTGTTAATAGTGCCATAGAAGGTATTTCGGGTACAGTATTAGTATTCGGTATAAGGTTATTCTTAGAAGAATACTTTGATGATTATTAATTTGAGAAATAATCAATCTAATATATGGTTGATTATTTCTCTTTGGCATTATGGTATCAGCATTCTAAACTCTCTAATAAGGATAGGATTTCATTATGAATCTCTTCTTATCTTGACCTACTATCATCAAATGTCTGAATTCGACACCCTTTTACACGTCTAATTTTTCTGGTTCATCTAACTCTCCAAAATATAGGCTTCTCAATCCTTCCATAGTCAAATCAATATATATTCCTTAAATTACATTAGACTACTTAAGAAAGAGGCTTCCAATTATCTAATTCATGAGATATTTGTTGCTTTTCTTTTCCAACTAACTGTTTATAAATTGCTTCATTATATGAAACAGACATTGAAATAACTGCAATCCTCCGGCTGCTTCAATGTTAAAGAGTATAAATGGCTATATATTGCGTAGGATATTTTGCTAATCATATCTATATCCATTGGAAATCAGATACCAATCTAGGAACCTAATACTTCAATTCTTACGGGAGAAATTGATGCTTTCCTTGCAAAAAAAAATGCCCGATTCCATATTCTTAGGATCGGACATTTTATAAAGCCATTAAAGTTAAAGTGAAACTGTGCTGCTCTTTTGACATCTCATACAGCGTAGACATCTTTTTCGTTTCCTTGGTTTTAGGTGAAATACTAGTAGCACGAACACAAAAACTTAATGGAATTTACCAGTTAATCTAAAACCAATTTCTGCAACTAGGGTTGATAGTAAAAATGTTCCTGTATATACAACTAGAGATATAACAACTATACGCCATCCCAATTTCTTAAAGTCTTTCAAATCTTTCCCGAAAGAAAGGCCAGCATAAGCCAAAATAGGTGTTGCCAAGGCCATAAAATTAACTTGTTCTGTTATTTTAATGATTGATGCGTTTCCTGGAAAAATCGGAGTTGTAACCAATAAGGCTAACATAGAAACCCAAACAACGATTGGTAGTTTAATAGGGGAGATTTTTGCGAAAAAGAACCCTAATATCGTTACAGCAACAATGATCATCATACCTGGTAATGCGTCAATTGGTGAAACATTGTATCCAATCCAATTTCCCATAATAGCTATTATGCCGATAATTATAAAAGTCAATATTTTATCTTTCATATAAAATCTCCCCTTTATGCCCTATGCTTCAATATTTTTGATTTGATCTTTTTTTGACTTTCGCCCTAAAATAGGCTCAAATTTTTTGTATAAATAGTTTGTAAAAGGAAGAGAAAAGAATACACATATATACGTTCCTAAAATTGTTGTAATTAAGTTAGCAGCACCAGCAAAAACTGCGATATCCTTTGCGGATTCCGGGAAAATAACAGCTAATGCCCCTGACATGGCAGCCATCATACTACCTGAGCCTACACCCGCACCCATGGCTAGTGAAATTGGATGAAACCAGCCAGTTTGAGCCAAAAAACTTGCTAACACTGACAGATATAAAGCCCCAAACAAAGTACCGCAAACATATACGCCCAGCGCTCCCCGTCCTTCTGGTGAATCCGAGCCATATTTCTCAGCGATAATGGCTAAGTTAGGTTCTCTATCGATTGAAAAAGTAGCACCGACTGCTTCTCTTTTCATTCCAAGTAATAAAGCAATCGGTAACCCTAATAGGATAGTACCTGCGAAATGTCCCACTTCTTGTAATCCTAAAGAAATCCCAGCATCAAATATCTTCGGCAATGAAGGCCCCATTAACATCCCCAATTTGGCTACAAAAAGCATGAATGAAATCCCTAAAATATTGGCCGCTACATTCATTTCCTTCATTTTTAAAATTTTGAAAGAAGGTAAACTAATAATGGCTCCGATAATTAATGCATACAACATTGGAAATAATGCAATGGCTCCAATCCCAATGTTAAACGTTTTGACGCCAATAAATTCTGTAACACAGACTAATATCAAAACAAATAAATGAATTTTCCAATTACGCAGAGAATTTTCTTGCACTATATTACACTCCTTTTCTACAAATTATGCTGATTCTAAAAGGAAAACCAACACTGTTTTTGCTTATCATTTTTTAATTTATTGAATTTTTTCAGTTGTATTCATAGCTAGTCCTACGATAAGGGAAATCCCTTGGATCATCGCTTTTTCATCTGGTAAAAATACGTCACTATGCAGCTTCATCGGATCCTCAGTGTTTTCTCCTACTCCCAAGAAGACAAATGTACCAGGGACTTTTTCTAAATAGAAGGCAAAATCTTCACTTGCCATACTTGGTTTAGACAACCACTGCACTGAGTTTTCTCCAAATAAATCAGTAGCAATGGCAGCAACATGTTCATTAAATTTTGGATCATTCATTGTAACAGGATACCCCACTGTAAAGTTATAGTTTATTTCAACTTCTAATTTAAGTGCGGAAGCCACTCCTTCGATAATTCGTTGAATGCTTGCAGCCACTTCCTTACGAGTGCTCGCATTAAGTGTTCGTACAGTTCCTTTAAAACTAGCTTTTTCAGGAATAATATTATAGCCATCCCCTGCTTCAATTGTTCCGATTGTAATAACAACGGAATCTACTGGATCTGTTTCTCTGCTAACAATTGTTTGTAGAGCTGTTACAACATGAGCAGCACCCACAATAGCATCTACTCCTTGATGCGGTGCTGCCCCGTGACCTTGTTTACCTTTTAATACAACATCAAAAGAATCCATACTTGCCATTATCGCACCATTTCTAAAACCATAAGTTCCAGTAGCTAATTCAGGCCAAACATGAAAAGCAAAAGCATGGTCGACGGGAGGGTTGCTCAATACCCCTTCTTCAACCATCATTATTCCCCCGCCCTTCATCTCTTCAGCAGGTTGAAAAATGAATTTTATTGTACCCGCGATATGATGCTTATTTTGAGATAAAATATTAGCGGCAGATAGTAACATTGCGGTATGCATATCATGTCCGCAAGCATGCATAACCCCAGGATTTTTAGATTTGTAGCTTACATCCGTCTTCTCCTGTATAGGTAAAGCATCAATATCAGCTCGCAAAGCAAGCACAGGTCCCTCTTTATCTCCACGAAGAATACCCACAACACCAGTCTTAGCCACTCCGGATGTCACTTCAATTCCAAGATCGTTTAAATAATTCGCAATTATTTCAGCCGTTTTATGCTCTTCAAATCCAAGTTCAGGATTTTCATGGATCATTCTTCTTAATCTCACAGCTTCTTCATATATTCCAGATGTTTGCTCTACTATTTCAGTTGACTTTATTGCATTTGACATTTTTTTGATCATCATCATTCATCCCCTAAAAAAATAAATACAAAATATTCTAGCTATAATATCAATATTTTAGTTTTAAAAACTTTCATTATAATAAAAAAATGATTTTTTTGAAAAAACCTTATAATTTGATAATTCTTAATAGATATTGTTATACTACCATTTCAAATATTTACTGTAAATATTGAAAATACAAAAAATTCATTATTCTCTTCAAGCGAATGTTCAAAAAGGAGAACAAAAGAGCCAAGATGTTCGGGGAACGATTGTCTCGAGGATCCGGAACGTATCATAAGCGAGGACCAGATTTGCACAAGATAAGGTAAGCTATGAAAGCGACTTATCGACGAAGAAAATAGTTAGCTATTTTTAGGACGGGTACGACTTTAGCGGAAGGTCATAAAAAAGCGACACTTCGTTATTGAAGTATCGCACCATTACATTGAATAATTCAAAAATTCGAAAATTGAAGCAGAGATTATGGCAGTTGTAAACGGTCAGATCAGAATGCAGCATCCTTAAATCAGGAATAGTTTTCATCTCGCTTCTCCTCCATTGGTATTACCTTTCTCCACTTATTTCCATTTAAAACTCTGAACTTAATGTCCAGAAGTCATTTTAATACCTACAGCCCCTGCAATAATACACATAATAAATAGGATTAATCTTAAACTTCTAGGTTCATTAAAGAAGATCATTCCAGCTAAAACACTTCCAACAGAGCCGATACTGGTCCATATTGCATAGGCAGTCCCAACTGGAATGGAAGTTAATGACAAAGAAAGAAAATAAAAGCTTAAACTCCCCAAAAAAAGACAAGCTACAGTGGGAAGCAATTTTTTAAACCCTTTTGCACGTTTCAGGCTTATAACACTGCCAATCTCGGCAAATCCGGCAATAAGAAGAAAAAACCAAGCCATTGAATCATCCCCTAACCTTGAATAAATCATTTCACTTCCTTTAATGTTTAGGTTGTGCTGGATTGATTTTTATTCCAATTATCCCCAATACCATTAAAGCCATAAAAAATACTTTCAGTGGATTAATGGTCTCTCCCAAAAAAATCATCCCAGTTACTACCGTTCCCACCGTTCCCAATCCAGTAAAAATGGAGTAACCAGTTCCTAAGGGAATGGAATGTAAAGCTTTTGAAAGTAAAAAGAAACTAAAGATTATAATAACTACCGTTACTATACTAGGTATAATTTTGGTGAATCCGTGTGAATATTTAAGACCGATCACCCAGACGATTTCCAAAAGTCCTGCCATTATGATATATATCCATGCCATTTTATGGCTCGCTCCTTCGGCATTGACACTTATTTTGGAACCACGAAGTTCTCCATATATCGATAAATCGCATAAGCTACCCCATTCTCATCATTTTTAAGGGTTGTCGTTGTACAAACAGCTTTTATGACATCTTTCGCATTTCCCATCGCTACGCTGTATTCAACTTTCTCGAACATGGATAAATCATTGTTGCTGTCCCCGATTGCCATAGCTTGATCTAAGGAGCCATTCATCAATATAGCCAATTTTTCAAGAGCCATTCCTTTTGAAGCTCTTTTACTAGTCATTTCAATGTTGTGATCAGCAGATGAAACAACCATCAGCTCATCAAACTGTTTGAATTTGCTCCATGCTTCCTCTAATTTTTTTTCATCAAAAGAACATGCCAATATGTTATAGAATTCTTCCTCCTGTTTTAAGATATCATGATAGTTTTCAACTAAAACATATCCAAACTGGTCAAATTGCCTTTCCGCTACTTCAACTAATTCTTTCATATCTGTATTCAAATCTGCGTTTTTCAAACTTTTAATCTCATTATGGAAATCTTCTCTTCCCTTTTTAAGAGTATAAATGGCTTTATCAGTAAACACTTCGTAATAATAATTCCGTTCATCTAACCATTGGAGAATAGATTCGACACGATCTTTAGTTATCGTAATAGAAGAAATGCGCTTTCCGCTTTTTGAATGAATGGTTGCTCCATTTGTTCCTATTACTAATGGGGAAATCCCGGCTTTTTCACAAATTGTTTGAACGTCAAAATAAGCCCGTCCTGTTGAAATGACTACTTCAAATCCTCTATCTTGGGCATATTGAATCGCCTTTATATTTTCTTCACTAATTTCATTCTGGTCGTTTAATAATGTTCCGTCTAAATCTATCGCAATGAAACTCATGCTATATAGCCCCTTTTCTCATTTTATCTATTAAATTCACTTTCTAGCTTTATACCTGCTATCAATAAAAATCCAATCAAAAAAGAGAGTACTCCCTCTTCCATCTCGATATATATTATGGGCTATGCTTGTATCCAATTGACTTCCTCTAATTTTGAATGATTTCTCCATTCCTCTGGAAATGGTTGCTCACAGACAATCACATCGACTTTTTCTAGAGGACAAACTTTACTAAATGTGTCAACACCAATTTTAGAGTAATCCGTTAGCAATATAACTTGCTTTGATACCTCGACCATCTTGCGTGAAACTAATGTTTCATGTAAATGATAATTACTAACCCCACTTTGAATGGAAACACCACCAGCTGAAATGAATGCTTTATCAATATTAAATTGATTTAACATTTGTTCAGTGAGACCGCCGCTTATAGATTGATGCTTTGGATCAATTTGTCCTCCTAGTAATAGAATTTGTCCTGTAAACTTATTATCATTGAGCAATTCGGTTAACACAGACGATACAGGAAGAGAATTGGTTAAAATCGTAATGTCTTTTTTATTTTCAATAAACTGCGCAAATTCAAGCATGGTTGTCCCTACATCAATGGCAATCACATCTCCATTAGAAACAAGTTCTACTGCTTTTTTCCCAACCTTGATTTTCGCTTCTTGATTCACTGTTGTACGTTGTGTAAATGGAGGCTCCTCAAATTCAAAAACTGTTTTAATCGCCCCACCGTAAACCCTCTTTAAAAGTCCTTTTTCCTCTAACATCATCAAATCGCGCCGAATCGTTTCCTCTGAAACATTAAATTGATCAACTAATTCCATTACTTTAACTTTTCCCATTTTGTTAAGTTCTTTTAAAATTTCATTCTTTCTTTCTTCTGGCAAAACAGACATATTTCTTCCCCCCGTGGTCATTAATAATTCATAAAATAACACATTCTTTCTTCGGTACAAGAATTTGAACGCGTGCTCCTTGCTCAAACATTTTCCCTCGGTGGTGAAGATAATCTACAAGGAACGCGGACTCCTCTGTTTCTACTTCATATCTTAATACATTCCCTGTCATAGAAACGTCTTTAATAAACCCTTTAATTCCCCAGTTCTCTTGTAAATCCAAGCTATCCTCACCAACAGAAACTAATTGTAAAACTTCAGGACGAATGGCGATTTCATTTCCTTTTAATTCTGTGCTGCGAACAAGTTTATGGAAAACTTCCATATTACAAACATTATAATTTCCGATAAATTTTGCAACAAATGTATTGACTGGAGAAGTATAAATTTCTGATGGAGAACCGGATTGTACAACTTTTCCTTTATTCATGACAAAAATTCGATCAGACATCGTCATTGCTTCTTCCTGATCATGAGTAACAAAAATTGTTGTAATATCTAATTCTTTCTGTATTCTCTTTAATTCTTTTTGCAAACTTTTTCTAATTTTAGCATCCAATGCGCTTAACGGCTCATCCAAAAGCAGTACTTTTGGCTCCATGACAAGCGCACGGGCAAGAGCAACCCTCTGCTGTTGCCCGCCAGATAACTGATGAGGATAAGACTCTTCTTTTCCTATTAAATCAACCATATCAATCATCTTTTTCACTCTTGATTTAACATTCTTTACCTTTTTCATTTTAAGGCCGTAAGCGATATTGTCAAAAACGGTCATATTCGGGAAAAGCGCATAAGACTGAAATACCATACCGACTTCACGCTGACGCGGTGATAAATTAGTAATATCTTTTCCATCAATTAAGATTCTACCTATATCAACACCCTCAAGCCCCGCAATGGAACGTAATAATGTACTTTTTCCGCATCCGCTTTGCCCAAGAAGTGTAGCAAATTCTCCTTTTTTTAATGTTAAAGAAATGTCATTTAGAACGACTTGATTTTCATACCCCTTAGTCACTTGATCGATGGTTACATAGCCCATTATTTTTCACCTTCAATAGCAGTATTTTTATTAGCGTATTGTTTTTTTAAAAATGAAAGAATTCGCTTCTTATTTGACATGACAGGATTTTTTTCGTTTCTAAACGTAAGTTTTAATACAGTCCCCGTTAAAAGTAAAATCACGGAATAATACGTAATAACAATTGCACTTGTTAAGTGACCACTGCTGTTCAGTTTTTCTGCAAGATAAATTTGCAGCGTTTCAAATCTGCCCCCGACAAGCAAATTGGCAAAAGCAAACTCACTAAATAATAGTGCGACTGATAATAAGGTAGACACTAAAATACCAGATATAATATTTGGAAACACCACTGTCCGAAACGCCTGGAATTTCGTAGCACCGAGCAATTCAGCTGCATCAACAAGCTGCACGGCATTAAGCGTACGAAGACTGTTACGAATACCTTGATACATAAATGGCAGAATCGTAATGAAGTAAGCACCAATTAAAATCCAAGGTGTTCCGGCAATTGGAATCGGTCCAGCAGAATATAACTTGATTAACCCTACAGCTCCTACAATGGGAGGAATTCCATAAGGAAGCATAGCTGCTGCTTGAAGCAATCCTTCCCATTTACTGAAATATACCGTGATGATAAAAATAGTCGGCAGCATAATAACAACACTAAGACCTACAGACATGACAATTAAAAACAGCGTACGTCGAAAAGCATCAAAAAATCGTTCATCTTGAAATAATTCAATATACCATTTCATTGTATAACTCTCAGGTAAAATGGTATGATCCCATTTACCGGCAATCGAGAATACAAATGTTCCTATAAGCGGAATTAATAAATATATAACTAGTAATCCAACAATCACCTTATGAAAAGTCAATGAAGGTTTCATCGTAAATCCCTCCTAATGCGGCGCATCATTCGTTCATTGAACCACATCGCCCCTATCATGGTCGCTGCTAGAAGAACTCCCAACGCACTACCTAGCTGCGGCTTTAATGCAACGTCACTAGCAACTAGAGAAGCAATTTGCAATGACAATAAGTTATAGTTGCTGCCTACTAATGCATAGGCTGTAGCGTAAGCTCCCATCGCATTAGCAAACAAAATACTGAATGTACCTACAATACTAGGTAAAAGAACTGGAACCCCTATACGAAGCCAAAATGATAAAGTTGATCCTCCTAATAATGAAGAGGCTTCTTTCCATTGTTGCTTAATTCCTTGATAAGACGGGTAAATGAGCATAACGGCAAGAGGAATTTGAAAATATATATAAACAAGAATGAGCCCTGTCCATGAATATAAATTAAAATCCGCAAACACATCCAAACCCATTTTAGAAAATAGCAATGTAAATAACCCATTGTTTCCAAGTAAAATAATAAATGAAAATGAAAGGGGAATCCCCTCAAAGTTCGACGTCATATTGGCAATCATCAGTAATCGATTTTGTATTTTTTGTGAGAACTTTGTAAACGAATAGGCTGCAATGACCGCTATAATCACAGAAGTTACAGCAGAAAATAAAGAAATGACTAGGCTATTTTGAATGGCTTGCAAGTAAAATCCACTTTTAAATATGGTGAGATATTGATCGATCGTAACTTGAATTCCATCGTCAGCATAAAAACTATTTTTAATCATTGCTACTAATGGTCCTAATTCAAATCCAATCACAAACAAAATAAATGGCAGTAAAAGAGCTAATAAGTAAATTTTTTGTTTTTTTATTTTTCGCAAGACTTCTCGCTCCTCTTTGTTCTCTAACAATTTGGGAATTGGTTCAACAGTACGTTCGTTAAACCAATTCCCGTCAACCTTCATTCTTCATTTATTTTGAAATATTGTATCTACCTTAAAGGGTATTTTTTCCTTTCAGACCTGGAAATTGATATGATATCATTTTATTGGACGGCTCTATATTTAAAAGTTCACAAACGAGCGGTGCAAAAGCCAATTGCGGAACCACTTCATTGTATACACCAGGCTCAACTTTTGGACTCATGATAAAGAGCGGTACATCACGCTCACCATCTGTTATGCCGCCATGATTGCCAGTTTCACTCATACCATGATCAGATGTAATTAAAATGTGGTAACCTTCTTTGATCCAAATTGGCAAAAGTTGTGCCAACAAGCTGCCCATTTTTAAGATTTGTTCACGATATTCTTTCGATTCGGAACCGAAAATTTCTCCTTTTACATCTACACCGAGCGGATGAATATATAAAAAGTGTGGGTCATACTTTCTGCGCAAAGCTTCAGCATCCATTAACACATGGCTGTCTGGATAGTCATCATCCCAATAAAATTTTCCATATTGAATTGGCTTAGACCCATCCTCTTGCTCACGGTCTTCAATAAAATGGAATGGCGCACGATTATAAAGTTCGCTTACCCAGTAATAAGATACTGTTCCGTTTCTTAAGCCGTTTTCTTTCGTAAGATGAAAGAGACTTTTCTCAGTAGATAAGCGAACGGCTTGATTGGAAGTAATTCCGTTCACTGATGCCGGTGTACCCGTTAGTAACACTTCATATAATGGACGGGAAAGACTTGGGAGTTCCGACTTTACTTTGTAAAGTGCTGCCTGATTTGTTTCAACTAGATGTTGAATAAATCCAAGAGCCTCACATGCTTTATCATATCTCATACCATCAACAATAATTGCTATTACTTTATTTGACATGTACTAACACCTCTTCTTGCCAAAGCTGTGGTAATTTCTTTGCCGTTTCTTCCCAAGCTTTGTAATCTTCAATTGGTTTTGCATTTTTGTACTGTTCTTCTGGAACCATTTTTTCAGCTACTTCTTTCGGTAGTTCTACATCGCGAATTGGACGGGCAAATCCTTTAGCTAAGTTAATTTGCCCTTCATCGCTTAAGATATATTCTCTAGTTGCCATCGCCGCATGCGGATGCTTTGCATTTTTGTTAATAATAGTTGCGTAGCCGCTTACGACTGAACCTTCACTTGGAATGGCGACATCAAATTGATCGCGGTTAATTTGGTCAGCGTAACCAAGAGCATTGAAATCCCAAACAAGGGCAACTTCCACTTCCCCTTTTTCGATGTTAGCCGGCTTGGCATCAGTTAGGCTAAGGCGCCCTTGCTTGGCAAGCTTAGCAAAATAGTCAATTCCTGGTTGGAGATTTGTTTCATCACCACCGTAAGCCTTAGCGGCAGCAAGAACGGCCATTTGGTTCTGCGTACCACGCTGAACATCTCCAACTGTTACTTTATAATCTCCCTTTAATATGTCATCCCATGATTTTGGCGGGTTATCTACTAGTTCTTTATTAGTTAAGAATGCAATCGTTCCTTGGTAGCCAACAACCCAATCTCCATCGTCATCTTTTGCCCAGTCAGGTACCTCGTCCCAATAGGAGGTTTTATATGGCATCGTCAATTCTTTTTTTTCCGCGATGGGCCCAAAGGAAACCCCTACATCGCCGATATCAGCTGTTGCATTCTCTCCTTCCGATTCCATTTTGGCAATCTCTTCGGCACTGGATAAATCTGTATCATTGTGTTCCAATGTGTATTTTTTCATCACTTCATTCCACGTTTCTCCCCAGTTAGCCCATGAATCAGGCATACCCACACTATTAATTGTCCCCTCTTCTTTTGCCTTTGTTTCAATTTCCTTCAGGGTTAACGAACTTGGATCCTTAACTACTGGAGCAGCCTCCTCTTTAGTTGATCCACAAGCAGCTAATCCTAGTACACTCACCCCTAACATCACAGCTTGAATAGACTTGTAACAATTCTTCTTGAATGTGCAATTCATAAAAAGCGCCTCCAATTAATGTGGAATTATTAATGTTCATTACTGTTTGTTACGGTTTAATCATAATCATTTAATATAAATCCCACATTAATCCAATGTTAAGAGTTTGTAAATCGGTTCTTTAGTTGTCCAATTCATCATCAGCTTTTATGTTCATACAATTGAAAAGGATAGCTTTTAATAGATTCGCGGGATTTGATAGGTTGACATTTTGCATCGTATCGACGGCAAGCTTTTTTGCTTGTCCTTTACTCAATGAGGTATGAGTCCTAACCGTTTCAACAAAGTGATTGCCAATCGTATAAAAGTTAAACACTTTATTTAATTAAGCAGCCTTGAGGCATGTACCAGGAAGTCTACCGGGCTCAACCTTTTAATTTCTTCAGTTGCCCAATCCCGCCATTTGCGAAAAAATGGTATATTATAGTTTATGACATCAATGGTTTAGGACAAGGAGTGATGTAGTATCCGTAAACGGTGGATCATTTCAGCAATTGCTGGATTATTGCTTATTTTATTAAGTGTAATTGCCTACAATTATTTCGAGATCGATAAAACGGAAAAAGGAAAAAATGCGGAAGCCAAGGAGTCCAAAATTCCTGAGGTGCAGGAATATGGCGGGATCCATCTAGAACAAGTCGGCGATAAGGTCCGCCAAAAAAATTGGGGAACCTTCACATTGCTTGAAACGAAGTCCATTAATGAGTCATTTGAATTGGCACCCATGGTCATCACAATCAAGGATATCCGCAGGATTCAATTGTCTTCACTCACAGATGAAGCAAAGGAGGAGCTCAAGTCCTATACGGGTTTGAGTTTTGATGAGGCCTATTCGATATATTATAAAGAGGATTTATCCATGGAGGAAATCGATCAAAAAGCTGCGCTGTCTAAAACGGATATTGATGAAGAGGTTTCCTATCTGGAGATAACATATTCCGTGGAAAATAAAGATTCGAAGGAACTTCAGTTCTTCAGCATGGAAAATGTGACTTTCAATGATGATCTTACATATGATGTGCCTTCTAAAACTTTCATCCATTCCGGGGATACTTTTATGGGGACAAAAAAAGTAAGCCGATCAGATTACCAACCAGGAGAAATAAGAAATGGCACAATTGGTCTTTTGGTTGATCCCGAGGAAAACTTCGAACGGCTCGATTCATTTACATTCACTACCGATGATATAGCCGATGGTGAATCTCATGAAATATTGGTGGAGGGGACTTCATTTGATATTCCCCTAAAAGGAAAGTAGTTTTATAGTTTATAAAGATAAGATGGAAAACCCTAAATAAGGGGAACCTCAAAAAAAGGTTTCACTTATTTAGGGTTTCATATGAGCTACCTAACTTTAAATGATTTGCTTATCTCTCCCTGACAGTAGGGCTCTGTGTCACTTCCTCCATTAAAATTCTGCGTAATATTTTCCCTACAGCTGATTTTGGCAGTTGTTCCCTGAAGTCAAAACTTCGCGGCACTTTGTATCTGGCCAATCGTTGCACGCAAAACTCCCTGATTTCCTGCTCCGGAACTGACTTTCCTTTCTTTAAGACAATGGCCGCCTTTACCGTTTCCCCACGGTATGAATCCGGAACCCCATATACACATGTCTCTTTTACGGCTGGATGCTGATAAATAATATCTTCAACTTCGATTGGATAAACATTATAACCGCTTGCAATGATCATATCTTTCTTCCTGCCTACGATATAAAAATATCCGTCTTCATCCATCGTCGCGATATCTCCAGTGTAAAGCCATCCATCCCGCAAAGCCGTTGAGGTTTCCTCTGAATTTTTCCAATATCCCTTCATTACTTGCGGACCTTTAATGATCAGTTCGCCTCTATCACCTGCCGTCAATTCAACAATGCCTGTTTTCAGGTCGACGATTTTAGCGTCGGTATTTGGGTATGGAATACCGATACTTCCTGGTTTTTTCTGCCCTATGACTGGATTTCGGTGGGTAGTGGGTGAAGTTTCCGACATGCCAAACCCTTCCAATATCGTGACCCGTAAATTTTTTTCGAACTGATGAATGATTTCTATCGGGAGCGGGGCTGAACCACAGCTGCAGTACTTAAAGCAGCTTAAATCGTCCGCCGTTAATTCCGGGTGATTCAGTAAAGCAATATACATGGTCGGTACGCCTGGAAAAATGGTTGGCCGATGTGTTCGAATCAAATCCACCACCTTGTTTATTTCAAATTTCTCTAATGTGATAAAAGTCGATCCGGCATATATGGCACTATTCAATCGTCCATTGCCAAACACATGGAATAATGGGGTCAATCCAAGCATCCGTTCCCCAGGCCTTTGGAGTTGAAGGGCATTTGCCGTAAAGGCAAAATCTTGATAAACATTCGAGATTAAATTAAAATGCGTGAGCATGACCCCTTTTGATTTCCCTGTAGTCCCCCCTGTATATTGAAGTACAGCCACAGCTTCCTTCGGATCGAGAGCCAGAGCAGGGAGTTCCTGATCTTTCCTTGATAGATCCGTTCCAGTTTCCATTAATTGTTCGGCAGAAATGAACGTTAACCTATCAGAAAAACTTGTTAGCAATAATTTTCCCCGTTGTTCCTCACGCCCAATGAACCAATTGGCTTCGGAATCCCGTAATATATAATCCAATTCACTCGCCTGATACAGTGGGTTCACTTGAACGACCACACCTCCCAAACGATGAATGGCATAATAGGCAATGATATATTCTAGACAATTTGGCAGCATGATCGCTATACGATCGTCTTTTTGAAATCCACGGTTGCATAAATTAACAGCAAAACGATATGAGGCATCCTTTAATTCCATAAATGTCATTTCCCGATCCCCATCTATTACGGCTTTGCAAGTTGGATAAAGTCGGGCTGAACGTTCAAGTAGTCCATATAATGACAATACAGGAATGTCAATTTCAGCAGGAGTTTCTTTCGGATAAAATCCATGCCAAGTTCTAGTCAATTTTTTTCACACCTCATTCTTATCAATTAAAATGGAGCAAAGTCATTTGTCTGCCAACTTGATCATCCTTGCCTCATTTATCACGAATGATTTTAAAAATCCCTGTGCCCTTTGCAATTGTGTTGCCCTCAGTATCTTTTATTTCTCCTTCAGTAAAGGCAATTTTGTATCCTTTTTGAAGGACTTTTGCTTCCGCAAGTAGTTCCCCGCTCGATATGCTGGCCAAATAATGTACAGTTAAGCTTGTCGTAACTACTTTGGATTTGGTAACGGAACGAGTCACCATTCCTAGAATGGTATCCAGCATGGTAGCATGAATGCCCCCGTGCAGTGTTCCATTAACATTAAGCAAATGTTCTTCTATGTTCAACTTTATCGTAACATTCCCCTCTTCAAACCGAATGATTTCAAAACCTATATGTGCAAAGAATGCACTACTTTCGAATTGATTACGAATATCTTCCACTTCAACAGGCAATCTTCCTCCCCCTCACTTTGGCGCGATTCAACTTATATACGGAAAGAAGCAGAAACGCATGGGGTTTCCACTCCTGAATCGTTGGCCTATACGGTTTCAATCATGATAGCCATTCCCTGTCCGCCGCCAACACAAAGTGTAGCAACACCATATCTTTCTTTCCTGCGAATCAGTTCATATATTAGCGTTGTCACGATCCGGGCGCCCGTCGATCCGACTGGGTGTCCAAGAGCGATCGCTCCCCCATTTACATTAACTTTGTTTTCATCTAGCGATAAATCCCTGATTACTGCCAATGCCTGTGAAGCGAACGCTTCATTTAATTCGAAAAGCCCGATTTCCTCTACCTTTTTCCCGGTGCGCTCCATAAGTTTTCCGACGGCTGGTACTGGACCAATTCCCATCACTTCAGGCGAAACTCCCGCGGTCGCCCAATCGACAATCTTTGCGAGTGGTTTTATTTGTAACCGTTTCGCTTCACTCGCTTTCATTAATACCAATGCAGCAGCCCCATCATTACGGCCACAAGCATTCCCTGCAGTGACGGTTCCGTTTTCCCTGAATGCCGGTTTTAAACTTGCAAGTTTTTCCATTGTAGTTTCCGGACGTGGATATTCATCCGTTTCAATGGTAACCATACTCTTCCTGTCAGAGACCTGAACAGGAACAATCTCATCCTTGAACTTTCCTTCTTCTATCGCTTTTGCCGCTCTTCGTTGACTTTCCACTGAAAAGGCATCTTGTTCTTCCCTGGAAATGCTGTATCGTTCTGCGACATTTTCAGCAGTGATTCCCATCCCTAAATTTTTTCCATAAATTTCTTGTGGCTGCTGTCCAGCTTCAGTATTGGAATCCACTAGCTTGGTCCTATCTCCCCCAAAACGGGCACTTCTTAAATAAAGCGGTGCGCGGCTCATGCTTTCCGTACCGCCGGCAACGACTATATTTGCTTGACCTGAGCTTATCTGCTGTGCTGCTGAGGTGATGGCCTGCATTCCAGATGCACATAACCGGTTTACTGAAAAAGCCGGTGCAGAATCGGGAATCCCGGAACGCAGCGCTGCCACTCTCGCGACATTCGAGGATTCGGTCGTTTGCCTAACCTCCCCGAAAATGACTTCATCCACTTGTTCTGCTACAATATTCGCACGCTTAATCGCTTCTTTAATGGCTATGCTCGCCAAATGACCGGAACTAATCTCTTTAAATGCTCCACCGTACTTTCCAATCGGTGTTCGAACAGCACTAACGATTACGATATCTTCTCCCATTTCGTTCCTCCCCCTTGAAATTCAAGATTCATAGGCAAAAGACTGCCTGCCCGAATAAACAGTAAGAAATTAACACTCTTCCAAGACATTCCTTGATATGATTAAACGTTGGATTTCATTCGTTCCTTCATAGATTTTCGTTATGCGGGCATCCCGATAAAAACGTTCAACTGGATATTCAGCCATATATCCCATTCCGCCATGAATTTGAACCGCTTTATCCGCGACCCGATTAAAAACGTCTGAAGCGAACAGCTTTGCCATCGATGCTTCCTTGATCACCTTTTTTCCTTCATCAATCTTTTGTGCCGCCATCATCGTCAATGCTCTTGCGGCTTCCGTTTCGGTTGCCATATCAGCAAGCATCCATTGAATCGCTTGGTTGTCCGCAATTGGTTTGCCGAATTGAATGCGCTCTTTTGCATATTTGGCTGATAATTCAATCAATTTACCACTTGATCCCACTGATCTTGCAGCCAAACCTACACGCCCTTCACCTAAAATTTTCAGGGCAGAGATATATCCCATTCCAACTTCGCCAATAACATTTTCTTCAGGTATGATACAATCCTCGAAAATGACCTGTGAGGTATATGATCCCCTTAACCCCATTTTTTTGTCCTTTTTGCCGACAATTAAACCGGGAAAATCTCTTTCTACTAAAAATGCTGTAATCCCTCCCTTTGCTCCTTTATCTTTATCCGTTAAAGCAAATACGGTATAAACATCAGCTATCGGCCCATTCGTGATGAAATGTTTCGTCCCATTCATCACCCAGTAATCACCCTTCTTTTCTGCAGTTGTTGCCAAATTGGTTGCATCAGACCCCGCTCCTGGTTCAGATAAAGCAAAGGCGCCAATTTTTGTGCCTGCTGCCATTTCAGGCAAATATTTATTTTTCAAATGTTCGGATGCAAGCTTAACCAGACCTGTACTGCCTATCCCGGTATGGGCGCTTATTAATGAAACGAATCCATTATGGGTCCTTCCTAACTGCTCTAATACGGTAGCCTTTCCAACAGCATTCAAGCCAATTCCACCATATTGTTCCGGAATGCTTATCCCGAATAAGCCAAGGTCTTTTGCTTTTTCCACCAAATGCTCCGGGATGGCATCTTCTTCTTCAATTTGTATGGCGTAGGGCTCGACTTCCCTTTCAACAAAATTACGGATCATTTCCTTCATTTGCTGCATTTCCTTGGTTAAGGTGATTGTCATCGGTTTATTCCTCCTTAGTTCTGTTCATGAGTAGCCATTTTTAAGTTTTCTTCATAGGGCATATAAGGTTGTTATCATCTAATCATTCCGTGGAATTCATTGTATTCTGGTAAATTGGAGTCCTCATTCTTACAAAATCAGGCTTCACGTTCAATTATCGTGGCAATTCCCTGCCCGCCACCAATGCAAGCTGTAATAAGAGCAAACCTTCCAGCAGAACGCTTCAACTCATAAACCGCTTTCGTAATGAGGATGGCACCCGTCGCACCTAGTGGATGTCCATGTGCAATGGCTCCCCCGTTCACATTCACTCTTGCGGGATTCATATCAAGCTCCCTATTACAAGCAATGACTTGAGCGGCGAAGGCTTCATTAATTTCAATGATGTCCATTTCATTTAAAGAAAGACCTGATTTCTTCATTACCTTTCTTATAGCGGGAACAGGTCCTATCCCCATATAATTTGGATCTACCCCTGCAACGGCCTGTGCCCTTATCGTCGCTAAAGGCTTAATCCCCAATTCCACCGCTTTTTCCCTCGACATTATGACTAGGGCCGATGCGGCATCATTCAATCCCGAACTATTGCCTGCAGTCACGGAACCTCCTTCTAAAAAAGCAGGTGATAATTGGGCTAGCCCTTCTTTCGTTATTTGCGGACGTGGATGTTCATCCAATTTAAATTCAATATCGTCGCCTTTTCTGACGGGAATATGAATAGGCGCAATTTGCTCATTGAAACGGCCCTCTTCCACGGCTTTGGCCATCTTTTTTTGGCTTTGTAGTGCGAATTCATCTTGTTCTTCCCTGCTGACCTCATATTTTTCCGCTAAGTTTTCAGCCGTGATTCCCATTGGGGGATCCCCAATCACTTTTGGGGACAACCGGGATTTTCTGAACTGCGGCGGCTTTGCACTATATGCTTTTTCCGGACGATCCATCAAGTATGGCGCCCTGCTCATGCTCTCGACCCCACCGGCGATATAGACATCACCTTCGCCTGCACGGATCGCTTGTGCAGCCAAGTTGACAGCATTTATTCCCGAGCCGCATTGACGGTCGACAGTCAGTCCCGGAAGATGAAGCGAGAGGCCTGTTTCCAGCGCCGTTAACCTGGCAATGTTTCCACCCCCGCTTAACACATTCCCCATGATTACATCATCTATCATATGAGGTTCGACATTCGCTCGTTTTATGGCTTCTTTCATCACTTCTGCTCCAAATGCGTGGGCGGGCACCGATGCAAGTGCACCTCCCTGTTTACCAATGGCTGTTCGAACTGCAGAAACTATGACGGCATCTCTATTCATTTTCCCATCCGCTCCTTTTCCTTTTTTCACACCCATTTGAAGGCATTCCTTCATTTCACTAGTTTCATTGAATGTAAGCAGGTTCTACCTTGCTTATGAGGACTTAAGGTCAAAGTTATCCGAACTTTTATTTTTATGTTTCCCTTTAAATTTGGCTGGTTTAACGAATATCGCAAACAGGATGCCAAAAGCCAGGACAAGGATGGCCATGAACAATATCGATAAGTTATATCCCAATAATTCATTGCCTCCTGCAAAACTTATGATATAGCCAGTTAATAGAGGTGCAATAATGCCTGCTATATTTCCTGATGATGTTAAGATGCTTGTCATCAATCCCCCACGCTCTTGCATTTCATTGATCATGATCGTTGGTCCAATCGGTAAGATTGCATATGTAAGGCCCTTTGCTAAACACATGGCGACTATTACCCAGATTGGATTTCGAAATACCATGATTGAGGAAAAGAACAATGCACCAAGAATCATGGCGCCCGCGACGATAAATACCCTCGATGACCGCCAATTCTGATTCTTCTTGAATAAATGATCAGACACCATCGAAACACCCATATAAATACATACGGAAACGACTCCGATTATCGCAACGCTGGTTCCCATTTGACCTGGAGTCATTTTTACGGCTTCCACTAAATAAATCGGGAGCCAAACAGAAAACCAAACAACTAAAATATACGTGGAAAAATATGCGAGTGTAGTAAACAAAGCAGTAGGTGATGCGAGTAGCAACAAAAAGTCTTTCAATTTAATTTTTTCTAGTTTCGCTTTCTTTTTCTTTTGTACGTTTTCATATACTTCAACTGGATTTTCCTTTGTTAAAAATTGAAAGAGGAAGAACCAAACAAGGCTTGCTCCACCAAGGGCGGCAAAGGCAGCTTTCCATCCGAATATCGTAATTAAAGAAACGAGGATCGGTGCCACGATCATCGCACCAACGGTTCCTCCGCCAACCACTACCGAATTGGCAAAGCCTTTCAATTTCGGCGGAAACCACTTATCTGCATGAGAGTAAGCGATTGGGCTATAAGGCCCTTCGAATGCGCCCAGTAAAATCCTGTATAGAATCAATAATGGAAGAGCGGTAATGGCTAAAACGCCGAATTGCAAAACAGTCCATGTCAGCATGATGAACCCAAGCACTTTTTTAGCCCCTAGCCGATCAGCCCATGCTGCCCCAAAAATCCCTGTTACTGGGTAGAGCCAATAATAACTGCTTCCAACAAGGCCCCACTCCGCATAGGTAAGATTGAATTCCTTCATGATGGGAACAGCTGCGAGACCCACGATCGATTTATCTGCAAAATTGATGACGGCTCCAAAGAATAATAGAATGAGAACAACCCAACGCATTTAATTCCCTCCTCTGCTTCATTTTTGTTCACAATACTGATCTACCAGCCAACTTAAGCTTCATAAATGAAACCACATCCCCCTCTTTCAATCCTTTTCCAATTCTTCTTTAACTAACAATCTTTTTAATAGTTTACCCACTGTATTCCGCGGAAGTTCTTTTCTCAATTCAAATACTTTTGGTACTTTATAAGGAGTCAATTGGGAATAACAATATCCTTCTATTTCTTCAAGGTCCACGGAAGCGCTTTCTTTAGGTACGATGAATGCTTTCACAATTTCTCCTTTTTCTTTATGGGGGATGCCCACCACAGCTGCCTCTTTTATTGCCGGATGTTCATATAGAACACCTTCTACCTCCTGCGGATAAATATTGAATCCGCCGACGATGATCATTTCTTTTTTCCTGCCGACTATATAGAAATATCCTTCATCATCCATCACCGCAAGATCGCCAGTATATAGCCAGTCATTCTGTAAGGCCTTTTTTGTTTCGGCTTCGTTATTCCAATAACCCTTCATGATTTGCGGGCCTTTTATAAGCAACTCCCCGACGCATGTGTTAGGCACTTCATTGTTTTCATCGTCAATGATCATACAGTCCGTGCCTGGAAAAGGGATGCCAATGCTTCCTATTTTCCTTTTTCCGAATGGCGGATTGCGATGAGTGGAAGGAGAAGCTTCCGACAAACCGAAACCCTCTCCGATTTTGGCACCGGTCAGCTCCTCAAATCGCTTGATTACTTCAACCGGCAGTGGTGCGGATCCACAAGAACAACTTTTTAAACAATTCAGTCCACAGTTTTCAATTCCAGGATGATTGACAAAAGCATTATACATCTTTGGAACTCCTGGAAAGAAAGTCGGACGGTACTTTTTTATTTTTGCAAGTACATCTTGAAGTTCGAATTTAGGAAATAAGAGGATGGCAGCCCCAATATAGATCCCTAGATTCATCGCACTTGTCATGGCATAAACATGGTAAAGAGGCGTAGCTGCCAAAACGATTTCTTCACCAGGTTTCAGGGAATTCCCATACATTTCAAAACTCTGCACGACATTGGAGGTTAAATTATGGTGGGTAAGCATGACACCCTTCATCTTCCCAGTCGTGCCGCCAGTATATTGGATGACTGCTGTATCTTCATACGGGCTTATCATTTCGGGCTTCTTAATGGCATCTCCGGTTTGAATCATCGTTCGAAGGGAACAGGAGCCATTTTGATCATTTTCCGTATCGATGCAAACATCAAATTCATATATCCCTTTCGTTTCTTCGATTGTATTTGCGGCCGTTTGGTCAAATACAATATTCTTGGTATCCGAGTCTATTAAAATTTGCAAAAGTTCCCGCGGTTTATACAGGGGATTAATCTGTACAACTATCAGACCCAGTGCCTGTGCGGCGTAATAACTGATTATGAAATTAGGGTGGTTGGCCATCATCAGACCAATGCGTTTCCCTTTGACAAAGCCCATTTCTCTCCATTTCCCCGCAAGTTTGTCTACCTGCATTTTTAGATTCTTATAATCCATTGAATGGTCTTCATAAATGATCGCTGTATGGTGTGGAAACTTCCTTACTGTTATATCAAGCAGTGAATAGACCGATATTTCCGGCAGCTCCATAGATTTCATTCTTTCAACATACCATTGCTCCCATGGTTTATTTATTGTTTTTCGCACCAGTTATCCCTCCGCACATAAACGAATTTCATATCGTGCATGTTAGATTTATACTTATTATTATGCAACTTGCATGCCAAGTCCCAGTTTTGTGTAAAATCGCTTTGTAGTAAGACCCTTCAATTCATAAATGAATTTTATTCAGTTATAATGCCTTTCTAGAGAGGATTCATCGAAAAACCAATAATTCATTTTTGAATTTTTTTAAAAACTCTAATTGGTTTTCTAGCGATTATGAAACTAGTTTTTTACCATATTATAGATTATACCTACTCACAAATCGTCATTTTGATTTTATCCATGGGTTTTATAAATTTGAATAGCCCATCCAGCAACGGATGGGCAAGTGTAATATTTATTGAAACTTGGCTAACGAGTCCATTAAATAAAAGGCTGTTTTCGCATACTTTGTTGCTATTTACCAAGTAAAGCGGTGTGGTTGATTTCCCCTCCAGATGCTCGCTTTCCGCGGGGCGGGCGGTGAGCCTCCTCGGCGTAAACGCCTGTGGGGTCTTCGCTCCAATCAACGTTAAATCGTTTCGTTTTAAAAACAACAATCTTTACGAAAAGAGCAAAAAAAAATCTATAGCTCAACTTCCATTCCTGGATTTTTAGCTTTTGCACATTCGCAGACTGATTTTTTCGCTGTGTCCAAGAATCATCCATAGTTGGTTCAATCGTTCAGACCATCCAGTAAAGATCATATATACAATCAGTCACTTTTTAGTCAGTTAATAAAGTATAAAACAACTCGAGAAATCCAGGACCGATTTGCAATTCCCAGGGATTTTTTGATGACCGCATTAACAAAAATCAGGCTGCCGTTTCCCCAGATCCTGTGGTGATACGGCAGCCCTCGAGCCAAAACTACGCATTCATTTTGTTTAAAAAGTTCGTCATGGATATGGAAGGAAATAAGATTCTATCGGTTTTCACATCGTATAGCCCAAAGGGATTCAAACGCAGCCCAGGAAGAAAGTCGCAAGTTAAGAATAATAAAGTATACAAAATGTCGTGAAAAGGAAAGCCTCTCGCTTGGAGCACCTTTAATAATTTATCATTAAATTCAACTGCCTTTTCAAATGAAGGATCAGAAGTCATCATTCCCGTAAGCTGTAGTGGAATTTCAAGTATTATTTCATTGCCATCAACTATTGCGATTCCTCCTCCCAGTTCATGAACTCTTGAAGCAGCTTTTGCCATCCCCTCTGGATTTCTTCCGATGGTGAGCAAGTCTGTCGTTGTGTTAAAGGTCGAGGCCATCCCATCTAAATTCAACGCAAAGTTTTCTAAAATACCTTTTGTAACCCACTCCCCCTTTCTATCGATAAGAGCCGCATACATAAGTCCCTCTTTGGCCGAAAGATCGACATAACCATTCTTGGCTGGGAGAACCAAATTCTTCAGTTCGGTTATTACATTACTAACAAAATGAATAACAGGGACTGAATCATTTGAAGAGGTGTGTGGATATAGATACAAATCATGATTTTCCAGAATTCCTCTTGAAAAGGAAAATGTATTTTCAGGTAAATACTTTTCCCAATCCAAATCTGGCATTTGGATCGTCAATTCTCCATTTTCTGCAACAATTCTCCCGTTTGAGATAACTAGGTCTGGACGAAACTGCACCAAATCAGGCAACAATAATATATCCGCTTTTTTACCCGGGGCCAATCCGCCAATATAATCGTCCTGTTTAAGGTATGTAGCCGCATTGATGGTGACCATCTGAATAGCTTCCATAACCGGTACTCCATGTTCCACAGCCTGCCTTACAAGTCCATCGACGAATCCTTCTTTTTCAATAAAAGATGGATGCGGACCATCCGTAGTCATCAAAACCCTGCCCGTACTTACCTGTCCATCTGTAATCAGCTTGATTATTTTTGACAAGTCAGGACGAAGCGAACTGTTTCTTAGGACTGTCCATAAACCCAACCGTAAACGATCCAGGGCCTCTTCCGCCGTTATCGCTTCATGACAGGCACTTATACCTGAAGCTGCAATAGAATTTAATTTTTCATAAGAGCACCCCGCATTATGCCCATCAGCTATTTTCCCCATTTTTTTAGCTTCATCTATAATATCGAGTAAAACCGGATCCCCTTTGTATAGTAAAGGCCAACGAGTCACTTCTGCTGTTCCAAGTACTTCTTCAATCGAAAGAAGGTCCATAATATCCTCTTTATTGAACCAGTCCCTTTCACCTGGATATCCAGCCTGTGAAACTAATCTTATTAACCAAAAAACGTTTCCTGGCAGTTTTTTCAACTCACCTAGAAGCCTTTTAAAGCCCGAGTGACCAAAGTGCAAATAAAAAAATAAGTTATCATTCACTGTAGTGGTAGTCCCCAACGGCAATACTTTTGCGGTGATACTTATAGGATTGTATATTACCCAGGGATGCGCATGAGTTTCGATGAATCCAGGAGACACATACATACCATTGGCATCTATTACAGTGGTGTTTTCATTTATCTTCACTTCATTTTCCCCTACATATGCAATGCAATCTTTATACAACGCAATATTTTGCTGAAGAAATTCACCAGAATAAACATTAATAACCGTTCCGCCTTTAATGAACATATCAGCGGGTCTTTTGCCTTGTGCCACTTCGACCAATTCATTCCGGTATGCTCTTGCATTCACTTTTCTCGCCCCCATCATTCAAATGACAATTGAACATTTTTTCATGCTGGATGAATCCCCCTTATTGAAGACATTCATTTTGAGTCCACATTCAAGGAGATTGAATCCTTCTTCTTGTTTACCATTGTGATTTGATCCCTGACTCTCTTAATTTAAATCTTTGTATCTTTCCTGTCGAAGTCTTAGGTAACTCGTTCACGAATTCAATGTCGCGAGGGTATTTATACGGTGCTAACACTTTTTTGACAAATCCCTTTAATTCTGCTTTTACTCCTTCACCTGATTCCGCATTTGCTTTTAATACTATAAAGGCTTTTGGCTTTATTAAACCATTTTCATCCTTTACAGCAACAACAGCCGTTTCCAGTATATCGGGATGTGATAAGAGTGCGTTTTCTATTTCTATTGGCGATACCCAAATTCCATTTACCTTCATCATGTCATCATTGCGGCCCGCGTACCAAAAGAAGCCATCTTCATCCTTAAAGTATTTATCTCCTGTCACCAGCCAATCACCAATAAACTTCTTTTTGTTTTCTTCATTAAGATTCCAATAAGAGGCTGCAATGCTTTCTCCCTTAATTAAAAGGTCTCCCACTTCATTCACCTGAGTTTCATGACCTTGTTCATCCACTATTTTAGCTTCGTAACCGGGAACGATTTTTCCTGTGCTTCCTTGCCGAATATTATCTACTTGATTGGAAAGGTATATATGAAGTGATTCGGTCGATCCAATTCCGTCTATAATATCCAATCCGAAAACTCTCTTCCATTGTTCGATATAAGAAGCCGGCAGTGCCTCTCCTGCTGATACGCAAAGTCTAACTGAAGAAAGATCATAGGTTTCCTTCGTCTTCTCAAGGTAATTGAGCATCGATCCATACAGAGTCGGGACACCAAAAAAAATGGTTGGACGATACTTCTCTATCGTCTCGAACACCTTATCTGCAGTCGGTCGGTCAGGCATTAAAACAGTGGCGGCCCCGGCTCCAAAAGGAAAATACATCGCGTTTCCCAAACCATAAGCAAAGAAAAGCTTCGAGGCCGAAAAAGTAATGTCATTTTCGGTGATTTGCAAAATGTTCCTGGCGTAGTTTTTAAAGGCTTCTTCCATATCGGTTTGTAAGTGAATAACCCCTTTTGGCTCACCTGTACTTCCTGATGTATAGAGCCAGAACGCTTGATCATTTATGTTACTAAAACAAGGGGGCAGATCTTTATTTTGTCTGCGAGTAAGAGTTTGGAAAGAATGTTCGTTTACTTCCTTCAGGTTTAGATCACCCCCATCAACCAAGATGACATGCCTCAAGAAAAGTAATCTATCTTTAACAAGCTTTAACTTCTCCCACTGTTCACAAGTAGTAACCAACACTTTGGAACGGCTATTATTCAAAAGATACTCATAATCCTTTATGGGCAAAAGCGTATTGGATGGAACCGGGATTGCCCCAACCTTTATTGCACCGAAGAAACTAATGATGAATTCTGGAGAATCATGTAATAAAAGCAGGACGCGCTGTTCCATCTCTATGCCCAGTTCTTTTAATGCCGCACCAAATTGATTACCAAGGGTATCGATTTCTTGATAGGTATAAGATTGATTATCATAATAAATAGCCGTTTTGTCCCCTATGCCTGCCTCAATGTTTTTCTGGAAGAAATTATAGGAAGCATTGTACAACGCGCCCAATCCTCTAATTTTACATTCGGTTTTTATCACACATTTACCCTCCTCAATAAGCTACTGGTTTTAGAAGCATCATCCCACCGTCTCCTTTATTCCATAAAGAAGATGGCTGCCATATAAATCCGGATAAATCCCTATCCTTCCATTTTCAAAATCTCCTTTGTGGAAAAAGGCCATTCATTTGGAAACGCTATACGAACTAATTTGAGCAAATCACCTTGCTGACAATTCTTTTTCATTCAGTAACCGCTTTCAAATCAACCAAACCTCCAATAAAGGGTAAAGTAATTCCATCAGACTATGAAACTTATAGTCTCATATCCACCTCAATATTTTACACATTCACAAGTGAAAAATGCACTGGAAAGGCTTTTAACAAGTAGTGACTACCCATTAGGATCAGTTGGCTCATGAGGTCGATCAGCAGAGAAAGAACCTTTCCATCGTATACTTTCAAAAACCGTTTTACAGTTTAGACAATAGTATTGCCTAACGAGCTGTGCAGTACCGAAGGATGAATATAATTCAACATTTTTGCCATCACAAAATGGACATGCCGGATTTTCCTTTTCAACGGGCATTTATTATCTCCTCGTCCCTTAAACGCGGAATTAAAGATTCCTTATAGGAGTTCACTAAATTACTATTTACAGGAAGGATCTCGTTTTCAATTAGCACACTATTGTTTTCCACTTGTTTCAACCAAGTAATTACTTCTTGTTCACAAAGTTTAAATGCTCTCCCGAAACGGGCAGGAATTGAGCCTCCATCATTCAGTAACTTGAGTGCCCAGTTTTTCGAGTACAGAATATGCTCTACCTGTTCTCTTGCCAATTTATTGAATTGCAGTTCGATTTCACTGCCTTTTTGGTGGCTGGTCAAAGCGGTTATCAATGTATTGAATGCCGTATTCATAGAATAGAGCCCTGCAATCAGCTGTATCCACTCCCCGATTTGAACAATGCTGTCAAACGCTTTACCCGTTTGTTCCTTCACTTCCTTTTTGCTGCCTTTTCCTTTCTTCAAATTCGTTCCCCAATTATAGAGAAGGCGGGCATGACCTAGCTCTGATTGGGCCATTGCGATTGCGGCAAGGGTCCCTTCTAAGTCTGGACCACTGACACCGACCTCAACAAGACGATCTCCTAAAATGAATTTATTATCAGCAATCGTTTCTATCAAGGTAATCAATTCAGTGTTGCCATTTGTTGAATTCACCATATTAAATCACCCTTTTCTTAAAAAATGGTTCTGCTTCTCTAATGCAAATCATGTTTTCCCGCTTGACTATAAACATTTCCACCCATTTTTCTTCATCATAAACATAACGGGCATAAACACGTGCCAACTCATCATTATCGGCTTCAACTGTTCCAATATGCATTAAGTCATCACCACGATTGATTCTTGAAAACACATCATATTCAAAGTTTTGGACCTTATTATCACTCATTTTGAACTGACCCCCCAGGACTTTAATATCTGCCTGCCTGCTTCACTCATTTGGTCGACCGTCCAAGCTGGACTCCAAACCACCTCTATTTCCACTGCATGAACACTTTCTTCTTGAAGAAGCCTTTTTTTAATATCACTTTCGATCCACTGCATGCACCCGCATCCCGTTGAAGTATATGTCATCGTTACATACGCTGTACTCCCTTGCTTTTCTACCCCATAAATCAAGCCCATATCCACGATGCTTATAGGAAACTCAGGATCAGAAACTTCTTGTAACGCATGGATTAATACCGGATCCTTATATAACGTCCCACCCATCTAAATCGCCTCTTCTCGATATGCATCAAGTAGCTGATATCCTTTTTGAATCCGGTTAACGAACTCCTGATTTTGTGGACCACGCTGCTTAAACCGGTTGATGACATTATCCCACGTATCGGGTTCATCATATTTCCACCGCTTGTTTTCCACATCGAATTTACATGGGAAAGGAACTTTCAATTCATACCTTCCAGTCTCTTCATTATAATGAGCGGGTAGATTAAGTCCGAGGGATTCACAGAAAGGAACGGCAGTGGACATCCATTTCTGCCTTAATTCATCATTAGTCTTTCCTTTCAATTTATAATCCAGCTGGGCTGACCTGCTTTTCAAGTTATCTGCTACCCCGAAAAATTCTAGGGACATGATGAACATCCAATCAATCGCTTCTTGAACCTGCTTAGCCGTTTCAGGATCTTTCATGGCTGCCTTCATTATGATTTCCCCATTTCTTAAATGGAATAGTTCCTCCTTATCAACTTTGACCAATGCCCGTTTCCAGGGTCCGTATGATGTATGTTGGTGCGCATCTCCCAATAAGGTGTAACCTGCTCGATCAAATAATCCGTTGAATACTCCCAATTCAACCCAGTTATCTAATTTAAAATCAAACGCATATGGATTCTTCCATCTATTTGGCGATCTCTCATATAACATGTATTGAACGTTTTCTCCCAAATCCTTTAATAATCTGTACGCAATATGCGCATGTCCGATTTCATCCTGCATAACTGCAAGTGCCGTGATTTTGTAATTTAGATTAGGGGCATCTTTATAAACAGTCAGAAGTGGCGGAACACTTAATAATTCTGTATCCGCAACTATCATCAATGTCTGTTTCAATGCCTTTTTATAGTTTTCATCCATATCTTCCAGTCTCTCGACCACAAACCCGGCTTGGATCTTACCCATCAAATCATTTGTAAATCCTGACATCTGTCTCTCTCCCATCATATTATGTTTTTTGAACTATCGTCTTATATAAGTAATATAATAATTTACTTTATCTGGTTAGTCAACACTTTATCAGATTTTTCAGAAAACAAATAAAACGAGATGCACAAAAGTGCAACTCGCTTTATTTGTTATAATTCGTAGCGAAACATACCGCCATTTGAAATTTTTTGTATTCTTTTTTCTTCAACTAAATATTCCAGATGTGCTAACGTTTCTGCAATGGCGAATCGCCATTGATGATCAGTGAGCTTCTTTTGTTGAAAAAGTTTTTCCGTAACTTCATACGCCAGTTTATTTGTTTCCAGAATGGTTAAAATGGTCGTTAAACGTTCATGATGATGTTCAATGATTTCCTTAGCCCTCTGGGCAAGATTCATTATTGGTGTTCCATGGGCAGGATATGCAATGCTAACATCCTGATCAACAAGTTGATACAAAGTAGAAAAGTAACTTTTTAGAGGGTTTTGATCGGAATTTGGCCAAAGACTAATATTCGGAGTGATCTTATTCAAGACAACATCGCCTATTAACATGATTTTTTGGGTATTTTGATAAAAACATAGATGTCCCTCCGCATGACCACCATATGTTTTGACACTCCATCTTCCTCCTGGACTATCTATATAGGTTTCTTGAAAACTCTCAATCTCAGGAAGTGGACTCACTTTATTCGAGAAAAACAATACGTTTTCCCTCACTTTAGTCAACAAAGGCTCAGGTACGGAATGTTTACCAAATAATTCGTAAATTGCTTCAGCCTGTTTTGTATTCCCGCCAAAGACAGTTTTAATCATCTGGGCTTCCGCATCACTCATATAAACTCGAGCTCCGGTTTTTTGCTGCATCCAGCTGATTAAACCAGTATGATCAGGATGAAAATGTGTCAGGATAATCTTTGATATATCTGTTGGTTTAATGCACAACTCTTCAAGGACTTCTTCCCAATACTTCTTGGCGATTTCTGTTGGAAACCCAACATCCACCAGTACGATTTCTTCTTTCATTCGAAATAAATAACAATAAACATGCTTCATGGGGAATGGAACAGGTATGCCTATGCGAATTAAATAATCCGTTATTTGTTGATAGTTCCCAGATGGCTCAGTAATGATGATCACTCCCTAAAACTGGTTTCCAATTGTGTTGAAACGCAAGCAACGCTTCCTTACTATCTCCTGTTACGGCTGTTCACTCATACGCTTTTGATTCTAAAGCAATGCCTAAAAGTAAAACGGCTGCGTTCCCCTTATTAATCGCATATTTGTCATAATCAAGGCCATCCAGCTCTTCCAAACCTTTTTCTGTAACATGGATTTTTCACTGCATAAAACCTCTCATATTAATCATGATAGATTTCTGAAAAAGGGTTAATGGCTTTCTCACGATTTACAAATCCTGCTTTATCAGGCGGATATTCCATGATTGATTCAAAATATTTCACTGCTTTGACTGAGGTAAGCTGATGAATATTCCAAAATAGCTCCCTAGCCTTGATTCCATGCCAGTCTTCAGGTAATAAATCCAGCGGGAAACTAGGGTCCAGGAAAAGGAACTTCCTATATTCGTGAACAAGCCGGGTTCGTTCATAAAAACACTCTTCATTTGAAATGCTATCTTCCCATACAGCCTGCTGCATGTCCTGAAGCTTCGTTTCATATTGCTGTATGAAAGTTAAATAGTTTTTGTTTATTTCATTTAAATTCCAACAAGCACGTAAAATCTCCTCATTCGAGTGGGTGATGACTTGACTGGAACTGAAAATAATCAGGTAGTCCTTTAAATCATATGTATCCATCAAGGTCAGAACTTGTTTTTCCAATGGATTGGGACTGACCCAAATACTATTGGACAAAAGCCCGAAACCTGTCCAGCTCAATTCCTTACGCACTTGATTCCTCAGCACTCGCTTCTCCTCAGGGATGGAGTATGTAACAACTCTCCACAAACCATCCCAATGATTATTCCGGATCGTATAAACACGTTTGACACCATCATCCATATTGCGTTTCCCTTTTTGAGTTAATGAATAATAGCTTTTATTGCCTATTTTTCGCCCAGTAATTAAATCCTGTTGAACAAGACGCAGAATAGCTCCACGTACAGAGGATTCAGAAACACCAAAATGCCCCATCATTTTAATAAGTGTCCCAATCCA
Source organism: Peribacillus sp. NPDC056705 (assembly GCF_043656335.1). Lineage (NCBI taxonomy): Bacteria > Bacillati > Bacillota > Bacilli > Caryophanales > Bacillaceae > Peribacillus > Peribacillus sp. NPDC056705. The sequence goes on along the minus strand of NZ_JBHTYI010000008.1, from coordinate 74,454 downwards.
TACTTCCCCACCGTAGAATTGGACGAAATCACCAAAAAGAGTATACAATAATGACCTTGGTTTCATGTTGATTCTCCTGTTCTCATAAAGCCTTTTCTTCTTAATGTAATCTAAATTGGCTCAATTTTCAAACTTGTTGGAGATAAACATCCCTTCATATCCCGCTATATAACTTTTAATATTCTTTTTACATTTTCCGGAATTGGTACAGCCTTAAGCCCATCATCCCCGATGGAAGTCCAAGCGCGTATTTCATAACCATACCCGGTCCTTTTTTCCCCACAATAAACTTCATGATGAAAGCGAATGGTCTTTGTTTTCACCTCATTCACATGAGTGTATACTGTCACTTCATCGTCATAGTACAGCGGTTTTTCAAAAGTGCACTTTGCTTCAAGTAATGGAATGATTATTCTCTTCTCTTCTTCCAAATATTTAGGGCTCATATTTATAGAACGAAAAAAATTATGTCCCGCTAAATCGAACCATTTATAATAATTCGGATAATAGACAATTCCTGCTCGGTCTGTATCACCCCATTGAATTTGAAATTTTGTTTCGTTCACGCGCCTTTTTAAATGAGTTTCTTCCATTATATACACCATCCTCCCAATAGCATTCGTAGTAAAAAAGCAATATCGGCAGGAACCGATATTGCTTTTTTTACTTTTAAAAGGACAAATCAATCATTTACCTTTCCACTGTGGTTCACGCTTTTCAAGGAAGGAAGCCAAACCTTCTTTAGCATCTTCAGAGCGGAATAAAAGATTCTGTATTTCCCCTTCATAACGAATCGCCGCGTTTAAAGGCATTTCTTTACCGTTCATTATCGATAGTTTTATATTAGTTACTGCATAACTAGCTTTACTTGCGACATTTTTGGCATATTCCAATGTTTTTTCACGTATTTCATCTTGTGGGAAAACCCGATCTACTAATCGTATTTCCTTAGCTTCCTGAGGTGAGATAGACTCCCCTGTGATATTCAGGTCGATTGCCTTGGAGTGACCAACTAATCTAGCCATACGTTGTGTCCCCCCAGTACCTGCAAGGACCCCAAGGTTAACTTCCGGTAAACCGATTTTCCCAGCATTATCACCCATAAAGCGAAGATCACAACCCATCGCCATTTCCAGTCCCCCACCTACCGTGTGACCTTCGAGGCATGCAATCCAGATTTGCGGTGAACGAGCAATTTTATCAAGAGTTTCATTACAGAATAAGCAGAATTGTGTTTTAAAAACCGGATCTGCAGCTTTAAGGAAGTTAATGTCCGCTCCGACCGAGAAGAATTTAGGCATATCACTCATTAATACAGCAACTTTCATATCTGGATCAAAACGAATATCATCAATTGCAGCATTTAATTCTTTGTAAAAATCAAGTGTATAGGCATTAGTCTTATTAATATGAAGATGTACCTCCGCTACCCCAGTTTCTTTGTTTTTTTGAATTGTAAGCGTTTGCTTTGTTTCGACTGCTGTATTCATTCTTCAACACTCCTCTGAATTTTGTATTATGTTTTATTTCCTTCCGTTTATATTACATAATATACTACTAAATTTTCTGAATTGCAATTATTTTTGGTAAATTATTTAAAATTTACATTTAATATGTTATTTGTAGCTGTATTAACAATGATATGGAATGCCATTTTGACAGCAGTAAAAACCTGGTTTCGAATATTAAGATATAAGATAGTAATAGGGACGAGCTTAATAGAAAACATCATCGATTATAAAGAAATGACCAACTCATATAGAATTGGTCATCACTTTCATAAACTTCCTGCTAATTGATAATTCCCTTTAATACCCACACACACATTGTTTCTTTTCTTTGATTCCTTTTTAAAGACCTTGGTTGCCATTACATTTTTTGAACCACTTTCCCGGAATCTTTTAACATCATCCATTTCTTTCACCATTCTTCATGCTCCAACATATAATACCTCAAAGGAAAACCGGGGGTATCAACATGCAAGACAATCAACATGGATCGCAAATGAATGAGGTTGACAAGTTTGATGAATGGGTAAAAAGTTTTTTTCTGGATCCGGAAACTTGTGCGTTGGATCATCAACTTTTTTCAATTGATATTTACGAAAGTGACGATGAATATATGGTGGAAGCGGTTTTGGAAAATCATGATGTGAAAGATATAAAAGTTTGCCTATGTGATAATGAGCTATCGATCATCGTTGACGATACTGATAAGCCAATTCTTGAAAAAAAAGAAGATACACTGCCCACACAGAGAAAGATCCCTTTCCCCTTTTCGATTTGCTCTCGAAGAATTACCGCTGAATTCTCGAATCCGATCTTGGTGATTCGCATCCATAAGTTTTCCCCCGGAAAAACGGCTGAAGATATTAACATTGAGTAGTTCTTTCATAAAAATAAAAAGAATGGCCTAGGGAACCACTTCTCCCTTAGCCATTCTTTTTTCTTGATTATCCAGCAAAATAAAAGGACGTCCGACTTCCATTTTGTGTGGATATGACTTGCAGCTGTGCATCGATTCTTTCTTTCAATTCCGGCACATGGGAAATTATCCCTACCAGTCTACCGGTGCTTTGTATATCCATTAATGCTTCAATCGCATGATCAAGAGATTCAGGGTCGAGCGTACCGAAACCTTCATCGATGAACATCGTTTCAAGTGAAATACCGCCTGCATTCTGCTGGACAACATCCGCAAGACCCAAAGCAAGTGCAAGGGATGCCTTGAAGCTCTCGCCTCCCGAAAGGGTTTTGACATGTCTCTCATGTCCTGTATATTGGTCATACACAGATAACTCCAGACCGCTCTGGATGTTCCTGCGTGTAGGATCAAGCTTTCGCAACAGCTGATATCTGCCGCTTGTCATTTTCAGCAACCTTGAATTAGCTTCTTTTAAGATATCATCTAAAAAGGCTGCCAGTACATATCGTTCAAAAGTTATTTTGAAAGAGTTTTGACCTTTGGAAATCTCAGACAGATGACCGACGATACTGTACCTTTCATCTAAACTTTTCTGATCTTCCCTGATTTGCGACAATTTCTTTTTGATTTCTTCGTTAGTCCGAATTTCAGCCTGCATTTCATTCTGTTTTTGCCGTAACGACTCCAATTCTCCATCTATGAAATCGAAAGTCTTTTTCAATCCTTCAAGATCTGGTTTGACCACATCTTTTAATTTCATTTCCAAATCATGAAACAGACTTAAAACACTTTGCCAATTTTGATTATACTGTTGTACTTGCTCCTCCAAATTTCCAAGAGCTGCTTCCGATTTTTTTGCTGCCGTATATTCTTTATAATTGGAAAAGCCTTGATTGGTCATATCCGTAATTAACTTTTCCCGCTCCTCTTTCAATTCTGTATTTAAGGCCTCTATATTTCCACTTAGGGATTCTTTTTTTGCAATGATGGCCGATTCTCTTTCCTTCACCAGTTGGAGGTTTTTTTGTGCATCTTCCAAGGCCGATTGTAAGCGTTTCTGTGTATTTACAGCCATTTGATAAGCTTCATTATATCCTTCCTCAGTCCGTATTCCGTCTGGCAGGGAATCGGTTAATCCTGTTAGTTTTGTAGAGTTTTCAATATACCTCGTTTTCCCTTGGTCCTCTTTTCTCTCTAAAGAGATCATATTATCCTTAAGCTGGGATGCTTTCTCTTTTAAATCCTGCAACCTTTTTTCCAAATCATTGAATAGAGACTTTTTCCGCATCAATTCTTTTAGCTGCTCTTGCAGCACTTTTCCTTTTTGTCCAAACTGTAGCAAATGCGCATCAATATTTTCATACCTAAACTCTGGCATATCATTTTGTAGGTCACTAAGCTTCTCTTGTGAAGACTCCACCAGTGCATCATATTTGTATTTCGCTTGATAATATTCACTTTCCGCTTTGCTTTTTTGTTGCTCTGCAGTGTTCAGCTTGTTTTCTTGCTCTTTCAGTTCCAAATCCGTCGGCATATGCTCATGCAATTGCGCAGGTTTTGGATGACTTAGCGAACCGCACACAGGACAATTTTCTCCAGAGTGCAGCATGGAAGCAAGCATACCCGCTTGACCAGATCTCCAGTTTCGGTTCAGGGTTTCCAGTTTTTCCTTCTCCTGAATTTGTATTCTTTGCAACTCTTGGAACCGATTATCCTTATCATCCAGAACTTGTTTCGTATTCTGGATTTCATTAAGAACTTCTTGAAGTTTTTTAATCTTCGATAACGATTGATTATTTCTTTCTGCTTCAATTTCCTGATCACGATAAAGAACAGCCGCTTTTTCCGCTTCTGTTTTTTCTTGAGCGACTTTCTCCGCTTCCGCTTCAACGGCCAGATGCTCCGAAACAGTTTTTTCCCGTAGTCGTTTACTAGTTTGCCACTCTTTTTCATCTAAAGTAACCTGTGCTTTTAAGCTTGCAAAAGTCATGACAGCCTCTTTTACCTGCTCAAGCTGATGAACAGTCCGTACTGCCTGCTCTCTTTGATTATCCTTCAACTTTTCCTTATCATAGGAATCCTGCTTCTCAATGCGCTCAATCCGTAACTTCTCGGACTGCTCACTTAATTTTTGAAGTTCGGCATTCGCCTCTTGTACTTGTTTGCCAATTCGCAAATAGTATTGTTCCTGCTTTTCAAGCGAAGCCGCTTTGTGTGCCATTTTTATTTGGACTTTCACTAATTCCATTTCTGGCAGCTTTGCTTCAAGGGCTTCCTTTTCATTTCGCAGTTTTTCTTTTTCCGAAAATCGGTTTAATAAATCGACAGCTTTTGAAAGTTCTTGATTTACTTGATCACGAGCTTTCTGCTTTTCCTGTATTTGTTTATTTATATTCTCACTTTTTTCTGACTCTTGCAAAATGACTTCCTGTAACAGCGGTAAGACCTGTTGTTCATTAGGCTCTTCCCCTTGTATTTGTGCCTGTAATTCTACATTATTGCCAGGCTGGATGCCTTTCATTAATTCAATTCGCCGCTGTGCACTTTTTTCACTTTCCTTTTTTAGGATGGAAGCCTCTTCTTTTAATTTTTCTTCTATTCGTTTATAAAGTTCAGTATGAAATAATTTCTGGAGAATCTGTTCTTTATCCTTGCTGTCGGATGTTAACAGTTTTCGAAATTCATTCTGAGGAATCATCAGGATTTGCCGGAATTGATTAGCGTCAAGTCCAATGAGCACTTTGATTTTTTCTTCAACTTCCCGTACATTTGCTCCCAGCAGTTTTTTTCCTTCTGCCAATATCTCATATAATTCAGCCTTTGCTCCAACCGTTGTTGTTCCTTCACCTGATTTTTTCTTGCGTTCCTGCTGCGGGGACCGGGTCACCAAATACGTTTTTCCACGCAGGGTAAATTGTAACGAGACTTCCGTCAATATATCATCTTCGGCAAACTGACTTCGTAAATCTTGCCCGCTTCGATCTTCACCACTGGCTTTTCCATATATCGCAAAACTAATACCATCAAATATCGTTGTTTTCCCTGCGCCTGTCTTTCCAGAAATGACAAACATCGTTCGTTCTCCAAGGGAATTAAAGTCTATGGTTTCCCTTCCTGCATATGGCCCAAATGCCTGCATCGTTAAAATATCGGGTCTCATTTCAAAGCCTCCTCTTTCTTAACTGCCTCAATTACCGAAACCATCAAATCCTGTTTTTGAGAATCAAAGTCCCGATCGGTCATTTCTTGGTAAAATGTTTCAAACAGGTCCAATTCTGATTTCCGTTCATCATTTACAGAGGAGAAAGATTTTTTTCTTCTAAGATCGGTCAAATCCCATTTACGCTCTAAATGTAGTACGTTCGGATAAATCTGGCGCAAGCGGTTAATAGGATCGATGAGTGCCCCCTCATCATTTAGTGTTATTTTCAAATAGTCATCCCTTTTTTGCGATTGATAAAAAACGGGATCGAGTAACTCTTCCATAACTCCGGATATTTCCCTCATATCGAACTTGGGTGCCAAAGATCGATAGCGTATATCAAAGCTTCCATCTTCTTGCATATCGACGATGGAAAGCGACTTATTTTGCTTTGCCTCGGAAAAAGAATATTTTAATAGTGATCCAGAGTAAAACACCTTAGGATGACGTATTGCGTCTGGGCTATGTAAATGCCCAAGTGCCGTATAATCGAACGCATCGAATAAATCGGATGAAACACAGCCGGAGCCACCTACAGACAAGACCCTTTCCGAATCGCTCGTTTTTCCGCCTAATACAAAAGCATGTCCTACGAAGACATTCGGCTCATCTTTATTGAAATTCTCGGCAATCGTTCCGGTTATCCGCTTCATCGCTTCTTGATGAGAATGGATGCTATCATCTTCAAAAAGATGGCGAACCGTCCCAGGTTCTGCATATGGAACACAATAAAAGTTCACGCCCTTGATGCGAACCGGCTCACATTTTTTTGTCAATTTCCCATGAATGTATAACTGGCTATGACGATACCATGATGAACCGAATGAGAGCCTTTCCGCAGAATCATGGTTTCCCGATATCGCAACGATCGGTGTATTCATTTTCACATTAATCGTATAAAGGATTTCATCAAGAAGCTCCACCGCTTCAGTCGGCGGAACGGAACGATCATATAGATCACCAGCAATCACGACCGCATCCGGTTTTTCCTCTTCGACAATTTCTATGAATTGCAAGAGTGCATGCCTTTGATCATCAGTCATATGTACACCGTGAACGATTTTTCCTAAATGCCAATCAGCCGTATGGATAAATTTCATAGTTTCACTCCGTCCTAATTTTTACTTACTATTATTATATCAAAAATTTAACGAATAGCATGGTTTGGGTACAAACGTTCTAATTTTTACCACACAGCCACATTTTTTTGAAAGATTCAGAATAAAAAAAGCAAACTCCATAAGAGTCTGCTTTTTTCATCATTAACTGAATAAGTGTTCATATGGACCCATATTCACCTTTCTTTCAGCCAATTTTTTTTGTAAAAATTTATGGTCACGTTTTGGTGTGGCAATGATATAGCCGCGTATCACTAAATCTTCCGTAATATCGCCCGCTTTTTCCTTTAACGCCAACTCTCCGATTTTCCCCGCGATTTTATGACGTGCAACATCACGAAAAAGTTCTGGCACAGGACTCACTAAATCTTCCAGTAATTCCTTTTGCTGCTTTGACCATAAGTGCTTTGTTTGTTCCAAATAATATTCTTCCCAATCCATATCGGATTTTCCATCTTCTTTCGGAAATCTTTTCAGGAACTTCCGAAACATGAAAAAGCCACCTATGCTCATCAATATAATTAATAGGGCTACCCAAAATAGAATAAACCATAAAAACCATCCACTAAGCAAAGTACCACCTCATATGTATAGAATGATCGTCACTTTTATTATAGACAGTAACCCATATCTTTACAAGACTGGCAATTCAATCATTCCTGACCGTTCACTTCCAGCAAGACAAGTGAAAATTCCCCCACCGCATTTTCTTCATATAGATTCGTGACCGTAGTTGCATAGTTAAAGATTTCTGCTCGAAACTCCTCGTTTGACTGTGGAATCTTTAAATCAAATACCATTTGATAAAGCAGTGTTGTAATATCATGATATTCACTATGTGTAACCTTGAAATTGAAACTGACTTTTCTGATTTCCTTTCCTTCAGAATCCTTTACAGTTTCAGAAAGAAAGTCAGTGACATGCAGTGGAACATCGTTTAAAATGACCTTGTCTACCATTATCAACATCTCCTTAATAAATTGGTTAAAGACATGTTATCACTTGAAACTTTCTGCTTCCAATTATTTAACCTCGAAAAAATAAAAAAACGTGCACAGGAAACCCGAACACGTTTTCTTCAAACCAGTTTATTTTCCCTTTTTCACGATTATACGCCATTTAGCATCATCGATTTGCTCAAACTCCGTGATTTCATGACCTTCGCTAGCAGCCCAACGCGGAATGCTCTCCGTTGCTTGTGTGCAATCGAAATTAATGATCAATTCCTCTCCTATTGCCATGTCCACTATCGCTTCTTTTGCTTCCACTAAAGGGAATGGACATACCATTCCAGTCGTTTCCAATACCTTTGCCATTTATATTCCACTCCTCAACTTATTTTTTTTGATTCGTACCTTATGCCGCTTTGGATGCAGCAGCTGTCTGCTTTTGCTTTCGGATAATCGTGAAATAAGTTGCTACCCATGTACCCAGCAGGAAAAAGACGATCGCGATCCACCCCTGCCAAGCAAATAGCGCCGAGTTCACCAGACCATTACCGATTGTGCATCCCCCGGCAACAAGTGCACCGAACCCCATGATCACACCGCCAATTGCATTGTTACGTAACGTTTTCATATCAGGCAAACGCCAACGGAATTCCCCGCTTCCTTTGGCAGCAATGAAAGCACCAAGGAAAATACCCAATACTAAAAACGTACCCCAATCGATTAACGCATCGTCTCCTGTTATAAGGAATGTTAGAATGTTCGCGGAAGGCGCTGTAATTCCTAGTCCGAACATCCTGCCTGTCATTGCACTTAGCGGCCATGCCATGATTGCAATAAGGCCGACCAATAATGCCGTAACAAAGGGATGCCACCGTTTCTCGAATAAGATGTGGGCCAATCCCGTTTTTTCGGTTTCATTTTAAAGATTGGAAGTTTCGGTTTTCTCATTTCACGAATCACCAATAGGCCAACCAAAAGTGTCACAATAATAACAAGCACCCATGGCGAAACATTTAATGTTTCATGAATATACGTATCACTAGTACGATAAGATAACAGATTATCTCCAGCCACTTTCCATACACCATATTTCGTCATTGCTGCCCCTAGCATATATCCAAAAAGGGCAACCCAACTTCCGATCATACCCTCTCCGGCACGATACCATGTTCCAGTGGCGCAACCTCCTGCCAGAACCATACCAATGCCAAAAATAAAGCCACCCACGATTGTTCCCAACCATGGAAAACCATCATTTCCAAACTGAATGACCCCTGTATCATTCAATGCATAAACACCAATACTTTGTATTGCTATTACAATAAATGTAGCTAAGAACATCCGTCCATCTTTAGCTAAAATCAAATCACGATATGCACCAACAACACAGAAACGGCCTCTTTGAAGCACAAATCCCAGCAGTAAACCACAAATAATCCCGAAGATAATCATTTGTAACATGAACCGTTTCCTCCTTAAGTAAAATATTATAATACCAATAAAATATAATCCTGATAAAATTACTAGGTTTTTAGGTGTTTTTTTACCTTCATGAAAAATTTCCAGGCAAATGAAAAACCTGAGTCATTTATCGACTCAGGTTTTTTGAATGTTCCTTTGATTGAATCCTACAGTACATGTATTACACCATGCTACTTCTGCCGAAACTGGCTGCTTTAACTTTCTTATATTGGTAAAGCATGGCAATTCTCCACGGAACGATCATCGCAAAAGCAAGTAAGAAAAACATTCCACTCAATACACCGATTTCAATCGTGCTTCCCAGCATCAGTTTTGCCACAAGTCGAACCACCATGAGACCGATCAATATGAATATGAAGGCTTTAGATCGCAGAATATAAATTTTTTCATCTCTAACTTCAAATTTAGATGTTTTTATCAATAAGATGGAAAATAACATCCCTGCAACAAGAGCCTCCAACAATTCGTATCGAGTCACCCGAAACATCGGGAAAATAAACATCAAAGCACCCGTACTCATAAAAAGCGGCGGTAAAATGATTTTCTTTTCATTAACTGGTTTTTTCGTTTCCTTCATCCTTAACATGAAAACACCTATAGCCATCACAATTGCTATACCTGTTGATATATATATCATCTCTTAACCATCCCTTTAAACTAAAATAGGTAAGTGCCATTAAAAATTATATATGACTTCAATTTATAAACAAAGTATATATTACCTATTTGAGATAAACAAGGAGAGTGTTATTAATCAAGCACCGTTTTAATGTCATCCAATACTATGCCCTCGTCATAATGCTTGACGTTAAAATCTTGCGCCCCAGCTCTCGACAACCATTTTTTGCTGACCCATGGCAGAGCACATTAGCCTGAAATTCCTTCTTAATTTCTTTAACGGCATCCATCCCCGCTCAAGATTGGCATGGGAATATCCATCATTATAAGGTCAGGATTAGATATAATTCAATGGCTTCTCGTCCATTCCCGCCTCACTGACCACTGCATGTCCTGCTTTAGGTAAAATATTTGAAAGTATCATTCTCATAAACTTTGCATCTTCAACGAATAATATTCGGGCGAAAGCCTCTCTTTCTGATCGTTTAAACAGAAAAAAATTAAAAAATCACATCATAAAACCTAATTAAAGACAAACCATTTTGAATTTTATTGAAAAAATAGCTTATTATGGACTAAAATCCGGTAAAGCCACCGAATAGTCTAGACAGGACTGCGATTATTTTGGTCATCCAATCAAAAAACAAAACCACACCCATTACAATCATTAAATATCCGCCAATCTTCATGATGTATTGGCTGTACTTTTTGATCCATGTCAATTTTCCGACAAAGAAGGATAATATGAAAAACGGTATGGCAAATCCTAAAATATAGGCAGTCATATAGCTCATGGCCGCACTAGGATTAGTTGCACCCAGTGAAATGACAGCACCTAATAGCGGACCTGCACAAGGGGTCCATCCAGCCGCAAAGGCAAGTCCGATAAGAACGGAACCTATATATCCGCTAGGTCGGTTCTTAAATTCAAAACGACTGTCTTTCATCAAAGATTTCGGTTGAAAGATTCCTACAATGAATAAACCAAAAATGATAATCAGGATGGCCCCAATCTGACGAATTAATTCTTTATAATTCGAGAAAAAAGAACCTAGGTATGATGTGCTAAACCCTATTGCAATAAAAACCAGGGAGAACCCCAGGAGGAAGAATAAAGTATGCATCATGCTTCTTTTTTGGAGCATGGCGTTCTCGGATTTGATTTCACCAACACTCATACCAGTGATATAAGATAAAAAGGCCGGATATAGCGGTAAGCAGCATGGCGAAATAAAGCTCAGAAATCCCGCACCAAAAGCTAAAAAAATATTAATATCATCCAAATAAGCTCACTCCTATGTATGGCAACCTATAAACATTGTAACAAATAAGATAAAAAAATACATTTATGGAACTGTGAATATTTCATGACAACCAAATGCTTATAACTGGATGGGGCTCGGGATAAGTTAACTTATTTGAATTCATTAATCCAAGCCGATATAATTGTTATATTCATACATATTTTACAACGAACACATAAATTAAGGGTACCTTAAAAAAATGTTGGGGCCAGAAAGGAAAGATAATGGCTAAAAAGAATGAATTTCTCGAACAAATTGAATTAAAGAGAAATGAACTTATCAAGATTGTCGCTAAAGATGGTTTAAACTCGCATATTGCCGTTGAATATAGCCAGCAACTTGATCAATTATTAAATAAATATAATGAACTTTTTTATAAAACAGGTACAGATTTTTAACTCAGTTCATCTCCATTGATAACCACATATATTATTATATGAATTATTTTGCTGTCAATCTCCCTATTTTACATTCATTCTCAATTTGAATACTTAGGCATGACCTTTGCTATATAAAAAACAGGCAAGTGCTATGTGTGCTGCCTGTTTTCCTGTTTTATCATTTAAAATAATGCATATGTATCATGTTCCAATATCAACATCGGATGTCGGTGAATAGTTTGTCACAACAAGAACAATAGGAGATCCAGGCGTCCGGAACAGTAATCACAAGACTCCCTACCCCAAAGGCACCTGGTGTATGTGGATATGACCTCCATTTGGCTGCATAACATAAACACCTCATATGAGCTATTCTCATTACTTAATACAGGTTCTCACGAGGATTGCAAAAAGAATCGTTGCAAATGATTTGCCAACGAATTTATGAAGAGATGGAATTACTGACATAGATAATCAGGTCATACTGGATCCTAAGGTATCCTATATGAATTAAAATGGAGTTTCAGCCTAATGTAAATTACACTGTTGAAAAGGGAGAGCTTAAATTGAATACCACCAATAAAGGGTACAATCAAATTGTGAATGTTCATTATTTTAAATAACTTTAAGTAATAAGCAGTTTTAAACCTTTTCATATTCCGCCTATAATCAACAATTAAACAATCCGTTATTCTTGGCCGAGCCTTAATAAATATTATCGAACTACATATACTATGTCCTATATACATGTACAGGGGGGGCATCCGTTTGAAGAATTTAATTATGACTTTAGCCGTTTTCATCCTTTTTTTATCATTTGACACTCCAATTATTCATGCCATTACTTCAAGCCGAGAGGTATATGAAAAAACAGGTAATGTTGTTTGGGAGGGCAATACAAAAGAAAAAATCGTAGCCATAACTTTCGACGACGGACCACATCCTTCGTATACACCTCAAATCCTCGATATATTGGCTAAATATAATGCCAAAGCTACCTTTTTTGTTTCTGGTAATAAAGTGAAAAGAAACCCTGGCATTTTAATAAGAGAAATAAAAGAAGGTCATGAAATTGCAAATCACACCTATCATCATTATTATGATAAAAATATGACCGCTGAGTTATTATCTACTGAATTAGATAAAACAGATAAAGTGATTTGGGATATTGCCAAATACAAACCTACGCTATATCGTCCTGTAGGTGGACTTTATAACGATATAATCATCAATACAGCTGTAAAAAAAGGATATAAGGTTGTACTGTGGTCCTGGCATCAAGATCCCCAAGACTGGAAAAGACCTGCTCCAAATAAAATTTCCAATCATATCATTAAGTCGTTACGAGCTGGCGATATCATTCTCCTGCACGATTGGAGCGACCGTCCCCAAACGGTAAAGGCGTTAGAATCGACATTGGATTATTTATATTTAAACGGCTATGAATGCGTTACGGTGTCTGATTTATTGATTCGTTCCAATGTGAGCTCACCCGATTTTTTCAGAACCTTCCCTGTTGAATGAGCCTTAAAAGTTAAATTTATGTTTGACAAATCTCTCAAAAAGTATTATCTTTAATTAAAGATAAATCAATTCGAGATAATATCCCTATTTTTTAATATGAATCTCGAATTAAAGATATCTAAATTAAAAATAAATTTATGGAGGAATCATAGATGATTGGTATAGGTTTATTAGTTATACGTGTGGTAATCGGATTATCGTTTGTTGGACATGGAGCTCAAAAATTATTTGGATGGTTTGGCGGACATGGCTTGAAAGGCACTGGAGGCTGGTTTGATTCGATTGGCATGAAGCCAGGAGTTACCATGGCCCTATTTGCAGGTCTATCAGAGCTTATTGGCGGAGCCTTATTTGCTTTAGGTCTCCTTACACCCTTTGCAGGTATATTAATTGCACTTACAATGCTTGTTGCGATCGTTAAAGTCCATGGAGCAAATGGCTACTGGGCAACTCAAAATGGTTATGAATATAATCTTGCCGTTCTTGCAGTGGCGATTGGCGTTGCGTTAACCGGAGCTGGCCCATACTCACTTGACTCCTTCCTATTTTAAGGAAAGCTTCGGTTTTATACTCTCTACATTATGAAAAACACGGTGTTGGATAAAACCACTCCGTGTTTTTTCTTATTCTTTAGAAAAAACCAGGACATATTTTCTCAAGATCCTAATCTTTGGTACGTCCGAATGTATAAGGGTCAGACTTTCAACAAGTGATTTTCGTCTCTTACAGTTTTTTTGTCTTCTATCCTTTCTTGAAATTTATCCGGATTGGAAAAATGAAGATCTACCGAATATTTTTCAACATTCCCGACATAGTGAAGCCCCTCTTGAAAATGTGCCTGATGGCTATACCAGTTCCTTCATTAAACGAAAAGGCTATCGCAATCGATTATAAACCTAAAAATGGAAGGGAAAACTTTTCATTGTATAAAGTTATTAAATTTACCATTTTGATTAGTATATTTTTTTTCCGGATGGCAGTATACATTATTTTTTTAATATACTTCTACTTTGGTTCCCATTTTGTATTCAATCTTCCCTCTATAATACGAGAGAAAAAGACAAAAAAATAATCTAACATATAAAGACCTCGTCGTATAGATGAACTGGGCCCCAATTTACAGACAAAATAAAAACACTGCTTAAGAAGCAAATAAGTGTCGCGGTATTGTCATTTTCTTAAGCCCCTTTGGCTCTTCTGGGCGTGGAGGCCTTCCTAAGTTAGTCCTCTAAAGCTTTGATTCTGTAGGGGGGGTTGTCCTCCTTCCTTTTCCTAGCGTTCCTTAAAGAAAGCCCCTTTTCCCGCCAAAATTTCCGAATGTATGTGCCGTTGAGACCTAATGGCTGGTCATTGAAAATCCGTAAGCGAAACAACTTGGCTTTTCAAAGGATTGAATTTGAAAAACTACTATAAATGATCATCCATAAACATAAAAACCCCGGACTAAGGAACACTTTTATATGTGCGTCCGTTGTCAGGGGGTTATTTTTCCAAGTATATTCATTCCATGGTTTTGAAAATCCATTATGCATTTTTTATTTCAGTAATATATGTGCGTCTATTTATTCAATCCCTGGAAACCATCCTGGAGAGTGGATAATCGCTTGCCATAATGGGTCTGGAATATCAAGTTGCTGCTGATTATCCTTGTTTATTTTTGTCACGATCTCTGCTTCCCTGCCTTGTTCCACTTTTTGTACCCATTCAGGATCGATAATAATTTCACGGCCTAATGCGATTAACGGAACACCTGATTGCAGTGCTTTGATCGCATCATCCGCTGTATAGATGGAACCAACACCAATGATCGGTACTTGATCTCCTATACGTTCTTTTATAATTTCTATCCGAGGTCTGTCAACCTCGGCTCCCCTTCTTGCTTTCGACCAGAAATCCATTAATGAAACATGAAGATAATCAAGATCTTTTGTTACAAGTCCATCAATTAATGCAAGAGTATCATCCATGGTGATTCCTGGTGTTTCTGGCTCCTCCGGTGAAAAACGATATCCTACGATGAACGGATCCTTGGCATGTTCAGCAACAGCCTTTCTCACTTCATCCACTACCGCTAATGGAAAAGTCAGACGCTTTTCAAGGGTACCGCCCCACTTGTCTTCACGCCGGTTCGAATGAGGCGAAAAGAATTGCTGTAGCAAGTAACCATTTGCACCGTGAATCTCTACACCGTCAAATCCCGCTTCAATGGCACGTCGGGTAGTTTCACCGAAGTCGAGAATGATCGATTCTATTTCCTTTGCAGATAGTGGACGCGGAACTGCTTTCCCTTCGCCTTCCGATGGGATATTGCTTGCACTGACAACATCGCCATTTACTAATTCCGGTGGCACCTCGCGTCCGCCATGAAAAATCTGAAGAATTGCCTTTGCACCTTTCGCTTTAATCGCTGATGCCAAACGACTTAGACTAGGTATCAATTCATCCTGATCTCCGCCAAATTCCCCATGAAAACCTTTGCCATTAGCAGTCACGTAAGTACATGCCGTTATAACCATGCCGACCCCGCTTGACCTACGTTCATAATAGTTTACTTCGGCGTCGGTTACAGTCCCGTCAGGATTAGAAGAGAAATTTGTCATAGGCGCCATCACCAATCGATTTTTCACTTCTAATTTCTTTCCTAAATTGAACGATTCAAATAATGGTGTATATTTAGAATTCATTTAGTCATCCTCCATTTAGTTACCCACCATGTTGGCAGGTATAAGTCCTTAATTCACAATACACATCCGCATATTATGATAATTATTAGGGTCATGCATGTTTTGTGATTAATGCCGAAATGGCTTCTTTTGGCTGGAAGCCAATAGCTTGATCTACCTTTTCTCCATCTTTGAATAGAATTAGAGCTGGAATTCCCATCACTCCATATTCGCTTGTCGTATCTGAATTTTCATCCACATTAAGTTTTACGATTTTAACCCGATCACCCATTTCCACATCAATTTCATTAAGCACTGGGGCAATCATTTTACACGGACCGCACCACGGTGCCCAAAAATCAACCAATACTAAACCTTCCTTGATTTCACTAGCAAAATTATCATCTGTTACATGTTCTATTGTCATGATCATTTCCTCCTTGTATTATCCCAAATATTTATAGTCTTTACTCTTCATCTATTTACATCAAGTTTAGCGATTCTATTTCCCGGGATAAGGAACTCTGAATTCCTGGCATTTATTTTAGGATGGATTTTGATGGATTCCAATTTACCGGATAACTCCATAAACCATGTTTCATCTTTAGAAAGTAGCGCTAAATCAATTAGGGCCAAAAGATGATTTTCGTTACTGATTTCTAGATCCGGCAGTTTTTCAGTCCATTTACATGGAATCCAAATCGATTTCCCAACCGCTTTTTCATTGTCACTTTCCACCACATTCACTTTAACGATTTCTCGATTATCACTTACCGTTTCAATGAAACCATGGATAAGTTCCCCATCTCTTGATTTTCCCTGTACCCAATCCCCATTTTTGAACTGATCGTTTTCAACCATTTCCTTAACACCCCTTTTATGTTCAGTTGATATTTAAACTATAGTTATTAACTGTAATAATAAAATATACATTTATTGCAAAGAAAAAACTAAATCAATATCACGGACATTGTTTAATTTTTTCCAAAAAAGTGCTGAGAGTTATATCTTCTAAATATTTTTCAAAATATAATTCAGCTTCATCGAATATTTGATTCATGACTATCTGGGTATTGGAAGATATGACACATTTTTTCTCCGGATCACCTGTACACCACTTTGGTTTCAAAGTCCCATGTGAAACAGTTATATAAATATCTGCCAAACTTACCTCTTCAGGGTTACAGTCTAGAATATAGCCTCCGCCAACACCTTCTTTAGTTTTTACAAATCCTTTTTTTCTTAAGCAGCTCATCATCTTTCGAATCCTTGCCGGGTTTGTACAAACGTTTTCTGCGATGGACTCGCTGCTAGCCATATGATCTGGTAGATAAGCTAAATAGACCAAACTATGGACAGCTATTGTAAAATCACTATTCACTTTCGCATCCTCCTTAAGAAGATTACTGTAATAATAATATTTACAGTTGATAAAGTCAAGTCAAAAAACTCAACCGCTTCCCCAACTATTTTGATTAATGAAATCCCCCAAAGGATAGAGGTGATTTTTAGCGAGATATCTCATTGTTGAGAAAGATTCAATGCTATATATGCCGATATTAGATTAACCTGGATTGCTCACTTTTATCCCGAGGATATAACCATATAATCACCCATTAACACAAAAGAAATTAAATGCCCCTATACCAAGCCCCTCAGATGATATTATCGTAAATGTTACAATTTCAGCCATTTGCGGTTGGGATTTTACAAAAGATTCCAAATAAACCGATGGAGGCTGTGGAGGAAGTTGGTCCTGGTGTATATATTCCATAATAAAAAATAAGCACTCGACCAATTCAGGTTAATTGCTTTTCTTTTTATAAGGTTCATTCAACTCAAAAACACCCGATTACTTGGATGCTAACCATTAATCTATATATTAACTGACTCTCTATTGGCTAAGTGCCTAAATAAAAAGATTAATAGAAAAAATTTTTATTTTTTACGTTTACATTTAGATTCCTATTTGTTGTCTTTACATTCACTTTTGGATTCAAATGTATGTTCACATAAAAGAATCCATACCTTACAAGTTTCCTCGAAGCGTTTTTTGACAAAATCATTTATCATATTAACAACCTCCTTGATACTGTATATACATCTTTAGATAGAAGGTGTGGACAAGTATTGTTTTTAGTTTAGGTTTTTACCTTCAAAATAAAAAAGCCCTCACATAACGAGGAGGACTTTCCTTTCAATTCCAAAACAAAAACCACCTTTACTGAATCATTCATTCAGAAAAAGTGGCTTAAGAAACATAAATGAAAGATAAAACAAAATCTTAAATAAAATCGGTGGAAAAGTTCAGTCTAAATGGATAACCATTTCGATATTATATAAAATTATGCATCCAATCTTCCAAGAACATTGATATATCAAGGTTTCATGCTATCTTATTTTGTTTGTTGTTTATTCATGGCGCTCATCATTTGATTAATTTTCTTTTGGGATGGTTTCATACCCATTTGCATCATCATCATTTTCAACATCTGTTCGTTAATTGGCGGATTTTTCTTTAAGTAATCCATCATGTATTTACGAGCGATGAAAAATCCCAGCACTACTCCAGCAATCAATGCCAGTACGCCAACTAGAATGTAAACCCACATACTATTTCCTCCTTCATGTTGTCTAACATCAGTGTACTAGACCAAAGGTTATTATACAATACCCGCTACCGAAAAGTCCCCCATTTAGACAAATTTTCTTTCTTTTATCGGTTTTAACCAACCGTATTTTTCATGTTCAAAATCAATTGCCAGAAAACTCGCTTCATATTTTCGAATACTTTCAAAGAAAGCGGTCTCCGCTTCATAATCTCCTTCAGCCTTAAGAGTAATGGACTCATTTTGAATGATTAAAACGGCTTTACTTGTTCCATTTGTTTTTTCTAAATAGTATTTTCCATTTTGAGTCCAATAATTCATCTTTTTTTGCAAACGTTGTTCAATAGCTACCTGCAACTGGTATATCGGGACTGTTTTGGTGACATATTCGATTTGTTTTTGCAAAATACTCTTCAGTCTGCCCCTTGCTTGAATATACTCCAAAAACAAATTGAAAAATAGCTTTTCTCTTCCATAATAATGATGGGCAAATTCATCTTCGATTAAATAAATTTGATAGGTTCTCATCAGCCAATGCCTCCTAGCTCTCCCATTTTGATCACGAAAACAACTAACCACCAGGATCCTCTCCACTATTGATGACTTTCCCCTTTAACTGACACAATTAAACGAAATTTATTTATTCTCATTATATATTGACAAACTAAAAAGATATGTTGTTTACTGGAGAAATTTTCTTCTTTTTTTGTCGAATGGAAGATTTCCTTTCGAATAGGAACACATTCAATATAAAATAGGATTGTTTTTGGTAAAAAAACTGACACCAATCCATTTGGTGTCAGTTCCCATTACTATTATTTAAGCATTTCCTTAACTCGAGCAACTACATTTTCTACAGTAAAACCGAATTCCTCCATGATTTTACCGCCAGGTGCAGAAGCTCCAAAATGATTGATGGCCAATATTTCACCCTCATCACCTGCATAACGATCCCAGCCAAATGGTGAAGCCACTTCGATAGCTAGACGTTTTTTCACTGCCGGATTTATTACGCTTTGTTTATATTCTTTAGATTGAGTTTCAAATCGATCCCATGATGGCATACTGATTACCGAAACATCAATTCCTTCGTTCGCTAAAGCTTTCTGTGCTTCCACAGCCAAGTTCACTTCGGAACCAGTCGCAAGAAGTAATGCATCAGCTACTTCTTTCTTAGAAGCAGAGATGATGTAAGCACCTTTTGAAACACCTTCATACGCAGTTTCGGAAGTGTCTTTTATTGTTGGCAATCCTTGACGAGTCAGTACAAGAGCAGTTGGTTTATTTGTAGACTCCATTGCCACTTTCCAGGCTGCTGCCGTTTCATTGCCATCAGCTGGACGTATTACCCCTAGGTTAGGCATTGCACGCAATGATGCTAATTGTTCGATTGGCTCATGAGTCGGTCCGTCTTCCCCTACAGCAATGCTGTCATGAGTGAACACATAGTTTACCGGCAGTCCCATTAGTGCTGCCATTCTTATGGCTGGACGCAGATAATCAGAGAATACAAAGAATGTTCCTCCGTATACTTTTAAACCACCATGAAGTGCCATTCCATTTAAAGCCGCACCCATAGCGAATTCACGTACACCGAACCATATATTACGCCCACTGTAATTACCAGGTAATAAATCTGTCTCACCTTTAATGGCAGTATTATTCGATCCAGCTAAATCTGCAGAACCCCCAATGAAGCTAGGTACCTTTTTGGCAATTGCATTTAGTACTTCCCCACTTGAAGCACGGGAAGCTAATGTCTTACCTTCTTCATAGACCGGAATTTCCTGATCCCATTCAGCAGGCAGTTCACCTTTGATGGCAAGCTCCAATTGCTCTGCTAACTCAGGGTGAGCTTCTTTGTAATTTTTAAACAATTCATTCCAAGCTTCTTCTTTTTGAGCGCCTGCATCAACAACAGCTTCATTGAAGTGTGAATACACTTCCTCAGGAACGTGGAAGTCCTCTTCGAATGTCCATTTATATGCTTCTTTTGTCAATTTCAGCTCATCTGCACCAAGCGGAGCTCCGTGAACAGCAGATTTACCTGAACGGTTTGGTGAACCGTAACCAATAACCGTTTTCACTTCGATTAATGTTGGGCGTGCATCGTCAGTTTTCGCTTCTTCAATCGCTTTAGCGATTTCCTGAAGATCGTTCCCATCCTCAACGCGGATATATTGCCATCCATAAGATTTGAACCGGGCTGCTACGCTTTCACTAAATGATTGACTTAAGTCTCCGTCAAGTGAAATATCATTAGAATCATATAAAACAACAAGTCTTCCGAGTTGTAGATGTCCAGCTAATGAAGCTGCTTCTGCAGAAACACCTTCCATTAAATCCCCATCTCCACAAATGCTATATGTATAATGATCGACCACATTATAAGAATCGCGGTTATAGCTTTCTGCCAAGTGACGTTCTGCCATTGCCATTCCGACTGCCATTGCGATACCTTGTCCAAGCGGCCCAGTAGTTGCATCTACACCAGCCGTATGTCCGTATTCAGGATGTCCTGGGGTTTTACTGCCCCATTGGCGGAAGCTTTTCAAATCATCGATAGATAAGCCATAGCCCGATAGATGAAGAAGGCTGTATAACAGCATAGACCCATGACCAGCAGAAAGAACAAAGCGGTCTCTATTAAACCATTCTGGATTTTTCGGGTTATGGTTCATATATTCGGTCCATAGTTTATACGCCATCGGCGCTGCACCCATTGGCATACCTGGATGGCCAGAATTAGCCTTTTCAATTGCATCAATCGATAATGTACGAATCGTATTAATAGAAAGTGCATCTAATTTATCTAACATATCGTAAAAACATCCCTTCCTGTAATGTACCTCTTTATATTATATTGACAAGCTTAATATCACAACTAAAATCACTATTTACTGCCCCAATATTACAATTTTCTAGAAATAAGAGAAGCCCCCTATTTAGATTAAACTAAATAGGAGAATACATACATGAATGCACTCTCTTTTTACTCCTAAATGCTAATAGAATCTTCAAATGGAATGTTCCATCAGAAGAATCCAAGCATTATTAATGTAAGTTTCTTTTTTCTTTTATATTTTTTATCTTTTGAGGAGTGACATCATTACCTTCTGGATCGACGACTTTCACATGCTCCAACGTATTGGTCATGGACTTTCTGAATGTTTCCAAATACTCACTTCTCAATTGGGTTTGCTCTTTCGCCTCAACTTCCGTCAAACCTTCAGCCTTTGCCTTTTTAGAAAGTTCATTAATACGGGCTAATTTTTCTTTTGATAACATAATTTCGCTCCTTCATAATCTGCGGATATTGTCATGGTATTAAAAAAATAGCGAAATTACAAGTTCTATGATTGACTTTCCAGTGTATTCAATTGATGTTCGAGAAAACGCCTATTCACTGTAGCCTTAGAAACATTGTATCCAAAGCCCCTCAAAGTTGCTGCGATCTCTGCAAATGTCAATCCATTGGCCCGAAGCTTAATAATTTCTTCTATAGGAATCTCCTTACGGTCCCTTCCGGTGGAATTCCTTTGATTCTGAAGATTTTTTTGAGGACGATACCCTTTTTCAACGGCCCTTATCATCCCGCGCTTTATTTTTAGATTATGTAGTTTCCTTTGATATTCTTCTACAATTCCGACAATCTGGATGACCATCGCATCCGAATCCGATAGCTCAAGTTCGCCATCGTGTGAGAGCGTATAAATTTTCACATCTTCTTTAAGGATGACATGGAAAAGGGCTATTTTGGCATTCCCTCTTCCCAGCCTCGTTTCGTCCTGGATTAATAGTACTTCAGCTTCTTTGGTTTTAAATAGTTCGAGCATGTCAAAAATGCCATCCCTATTTAACTCATAACCACTAGCCTGTTCTTTTATTATGGAAATGACTTCAACATCCATCTTTTCTGCCAATTTGACTAATTCATCTTCCTGCCTTGCCAATGATGTTTCCTGTGACTCTTTTTCTGTGCTGACCCTACAATAGATTACCGCTTTCATAATACCCTACCTTCACTGCTTACTGCTCACTGGCCAAATTCTGGACAAGTTCTTCCCCTTTAACCGGTATGACGATGACTTGACCGGGTTTAATCGAATCTGCCCTTACTCCATTATGCTCTTCTATCCAACCAATGAATTCTTTTTTTGTCAAATTTGCTTCTTCATATTCTTCGGCAATTCCCCATAGGGTGTCACCTTCACTTACTTCTATAGAAAGGAAATCATTTTTTTGATCATTGTTCAATGTACAAGAGAATAAAATTGAAAAGATAAATACTGATCCCGCTAATAGAATCGTATAAATATAATTTTTGTATAATTTTTTCATAAATATCCCTCCAAAGCGAATGTTCGTTCGTATGTTATGACCAAATTATAATACGAACGTTTGTTTCAGTCAACAACAAAATTCGAACTTATGTTTGTATAGAGTTGGGGGCCATGCTATAATATAGCAAAGAACATTGGGGAAGAGGTGCACTAATGACTAAACTATCAAAACGGCAGCAAGATATTCTTGATTTCATTAAAGAAGAGGTTCGCCAAAAAGGGTATCCACCTTCCGTACGGGAGATTGGCGAAGCAGTGGGACTTGCATCAAGTTCAACAGTACACGGACATTTATCCCGCCTGGAGAGTAAAGGCCTGATTAGACGTGACCCAACCAAGCCAAGGGCCATTGAAATAATGAATTCGGAGGAAGCGAACAATATTCCAAAAGCCAATGTCGTGAACGTTCCGTTACTTGGAAAAGTAACAGCGGGCATGCCTATAACGGCCATCGAGAACATAGAAGAATACTTTCCGCTTCCCGAAAGCATGGTTCCGCATGATGACCATGTATTCATGCTGGAAATCATGGGTGAAAGTATGATCGAAGCTGGAATTCATGATGGAGACTATGTCATCGTGAAACAACAAAGCAATGCCAATAATGGAGATATCGTCGTGGCCATGACGGAAGATGATGAAGCCACTGTAAAACGATTCTTTAAGGAACCGGATTACATAAGGCTTCAGCCCGAGAATTCAAATATGGAACCAATTATTTTACGAGATGTTTCGATACTTGGAAAAGTAATAGGCTTATATAGACAAATACACTAAAAGCGCTAACCGCGCTTTTTTTGTTTGTTTAATTTATGTCCCGAATTCTCTCAATATGCATATGGAAGAGTAGGTTTTGATATATTTTTTAATAGAATCTATTTTCATGTGAATATTACATCTTTTATAACGGATGTACGGTTCACTATCCCTCTTGATATAAATACTTTGGAAAGAAGCTCATTCAAAAAAAGGAGAGCGTTGAAATACCGTTCCCAGTTAAAATTTCATGTCATTCTTAATGATTCACTTTAATAAGGTAAAGTTCGACCAAGCCATTCCACTATTGAATCTTCACTTGTGTAGAATCATATGCTTTTCCAAGCGCAGAGACGGAATCCCCTTTACTGACAATATGATAAACTTCCTCGTTACTTGCTTCATATTTAGTTAAATCGCTTGTTTTTATAAGGTTCACCAGTTTTTCTGTATATTTCGGATCCGAGGCATACCCCGCATCGAATATTGCTTTGGATGTTTTTTTCTCCAATGACAGCTGTATATAGACTTCCATTTCATGACGTCCCGTTTACGTATAGATTGGCAAGATCTCGAAGACTTTCTTCCCAAGATGGGTATTTCCTGAATTTGTTCCATCCTTGAACGGGCACACCGATGTGGTATTCGATTGTTTATGTTGGCTCTTTCCGAGTTGTTTTAAACCATTCCCGCGGCCAACTAGAAAAAGCCGTCAATCCATATAATTATATGGATTGACGGCTTTAAAATTGAACTCTGAAAATCTTCAAAACCTGGTTGCATAACCTTTGATATATTAGTTTTAAATATGAATTTTTTTATTATAGTATAAAGCCTTGATAAAAAGTAAAAATTAATTTTGAAAACTTCTATTTAAGGTGGTGAAATTATGGACTTCCCAACCATCCATACAAACTTTTGGGATGCAGTAATAGCCATTCCTATCATCATGATTCTTACTCAACTAATTAAGGTCATATTTCATATTCGCCCAAAATTCATCCCTACCATCGCTTTGGGTCTTGGCTTGTTCATTTCCATTTTCATCAGTCATCGTCATCACTTGGTTGCAGGGATTTTCATGGGCTGGTTTTATGGCTATGCAAGCATTGGCAATTATGCTGCACTTAAAACAGGTATTTTGTCTTATAGAGAATCTTATCAAAAGACAGATTAAACCCGTTGTCTCGCTGCAATTCATCAATCTCTTGTATTGCCACAAGCCCGACTGGCTTCTATCCCCATCGAGCAACAGTTAAATCAATATCTAAATTAACAATTGCGACCTTAATTTTCCTTTGGCTGAATAACCAACTCTCATGTTAACCATACCATTATACATTACCCACAAAATACCTTTTCAATTAAATAAAGGTATTAATCGGTAAAAAAGAGGTTCGAAATGCACTTATCCCGAACCATGATTTTAAAAGAAAAATTGAATGTTCTTTTAGAAAAAAACCGTACTCAAACTGACTTTCCTTCGAATTTGATACCTTCTCAATAAGAAGGCATTTCACTATTTCTCGATATAGACCGAACGAACCAGAGTCCGGGTTCTTTCAGTGCCATCCACATTTTTTTCCTTGACGTCAATGGTTACATTATAAACACCTGACTTAGGCACTTCTGGAAGGGTACCAGTAAAATTTTCGGTCTCCAGTACCTTAATTGAGCTTTTCTCACTAATTTCATTACCGGTTTCATCTACTAAGCGAACCAAAAAAGTTGTGCTGTTTGGCGTTTTTTTATCATTCATTGGATTCTTTATTAAAAATTTTGCATCTTTTTGCTTAACTTTTCCGGCCATACTTAATGTAATGGGATTCTTTTCGTTAAATTGAGCTGTGAACAGGTAGGCGTCTTTTGGCGATTTAGTCTTCATTCGCACCTTCCAGTCACCGATTTCGAGGTTGTTTCTATTGAATGTCCGGATGGTTGCACCATTAAAAAAGGAAGTTTCATTTTGGGCTGAATTAACCTTTAAGGAAGGTGAATATTTTTTATTTGATGGAGAAATCAATTCAACCTCGACATCATCTGAGGCTGTATATATGGTTATATTACCCGGGGCTGATTCATTTACATGGAAACTTTGTTCATTCCAAACATTTTGTTTCAGGGCATCACCCATAACGGTTTGAGCAAGTGCGGTTGTAATGACATCATCTTCAACTCGTTCTTTATAATTGACATTAAATCCAGGGATCCCAGCGGTGGTAGCACTCCTTAAATAGGGTTCAATTCTTGAAAATACAGCTGAACCGACTCGGATATTGTCGTGATCAAAGTTTGGATCCGTAAATAAATGTGTTGCGTAAGGTATTTTTGTACTCCATACATTTACTAGACCATCATTTTCCCCATAAGAAGATAAATATTGTCCACCCATTGATAAAGCTGAAAGAACCGGGCCTCTGTTCATGCCTGCCACAGTGAAATACATGTTTTTACGAGAGTTAACATGGTTATCCGTGACAGAACGAAATTCCGCCATTTTACCAACTTGTAAAGAATAAGTTCCATCATCTTTTTGACCTAATAGGGAACCAAGCCAGCCCGCATACCAGCTATAAGCCAAATCAGCAAGGTAAGAACCATGATGAGGGGAAGCTAAAGTGATCACCCTTCCAACATATTGGTGTGCTCCATAGTGTACTAGAGCCGCTTGGGTGTCTGTCCCCCCTTTGCTGTGAGCTATAATATTTACTTTTTCGCCCCCGAAATGGTTACTGATTTCTGAAAGCATTTGAGCTAAAAGCCTTCCGTTATCATATTGGCTCGCTGATCCATTTCCAGCCGAATCATGAAGCTGAACAAAAACCGTTTGGTAGCCTGCTTCATACGCCTTGGTATACATATCATTGATCCCATGATATTCCGTTTCACCGTACCAGCTGGTTGAACTGCTGTTTCTTCCTTGTACAAACACGATAGGTGGTTTCTCTTTGTCAAGATTGGGAGGAATGCTTCCAAGAAACCACTCCCCTGGACTGAAGGATTCGGAGGGCGGCTTCAATTTCCCTGCTGAGGAAATGCCTGGCTTAGCCATAATTAATATGGTTAGAATGAGGACAAGAAAAACGACATATTTGAATACATTCCTTTTCAATTGTTATCTCCTCCAAAAGGTATTTTTTCGAACTCATCCTATTATCAATGCCCCCCTTCCCGGGACTTACATAGCCTTCATTATTATATAATTGTACTTTTGCATACCATTACCTGCCATCCTTATAAAGATGGGAGAAAAAAACTAGAAGAAGTTCATTAAAAATGGAGATAAAGTATGAAGATTCGCTTTCAATTCATTTAGGTTTGCAGTCTTTTTCATTTTATGAAGACGAACTTACGGAGGAAATTGGAATGCCCCAAGTTCACAAAAATGAAAACAAGCCTTTATCCTGCAAAGGATAAAGGCTTGTTCATCCATATTAACTTTTCCTTCGAATTTGCCATTGTCCAATTGCTCCTATTCATGGTGTTTTGAAATCCGTCCTATACATTAAGTAAATAAAAGTTTTTACAATAATTGGCTGTCATTCAGTGGGATCTCAATTTCAATCGTCTATTTTATATTTCAGCATACAGCCTTTTATTAAGGAACATCAAGAAGTTTGGATTTTTACTCCTTAAAGTACTTCCTCCTCTTCCTCCTACATACGCGTATTTCATCCTGAGAACAGGATCAATAATTTCAATGATAATCCAATTGACAACACTGTTGTGTACGATAATATCCTCAATATCCTCTCCACGAAATTCCTTCCAATCTTATATGTGCTAACGGCAGCAGCTCCTACTGCAACTTCCCTTTCCACTTTGTTCACCTTCTTTCCATCATTCCTTGAATCTTCTACCACGGAAGTTGGGATTGTATTGATTGGACTTTACATTGCGAATGGTCAGTCTGTTGAAGAAACGCTGGTACACTTGAACTATTAACTACATTTGAAGTGTAGTTTAGGGTCAAAAAAAATGATCTCGTCGATTGAGAATCCTACACATTCAGCAAATAAATAAGCCTTATCGATTCGCAAAGGAATCTTATATTGCTCATAGTCAATGTAAGTCCTCTTGGCCATCTTCAGCACTTTAGCCATTTCATCTTGAGTCAATCCTTTATACTTCCTCGCTTGTTTAAGTGTGAATTTAATGTTTGACATATCTTGTCACCACCTGTCTAAAAAAATAATACCACACTTGAAGTATAGATTCCAACAACTTTTCGCAAAATTCAGGCTATTTAAGTTTACTCACTTTCACTCATAGTGTATATTCAAGTAAGAGGTGAAGAATTATGCACATTGGTGAACGGATTAAAATGTTAAGAAAAGAAAGAAAAATGACACAAGAAGATTTGGCAAATATATTAAAAGTGGCCCCGACAGCAGTATCGGCCTGGGAATCCGGAAGGAATAAACCTTTAATGGATAAATTGAGCATGATGTCCACATGCTTTGAAATACCGCTATCCCACCTCATTGAAGGAACACCTGTCGTTAGAAATAATCCTGGAGTGGAATTCCTAAATGAAAAGAATGTAAGATTAATTGGTGTTTACGGAAATATCCCTGCTGGAGATCCTCATTTTACCAATGAATATATTGAAGCCTATATGCCGACATTAAATTCGATGCTAAAATCGAATAAAGAATATTTTTTCCTTAGAGTGAATGGCAATAGCATGAACGAAGAATTCAGTGACGGATCACTGATTCTCGTTGAAAAAACAACCTTCGTTGAAAACGGAAAAATTGGTGTGGTTTTAGTAAATGGTCACGATGCTACAGTCAAAAAAGTGAATATCAATGAAGAAAACATCACACTCACTCCCTGCAGCACGGATCCTTTTTATGAAGACAAAACCTATAACATCAAAAATGATAGAGTCCGTATTTTAGGAAAAGTGGTTCAAGCCATTAAAATATATGATTAATATCCATCTCGAGGGTTGCTTTACATAAAGGAAAATAAAGGATTAATGAGCAACAATACATAGATTCCCTTCAGTTATTTGCTGATACATTTTAGGTACAACCCATTATGGTTTGTGCTTTTTATATGCCATTACAAAGAATCCATTTAAATTTGTGTCAGTCTATATGAAAAAGCATAGTTTACATTTCACTCCCTCCACTATTATCCAAGTGATGGACAAATCAGGACAGTAGAATGTACATGATGATTTCATTACATATATATTCTTGAACCTGGAAAAGCCCCTCTCTTTTTGAGAAGGGCTTCCTGCGTGGAGTGCTTCTGGAAGTGTTATAAATAATTTAACCAGTCAATTATTAATTATTCATTTAACCCGTAACTTCTGGTTTACGGTAATGTTGTACTGACTGTCAAGACCGTTCCAATCTTTAATTTGCTGAACCGTACTGCCATAAGCGATGCTTAAGGAGTATGCGGTATCCCCACTAACGACAGTGTGGTATACAGCTATACTTTTCTTTATAAGATTGAAGCATTTAACTAAACCGTTTACATGTCCGCGAGCGAGTGATTCGATAAAGGAAGCCGTTTTCAATTTGGCTGCGTCATTGACATTATCGATAAATCCATTTTCAGACAGGAGTGCAGGCATGTCCGTTTCACGAAGTACATGTAAATCTCCTGTTTTTTGTCCTCTGTCTTGGATGTTGATAAGCTTCATGACCTCTGAATGAATATGATCTTGATACGTTTTCGTGACCTGGTTAGTGGACGTATAGATGTAATCCTCGTACCCGGTTCCGCCGCCGGAATTTATGTGGATGGAGAGATAAAAGTCAGCTCCCCACGCGTTCGCTGCATTCGTACGATCGTTTAAGGAGGGGTACGTATCTTGGGTCCTGCTCATTTTCACATAAACGTTATTATATTCTATTAATAAGATATCTTTAATTCGAGTTGCAATGGATAAAGTTAAATCCTTTTCTCTTAATCCATTCCCCACCGAGCCTGGATCCGTACCTCCATGGCCGGGATCGATAAATACTTTCACCATTTCTATCACCTCTATTAACCTTATGTTAAGCATGGACAAATGCTTGTACATATAACTATCGGATTAAAGAAGTTTTAAAAGATATAGTATTCTTCATCTCGCCTGCCTTTCCAAAAATATACCCACCAATAACTACGGGGGCTTAAATATTAACAATATTTATCCCGTCTTGGTTTTCCTTCGGTTTATCGCTGCCAGCAACATCAAAACGATAATAGGAAAATACTGATGCAGATTCCGAAATTGCCGGGAGGATTTTCATCCAACCTTCTATCGATCCAGCACCACCGTTAAAAAACTTTATTTGGCTTTCCGATTTCAGTAATATGATATTGTAACGTCCCTTTTGGTGTATCCACTTTATATTTTTCAATTTTCATTTTCAGCACACCTCACTTGTTTAAATTACTGTAACAAGCTATTGGTTTCATTTATTGAATTTGCAGCAATGAGGCCTTTGAATTTTTCGCGAAAGTTATCGGAAAATGTGAACTTAAATTCCTTAACAATGAACGGGATTAGGAGATGACATATGATGAACGAATATGAAAAGTTTGAACGATTGGTTCAAAAGTTTGATCAAGGAAACAAGCTAATTCGCGCATGGGAATTAAATGGCGGTATTTCTGCACAGGTGACAGGACTTGAACTATTACAATCGTCTGGGCGGATCGTAAAAATGATCGTTCGTCAGCATGGTGATAATGACTTGAAACGGAATCCGAATATTGCAGCAGATGAACACCAGCTCTTAGGGATATTGAAAGCTGCCGGTTTGCCTGTACCGACGCCATATTACCTTGAGCAATCCTGCGAGATATTTTCCAAGCCATGCATACTTCTCGAGTTTATTGAGGGTAGGTCAGAATTCGCCCCCTCAAATCTTAATGATCATATCTTACAATTGGCAATCAATCTAGCAAAAATCCATCGTGTTGATTGTGCGGATCTATCTTTATCATTCCTGCCTAAAGTAGAAAATACATATATTGAGATGTTAAATAATAAAGAAAGGGTACTCTTGGAAGAAACATTAAATCTAAGCATGATTAGAGATTTGTTAAAATCTTCCACGCCATTACCCTCCATGAATAAAAAAGTGATCCTTCATGGTGATTATTGGCCAGGAAATATATTATGGAAAGAGGATAAACTAGTTTCCATAATTGATTGGGAAGACTCAGGCTTAGGGGACCCTTTGGCTGACCTTGCCAATAGTCAACTCGAAATTTCATATCATTTTGGAATGCAAGCGATGGATGACTTCACCCATCAATATAAATCCATGATGCCGGAGTTGAATTTTACAAACTTACCCTTCTGGCAATTATTTGCCGCGTTACGGTTATCTAAATTTCCTGAATGGGGCTTGGAAAAAAACAAGGAAAATAGCTGGAGGAAAAGACACAAGTCATTTGTTCGCCAAGCAATTAACCAAATTCGTTTAAATTAATGTTTATTCATTTTTTTATTGATCGAAAATTTTAATATGTATATGAACTTTTGATAAAGGCATCTATACCAGTCCCTTTATCAATTTTTTTCATAAACTAACAATGACTCTCAAAAAAATCCAGGAGGTGTTTAAATGTATAATAAGCCCTGGGGGCATCCGAAAGGCGGTCAATGTCCACCACAATACTTCCCGTCTCACGGAATGCCTACTCAGTATAATCCACCTCAAATCTCCCCGACAAAGCAAAATGTTAAAACTAATGTCATTAACAACGTGATTCCAGTTTTTCATCCAACACATACAACTACCGTGAATAAACATTTCACAACATATATACCGCATACCCGAACTATCGTGAAAGAGTGTTATAGCCAAAGCTTTGTTTGTGGAGTTCCTCAACCCCCCAGTCTTTCGAGGAGAATGTTAAGATATTAATTAAAAACCCCGATTCGGGGTTTATATTCATTCCATCAACTTTTGAAATTGACATTCAAAGGATTTACAACTGTCTAAATGCAAATTCCCTATACATTTTAAAGCTTTGTTTCTTATAAAACTCTTTTGCAGCAATGTTTTCACACCAATAATCCAGTTCAATTAAATCTATATCGTTCTTTTTGGCCATTTCATAGACCTCGTTCATTAGCTTTTTAGTTTTTTACCGTAACCTTTTTGGGTTTGACCTTCAGCGATACTAAGCTGATGCACATATACTGATTTATACTTATTTTTAAAAGCACTTTCTGGATAGTTTTTAATTTCAATCCATGCGTAACCGATTGGTTCTTCATGATCTTTTAAAACTAAAAAAACAAAACTATTATTTTTTACCAACCTCTCGAAAGTTTCTTTCATTGAACAATAATTATTTTCCTTAAAATACCTCGGATAAAGTTTTGCATGCAGATTATGAACCTTTTGATTTAATTTTGCAATTACTTCATGATCCCAGGTTTGACTAACAATCATAATTATCCCCCTTCTATAACCTGTGAATATGCACTAGCAATATTGAAGTGGGATATCTGGAAATACCAGGAAATTGACTTATTCGCCGCAGACTGGGAATCCTAATCCTATTAAAGTTGATGCCAATAGAGCGGAAATACGGATTCTAAGTGTAGCGCTACATCATCAATTTCAGTGACTAAGAAGAATTGACCATCAAATTCTAAGATACAAGGTGATTGCACTCTTTCTTCACCCTTTCTATTAAAAGAAATAGTACTATATGAAAGATATATAATCGTGTAACAGGTTAATAGTTTGTTTCTAAAAGGAAATAGAATGTTTGGATTGTTATTTAGATAAAGAAGAACAATCAGAGCACATGAAAATAATGCATTTTAGCAGTTATTGTATTAGTTTTGCATTTGGAAAAAGGCATACTTCTTAGTCAAATTGCATTCATAAGAAAAGCTTGATGCGATAATTGAACTACCCAGCAGCAGTTTCGACCTTACTGTATGATTGAAGTGGCGGAACAAAAAGGAGAACAAGTCATATGTATGACTTGTTCTCCCCCTTTCTTATTTTATTCCATCTTTTTATTTTTCCATGTTATAAAATGAAGACCCATTGGCTTAAATGCTCAGGTATTGTACTTGGTGGGTCCCTTACTGGATATAGGAGAATAATCACTACTGAAAAACGAATCGTGAGTATTTAGCTATTATAGGGTCATATTTATACCATATATTCTACCGTGGTTTATTTTAAAATAAATTATTTTAAAGAGAATCTTCCAACAGTACTCAAGCAAGGCAATACGACTGATAAATACATAATCTTACATTCGCTTTTTCCTGACGTTCTTATTAAAAGAATTCTGTTACCCAGATGTGCATCATTGATTATAAGCCGCGTTCGATTACAAAAGCAGAGTAGGATATTCTCAAGTCTCTTGTACAAATCGCCATGGATGAAATGGAATTGCGCATGGCCTCATTTCACATCAATAAACTCAGTAAGGATAAATCCGACTTATTGGCGGTCTTAAGTCATTTCATTAATCCGCTGTTACCGGTTGGCGATTCACCCCTGTTATTCGTTTCCTACAGTCTTTGCGCTTGAGTATGTTCTCACTGGTGAAATTAGATGAAGATAGGTTTCATTGGACCACCAAAACTTAGCTTTACCTCTTTTTCTTTTATCGCTTTTAAGGCATCCAATAAAAAACTTCCATCCAGTGATATACTTAACCCCGCATCACCTCTGATTGCCTTGATGCTTTGCGTTTCTTCTATCTTCCCTAATTCCGATGAGTTAGAAGATATCCTTAGCTTACTATTATCCAAGATTTCTAAATGAACATTGTTATTTCTCCATTCACTTGCAAAAAGGCAGGCCCTATCAATACCCTTTAATAGTGCATTGGTATCCATGTTGATGACCGTTTTCAAATCTTGGGGCAGCAACCCTGATACATTCGGATAATTACCTTCAATCAGCCTTGAATACAGTGAGATAGTGTTTGTTTTAAAGACGATCCTGTTAGCCCTACTTATATGTTGCTATCAGGTCCGAAGAAGCGGCTTATTGCATCACCTTCAGCCTAATATTGAGCCTGTACTGCAATGACAGTAAATATGAAACTGACCATAGGCAGTATTAGTTTTATATGAGTCCTTTAGATGATAAGATTCTTGGGGAAGTGATTGAAAAAATAGATCAATATTTAGGAGGAGTCCATCTTGAATCCTTATGCATTTTTGGCAATAGCCATCCTAAGTGAAGTGTTTGGCAGTTCGATGTTAAAATTATCAAACGGGTTTAAAAGGTTATTCCCTTCCATAGGTGTGGTAATTGGAATGGGTTTGGCTTTTTATTGCCTATCGTTATCATTAATAACCATACCGCTTGGAACGGCTTATGCCATTTGGTCGGGAATAGGCACAGCTTTAACTGCTTTAGTCGGAGTTATCGTTTATAAAGAAAGCTTTAACATGAAAAAATTTTTAGGTTTAGTCCTGATCATTGGAGGAGTGGTGGTTTTGAAACTCTCAAGTGGAGGCAATTAACAATTTAGTAATCGGAGGTAATAGTATGAAAGGATACATGGCTTTAGGAATATCCATCTTTAGCGAAGTCTTTGGTACGACCATGCTTAAGTTGTCTGAAGGATTCACGCATTTATTCGCTTCACTTGGGGTTATAATAGGATTTGGAATTGCATTTTATAGCTTATCTATATGTCTTAAAACAATTCCGTTAAGCTTGGCTTATGCCATTTGGTCCGGAATAGGCACAGCTTTAACAGCATTAATTGGCGTACTATTATGGAGTGAGCCATTTAGTATCACTACATTAGGTGGCTTAGTATTAATCATTGGTGGAGTGGCGTTACTAAATGCTTCCCATACTCACAAACAAGCAGAAGGATCGTCAAACTAATGGTTTGATGATCTTCCTCTCCCCCGCTCGTTTAAAAATAAAAGGCTCTTTTCTAAAAGATTGTTGCTATTAGAAAAATGAATTGTATAATATTAGAAATAACTGAAAGGTCTGTTAATATCTAATTAGGAGGTGTTTAGATGAAATTAAAGAGCTTCATAGTTACCTTTGGTTCATTTGTATTGACGACAGGAATGCTTTATCTGGTTGGTCATATGTTTACTATTCCTTGGTTAATGTTCCATCACGAATATACCGAGAACGGAAACGGCTTCTTCATTTCAGCTGGTTCGTTGGTTCCACTAATTATCGGTCTGATTGTATGTTTTTTTGCAGAAAAGATTTATATATACAAGTTCCGATAAAAACTTGAAAACGGTTGTAAAATACACCCATTTGACAGGAAATGAGAAGCAAATCTTTTAGGCGTCCTTGAAAAGGCACTTTTTTATTCAACTCAAGAAATTAGTGCCAGAAAAGGTAATTATCAATGTACTTAGTGGCCACTCCTTGAAAACGGTCCATCTGCTTTTTTTAACGTTTGTGGTAGCCATTTACGTGCTGGATATGATAATATCTTTTCTTACATAGACCTTCTTAATTACGTTAATAGGTTCATGCTGAAGAACCTTCATTATCGCGATTTTCTTAAAGTAAGTGGCTGTATCAGTGCAAAGCAGAGGTGTCGGTATGGCTTCCTCTCACCTTGTCCAACTCGACAGCAGTATCTCGTCCTTTTCCTGCTCAGGGAACAAATCTTCTTTAATAGCATTAAAGAGCTTTAAATGTTGTTTTGGAGTAAGGACTGAAAAATCCTGATAAATATCTAACCACATTGTTGAATGCCCTCCTGTATAATCCATTATTCGAATAAATAGTTTGATTCCAATATCAACAATCTAATACGAAAACAGCCAAATAGAAAGAGTCCAATTCGATGTCTATAAGAATAACACGATACATTAACAGCATTAAAAAAAGGCCGCCACGGCGACCTTCTCCTTTTGACTAGAGCTGACCTTTCATGAATCAGTCCAGTCCTCCCATATAATTCCACAGCGTTTTCCTTGGCAATCTAATTGTTTTTTCATTTCATCCTTAGACTGCCATTCATCAAATACCTTTAGCATTCACCAGGTTCTTCGTGCAAAGTCCGTGAACTTGAATTTATCGGGTCTATGCCTGGATTCACTATACTGAAACAAACTTCCATCGATTAAATGAACCGTACTTTTCACCACTGCCACCATATCGAAGTCTTCAATGTCCAATAATTGTCTATCTTCTTCACTGCATGGCTCCACGGTAATTTCCTTATTGGAAAAACCGATCTGGAGTCCGAGTCCCTTTTCGATATATCCATAAATCGAATCCTCGCAAATTTCCTTCGTCAGGTTGGTTACGAACTCGCTTTTGAAATAGTCTTTATCCAGTATGATTTTCTTGCCGTTGATTTGCCGTACCCGAAACACTTTCCACACTTTACCACCATCCGTTAAGTCCAGAAGCTTGGCCATGTTAGCGTCAGGGCTCTCAAGCTCCAACTTATGGATGATCGTTTTGGAGTGCAAATTCAACTTTTCCACCATTTCTTTATAGGAAATCAACCCTGCTACAGGAAAATTAAATTTGCTGAAATCCAAGACAAATGAACCCTTGCCTTTGATTTTATGGATATATCCATTTTGTTCAAGCAACTGTAATGACTTTCTCACAGTATCCCTGGATAAGCCATACTCTTCCATGAAGCTGCTTTCGGAAGGAAGCTTGGAATTTGTCGGAAAGGTTCCTTCTTCAATTTTTGAAACGATATCACTATATAGCGATAGATACTTGCTGTTCATTTCATCACCACAATATATTTTCTTAGTCTGCTACTTGTCCTTTTTCAACAAATAGACAACCGATTCATAGGGTCGAAGGATAAAATCACCTTCAATTTCTTTCGAATCGATATAGTTTGAGAGCAAGAGCTCCGAGTTGTATCCGAATAGGTCCATATCTTTTGGGATCTCGAAGGACGCTTCCTTTGCATAAAAGTTATTGATGACCAAAAGTTTCTCGTCTTCATAACTGCGAACATAAGCGAACAATTGGTCATGGCCGCCAAGAATTTCCTGGTAGTCCCCATATGCAATGATATCATGTTTCTTGCGTAAGAATATAAGTTTTTGGTAATGATGAAAAATGGAATCCTGATCCTTTAGTGCGTGTTCTGCGTTGATTATCTTAGCATTATCAGGCACTGAAATCCATGGCGTCACTTTTGTAAAGCCTGCGTGCTCCGTATCTTCCCACTGCATGGGAGTTCGAGAATTATCACGGGATTTAGCCTGAAGAATTTCGATTATATCCTGTTCATCCTTGCCTGCCATTTTTAAAATATTATAATAATTAATCGATTCCACATCCCGATATTGACCAATATCATTGAATTTCGGGTTGGTCATTCCTATTTCCTCCCCTTGATAAATATAAGGGGTTCCCCTAAGCATATGAATGGATGTTGCCAGCATCTTGGCAGATTCCTTATGATACTCTTGATCATTCCCAAACCTGGATACGATCCTCGGCTGGTCATGGTTGCACCAGAACAGGGCATTCCATCCATTTCCTTCTTGCATCCCATACTGCCAGCTGCTTAGGATTTCCTTTAACTGCCTGAAGTCAAAATCTGCCACTGACCACTTTTCCCCATCTTTATAATCCACCTTTAGATGATGGAAACTGAATACCATGGACAGCTCCTTTTCAACTGGAGATGAATATTTGATGCAATGGTCAATGGTCGTCGATGACATTTCCCCTACAGTCATCACCTCTACATCCTTCCCAAATGTTTCTTCATGCATCTCTTTAAGGAATTGATGAATTTTGGGACCATCTGTATAAAAGCAGCGTCCATCTCCATCATCGTCATTTTCATAGAAGTCGGGTTTCGAAATAAGATTGATCACATCCAAACGGAAGCCTTTGACACCTTTATCCATCCAGAAGTTAACTACATTGAAGATTTCCTGCCTTACTCTGGGATTTTCCCAGTTAAGATCAGCTTGGGTCCGATCGAACAAGTGAAGGTAGTATTCATCATGTTCCGCTACATATTCCCATGCAGGGCCTCCGAATTTCGAAATCCAATTGGTAGGGGGCTCTCCATCTTTCGATTTCTTGAAAATATAATAGTCCTTATATTCTTTATCTCCAGACAATGCTTTTTGGAACCATTCATGCTCTGTTGATGTATGGTTGAATACCATATCCAACATGATTTGGATATCCCGCGAATTAGCTTCCTTCACCAATCTTTCGAAATCATCCATCGTCCCGAAAACAGGATCAATGGATGTATAATCCGCTACATCATATCCATTATCATTCTGAGGGGAACGATAAAAAGGGGTCAGCCAAATATAATCCACTCCCAGTTCATTCAGATAATCAAGTTTTTCAATAACACCATTTATGTCCCCGATGCCGTCACCGTTCGAATCCTTAAATGACTTCGGATAAATTTGATAGATGGTACTTTTTTTAAAATCCTTCATTATGATTCCTCCTCTGCTATCCCTGATGTCTCTTTTGCCAGTATGTTAAAAAAGAGGGAGAATGCTCCCCCTCCGCGTTATTAAGCATTTAATTTCGTTGTTTTCGTTCTTGTTTTCAAATTCATTTTAGGACGTTTGGAAAATGCAATAGTCAAAATGAATGGCACAACGAAAGCAACCAACATCGCGAGTGCAAACATTCCCATGTGCTGTGGCTGGATGGATAGAATACCCGGAATCCCCCCAACACCGATGGAATTAGCCATTACTCCAGATCCGACTGAAACGATGCCTGCGAAAAGTGAACCGATCATACCGGCTAAGAACGGAAAGCCGTATTTCAGGTTAATCCCGAACATGGCTGGCTCGGTTACACCTAGATAACATGAAATCGTAGCGGGGATGGAAACTTGTCTTTCCTCCTGGTCCTTTCTGTTGATGTAAATCATCGCAAGCACTGCCGTTCCCTGTGCAATATTGGATAATGCGATCATCGGCCATAGGTTCGTACCGCCAAGTTCACTCATGAGCTGAAGATCGATTGCATTTGTCATGTGATGCAGTCCCGTGATGACAAGCGGTGCATAAGCAAAGCCGAAAACTGCAGCAAATAGCCAGCCAACTGATGAATTCAATCCGGAATATACAACCGTAGAAATCACAGAACCGATTTTCCAGCCTAAAGGCCCCAAAATGGTGTGGGCAATGATAACAGTTGGAAGTAAAGCGAAAAATGGAACGACGATCATGGAAATGGAATTATGCACTTTATCTCTCAAGAACCGTTCTAAATATGCCAAGACGAACCCTGCAAGTATCGCTGGGATGACTTGAGCCTGATAGCCGATCATGTCGACCTGGGCAAAACCGAAATCCCAAAAAGGTATGTCACTTGCCTTTGTGTTTGCCACTGCATATGCATTAAGAAGTTGTGGGGAAACCAGGGTCAAACCAAGGACGATGC
The DNA here is from genome assembly GCF_043656335.1 of Peribacillus sp. NPDC056705. Taxonomy (NCBI): domain Bacteria; kingdom Bacillati; phylum Bacillota; class Bacilli; order Caryophanales; family Bacillaceae; genus Peribacillus; species Peribacillus sp. NPDC056705. The sequence goes on along the minus strand of NZ_JBHTYI010000008.1, from coordinate 35,728 downwards.
CGAGAATTTGAGTCGTGCCCATTTTCTTCGAGATCGACCATGTAATCCCAACAGGAAGAAAATGAAAAATAGCTTCACCTATCAGCCAAAGGAAGGCATGGACCCCTGCCCAAAATTGGGAAATATCCACAAGGGTCTTTGTGCTATCATCGAACATTTTAATATCGCCGATGATATTGCGGAATCCAAGAATGAGTCCGCCAACGACAATGGCAGGAATCAGCGGGGTGAAAATATCCGCAAGATGGGCAATCATACGCTGCAGCCAGCTCATATTCTGTTTAGCTGCATTTTTCACATCTTCTTTTGACGCTTCCTGAAGTCCAGCTATGGAAACGAATTCATTATAAAACGATGATACCTCGTTCCCGATTATGACCTGGAACTGGCCAGCTTGTGTAAACGTTCCTTTCACAAGCTTAATCGATTCGATATTCGTTACATCTGCCTTGGAGGGATCTTTCAAAGCAAAACGCATTCTTGTCGCACAATGCGTAACCGTAGCAATATTCTCTTTCCCTCCGACATGTTGAAGCAAATCCGTTGCTGGTTCTGTGTATTTACCCATTTCACTACTTCCTTTCCCTAGAAAGCAAAATATAGTTGTTTTTATAACCTGTACGTATAGGTTCTGTATACGCTTTCATATTATCCTGTACGTACAGGTTGTGTCAAGAGCTTTTTCCCTCACTTTAATAGGATTGATTATCATGTGATTTCATTTACTATACTGTTATTGCTAATATGGATGTTTGATAACATCAACAATCTCTCATGTAAGATGATTGGCTATGGGGTTCTTAACATGAATAACTAGCTGAAAAATCCCGAAATAGGGTATTATGTTGACATAACCTCTAAATCAATATTTTAAAGGTTAGCATTTAACAGAAAAATGAGTGATGAACATATGTCTGAAATTAATAAATTTCCACTTATATCAGGTAATCTTTCTCTGGACTTAGTGAACACGGAACTAGTCAGTCGAGGTCAACGGCAAGACATATTACTTTCAGATCGGGATGTGTTGGACTTGCTTGCTGCAATAATAGGGAAAAACTCATATTGGGATAATCAGCTATTCTTTAAAATTAAAGAGAGAATTCAGCAGTTATTTGTAGGCATTATAGAAATGCGTACTATTTTAAGAAAACAATTTGAGTTAATTGCAGATGGAAATATGATTCCTGATGAGTTTATCGCTTTTTTAGAAAGTAAAATCGAAAAATCACCTTTCACTTATAAATTAATGGATCAAAGACTTGTTCCCATACCTGTTGGAGAAGCGGAAGATATCCTGCTATCTTATATTGCTTTTGACACATTAACATTAATCGAAGAAAATAAGCTGTCATCACTAAAGTGATGCTCGAATGATGATTGCGTCGTGTTATTTATCGATGAAAGCGGAAGACGCAAGTGGTGTTCAATGAAAATATGCGGGAATAGAAAAAAGGTTGCCCGATTTCAACACCGAAAATCTGATGATGAATGAAGTTCCAACTTATTATATAAGTTGGCTTTTTATGGATTTTTAAAATAACCACTAGAAACTATTTTTACAGGTTAGTTTGTTTCGTGTAAAGTCTAATTATATAAGGCAGTTTCCGCATACTTTGTTGCTATTTACCAAGTAATGTGGTGTGGTTGATTTCCCCTCCAGATGCTCGCTTTCCGCGGGGCGGGCGGTGAGCCTCCTCGGCGTAAACGCCTGTGGGGTCTCACCTGTCCCGCTGCTCCCGCAGGAGTCTCGCACTTGCGCTCCAATCAACCTTAAATCGTTTAGTTTTTAAAAACAACAATCTTTACGAAAGGTGCCTTATATAAAAAGGAGTGGGTTCATTGGACCGTATAGCAGTAGCAAGGAAAAAGAAAAACGTTTTTTTCACCTACGTTATTTAACGAAGATGAAGGGAAAAGGAAGAAGCCCTTTACAGATAAATGTTAAGGACGCAATAACGGGACTGATTGGGGATTTTCAACTATATTCGCTTTAATTCTTTTAACAAAAATAACTTCAGCAGTGTGGTTAATGGCTCCATTTGGTGCCAGCTGTGTACTGGCGTTCGGTCTGTGGAACGCGCCGTTATCACAGCCACGAAATATTATTGGCGGCCATTTCGTTTCAACATCCGTAGGTTTAGCCTCCTATCATTTTTTTGGCGATGAGCCTTGGGCGATCGGCTTGGCTGCGGGTTTAGCATTTGCCGTCATGATGCTGACAAAAACGACGCACCCGCCAGCAGGGGCAGACCCACTTGTTGTTATGCTAGGTCATTATAGCTGGAGCTATTTATTTACGCCTGTGTTAATTGGTTCCGTGATAATCGTTTTACCATTGTTCATTAATAATTTGCGCAGCAATCGGAGCTATCCAACTTTTTGGATTTGATTGATTTTTAATGTGTTATTTGCAATGTTTCACTTTCATGAAAGAATTAAAAACGAGGAACTCTGGACTCCTCGTTTTTGTTAGTTATAAGTACTGGTACTCCTGTAACTAATCAAGGACTTCCATACTTTTTAAGTTCCGTTATCCTTCAGCGTTTAGTTTGATATGCGTTTCTGAAACCTCGACTCCGTTCACAAGGAGTGTTATTCGATGGATTCCCATATAATGTCGACGGGTCGTCAAGTCTTTCCAATTGTGAATCCTCACTCTTTCAACTCTTTCACCATTCGAGAAATCCCTATCTGCCAAAAGGAAAATTTTCCGGGACGTTTTCTGATTGGCTTTTACGAAATCGATGGCATACTCAATGCGAAGTTTCGCTGTCTTCTCAGTATGCACTTGAAACCCGAAATGAAGCTCACTGGTTTCCCCAATATAAATCGAGTCAGCTTCATTTCTTATAAATGCGTTTGTAATGATATTCGGATCATTCAATACATCCATGTATCCAAATAATGAAAGGACTTCTGGATCTCCTTGACGAACTAGAGTCCTGCATCCCCGTCGGACAATCCAAATCGTATTGGGCTCTCCGCTTTCATGCCAGCGCTTGGCAGTTTCTATTACTGTTTTAGGATGATCTTTGGCAATATCATTCAAGTTATTGGCCACACTTTTGCGAACATATAGGGACGGGTCGTTTTTCAGGTTCTCTAGTACTTCCAAGACCGGTGCCGGATCGGATTTGAACATCGGTAAAGCTTGCCCCCATGGTAACCTTGGCCGGCATCCTTCACTTGCCAGCCTGCGGACATGCTCATCACCATGATTGGTCCATTCCTTCATCCTCTCTATCATTAAAACGGGATCACGCAAGATAAAAGCACGGATGGCAAATTCGGAGGATGACCTTGCAGTAAAACGCTCCAACGCATCTAGCGATAATGGCCAATCTTTCTTATTCAATCCATGTACCTCGACAAAGTCCGGGAAAAATAAATATCTAAACCCTTCACAATCCTTATCCATTCGATATAAAATATCCAAAGCCTCGTGATAATCACTTGGAAGATGCTTTCCAAGGGTAATCGAAATATGTCTAATTCGTTCTTTTAACTTCCTCTCGTCCCAATCCTCGTCAATCACTTCTTCTACAAACGATTCAGTAGTGAAGGACGGATGGACCCGCTTTACTTTTTCACCGAAATCACGAATGAACGTTTCATTATATAGATCCTTTAAGGGCTCAGCCATTTAATTCACTTCTTTTCTTCAGGTTTGGATACTTGCACTACCTATCAGCTATCATTTCAAATTATGTTAGGGACCTTCATCCATAGAGCGATGCACTGCCAAGCGAACAAAAGCCGCAGCTTACACAAGCCACGGCTCTTTCAATTCTATAAAACGATTGGCTAACTTGGAAAATCTACTATACACTATACATCGACAAATGTACACGAGCATTGACTGGCATCGATTCTCTTATGATATTGTCTCATTAGTTCCTTGTTTACAATTCTTGTTCCAAGTTCTCCTTTTAGTGCCGCGTCGACATCGGTTAGGATCATAAATACACCTGTATCGACTTCCTGTGCGAGCTTAAATCCGCTTCGGTCCTTGTCAATTACGGCTTCAATCCCAACCGTCTGCCCATCATCATGTTTCACCACCGGAATGCCTCCGCCTCCAGAAGCAATGACAATTTTTCCTGCCTCTGTTACCGGTTTAATCACTTCAGTCCCAATGATTGATTTCGGCATTTGCGATGGAACGACCCGTCGCCAGCCTCTTCCGGTCTATTCCTTAACAACCCATATTACCATTCCAAAATCAACAAAAGAACATCGCATTATAGAAAATGAATCAAAACCACCGTGCAGGGCCAGTCCCTGACAATTTTGATTTTTAAATAAGGTGGAAGGAGATAGACGCATTCAATTTGTCTCTCCTATCTGAATAATAACAGGCGATTTATCTAAACTAGTAACAAGATGTGTTTACTTTTTACCTCCTTCTCTTTCTAACCAACAGTTTTGTTTTATATAAATAGGAGGAAATTAGATGAAATTGAGTTTAAAAGGAAAAACAGCCCTTGTCACGGGATCGACAGCTGTATTGGCAAGGCTCTAGCGCGCTTACATTAGTAGCAGAGGGAGCCACTGTTCTTATTAACGGACGACGGGAAGAAAAGGTACATCAAGCAATTAAAGAAATTCAAACACAATATCCTCAAGCCATTCTCCAACCTGCTATTCATGATTTAGGAACGGAACAAGGATGTCAACAGATGATTGAACAATATCCAGAAGTAGATATTCTGATTAATAATCTTGGCATTTTTGAGCCCATTGAATACTTTGATATACCAGATGAAGATTGGTTTCGATTATTTGAAGTGAACATCATGAGTGGAGTTCGATTAACCCGCTCTTACCTCAAAAAAATGATACAAAAAAAAGAGGGAAGAATCATCTTTATTGCAAGTGAAGCAGCTATTATGCCTTCTCAGGAAATGGCTCATTATAGTGCAACAAAAACCATGCAATTGTCAATTTCCCGTAGTTTAGCTGAGTTATGTAAAGGCACAAATGTCACTGTTAATACAGTTATGCCTGGCTCAACTCTAACAGAAGGTGTAGAGACGATGCTAAAAAGTCTTTATCCAAATGAACAATTAAGCATAGAAGAAGCTGAAAAACGATTTATGAAAGAAAATCGCCCAACGTCTATTATTGAAAGATTTATTCGTCCCGAAGAAATTGGACACCTTGTTACTTTCTTAAGCAGTCCACTTTCTTCAGCTATTAATGGATCAGCATTACGAATAGACGGTGGATTAGTACGTAGCGTGTTTTAATCAATAAGCCGACATAACTTTGCAATCGTTATGTAGGCTCTATATTTCTATTTGCCTCCCAGTATTATGTGGACAATTAACTACAAACAAAAAGAGCCACTTTCTGTTAGAGAGTGGCTTTGCATGAGTACGATTACTGCTTGTGGGCTAGTATGTAAGTAATTACTTAATGCAAATTGCCTTATCTACTGGAAGGAGAAAGCCCGTTCGATTATTTTCCAATTAGTCTTGTTAAAGCCATCCCAAGAAATCCAACACCCATTCCTAACATCCATCCGATTTGGGAACTCCCTAACAACGCGCCCAATCCTCCACCAAGAAACATGCAGCCAACGAATACTAATGCTCCAACGCCCCATTTCCGCCGATCCATAATTCAATCACATCCTTTCACTAAAACATATGCTATTAACTAACTAACCTTTCTTGAAAATGGTTTTTTATTTATTTTGCTAGAGGCGGTATAGTTGTTTGGCTTAGGATTAGCAATGGTCTGGGAATTCAAAAGATGAAATTGACGGCTTTGAAGGGATTGTAGGAGGTGAATTTAAACTTTTAAGTGTCATAACTTGAGAGTTGCGGAACAAATCTTCTTCAACTAAAGCCAGCTAATAGAAGATGGTTGCTGTTCCTTTAAAGGGAGCGATTGTTTTTTTACTTTTTTATTGGTTTTTCCGACGAAACTTAGCCATGCTGTTCTCAGTTACATCAAAATAAACCCCTTGGGAGTCAAGGGGTTTATCGTCTTTCACTTTTATGGTTTATGTATGATTTTATTCAGCTAAAAAAGGATATTTCCTATAAGTCCTCTTCCGATATCGGCCCCGCCTACGCCAGATATTATGACAGCCACACATGCCATCCATCCCATTGTCACTACAATGGAAAACGCTTACGTTTTCAAAGATTACTACACCTAGAATAGGTCTATCCGTTTCTGAACCAGGTGTTTGATACCAACATCGATTACTGATTTTTCCAAAGTTTGCATAGACTTTCCCCCTAAAGATACTATCCTTCAGTAATTCCATAAGTATCATAATAAACCCCTTGTGCATTTTTAAAAGTATATGCTTATATTTCGAGAGTTACTGCAAATGATAACAAACGTACCCAACGCTTTTATGAAGGATGGGGACTACATCTGGAGAGTGGTTCATTTATTCACTATTATGAATAAAATGTTTTCTCCGATTCGAAAAAGTGCTACAGACAGCTTATAACGATTTTCAACTATTGCGCCATTTTTACCGCACAGTGGACTACTTGTTTTGGCAACCCTTCGAGGACGGTGGCTTCATAACCGAGCTGAAGTTTTCTAGACCTAATTATAAAAAACCTTAATAAATAAAGGAGAGTACATAATAGCCATTTATACTATGCACTCTCCTTTTTCTTTTAGTGAAGTGGATACCTTCACAAATATTGGGTTTAATTTTTAGTAAGGTATTGTTTTACCTTATTCGCATCTTCAGAAGGGTATTGATATTCGAGAATATTAGCTACTTCAATAGCTACTTGCTCAAACAAGTCAATTGTTTCAAACAACGAATTCCAAACTTGGTCGTAATCTCCATTAGGATATGTTTTCATCAATCTTTCCCAAATGTCGTTATCAAGGTAGCACTTTAAGTACTTACTGTTTTTTCCCACACTCAATGAAAAATTGGTTTCTATACCAACTTTCCACTCAAGTATGGTTATTAACATTTCCCTTACACTATTTAAGTGGTCATAAGCGTAAAGTATTTCTTGTCTCCATAGCCCTTTTGCTACATAAGTTGAAACCCACCAAAATTCATTACAACAATCAGCAAAAAATTCAGCAGAAGGCTTTTTTACCCAGTAATTTTTATCTGTTGGTTCAGAAAGCTTAGGCATATCCCCATCTTTATCTAATAAAATAACTGTTAATCCATCTTCAGAGCAATAAATATCTTTTTCCTCAATCGGAATCAACATTAAATCAATTCTATTACCATCCTCAAATAACATTAGATAGGTGAATCTCCCACCCAATTCAGGTGGAAACATTGCCATATCTTCTGGTGTTTGCATTATCATTCTTTTCCCAAAAACATTTACCCAATCAGGATTGATTAGAAACGATTGAAAGTCAGATACAAGATAAACAATATCATAATCTCTGAAAGTATCTTTAGGTACATTAAAATTCGTTCGAGAACCATTCATTGCAACAGCTCGTACTCTCTCATCTTTCTCGGCGACTCGTAATATCAATTCCATCATTTCTTTTTCTGAACGCATTTTTTCTCCTCCTAAATATTTAATTTCTAATACGTATTTCTATTAGGAGGCCCTCTAATTAGTAATAAACTACGTTATATAAAATGATCTATTATTGACATCCTAAATCCTCCAATTATTTTAAGATTAAAACTCAAATGTATAAAAGTTGTTTTTAATTATATCACTATCCTGCACCTATAGTTGCATAAGAAAAAGCTGCCTTAAAAACAGCTCTGATCTTCAGCTAAACCAGCTAATGGGATGTCAATATCTTTTTCTGAAAATTTCATTTTCCTTATGATAAATAACCCTCCAAAACCCTTTTGGAAGGGTTATGCTTCGTTTCATAAAATTAGTAATTACGCTAAATCCAGGAACTTCTTCAATGCATATTAAATGAATGAATCAAAACGACAAAAAGCCCACTCTGATGAGCAAGAGCCAGCTACTAGCTTTTACCTATGAAAAAAGGTCAGTCCCATTGAGTTAATACTTTAATACAGCGGGGACTGACCCCATTGTCTATTAAACATTTTGATTTTAGCTTTATCTGCCTCAGGTGTTATACCTTTCTACTTATCTATTTAATTGTTTCACTTTTACAGGCTTTTTTTCTTTGCTTACTTTGATGATTTGTCCGATAATACTGATGGCAATTTCTTCTGATGTTTCCGAGCCAATTTCCAATCCGATTGGAGAATGGACCTGCTCCAACTTTTCTTGCGTGACTCCTTCACTTTTTAACTTTTCAAATATGCTTATGACCTTGCGTTTACTGGCGACCATCCCAGCATATGCAATCGGAAATTGCAGTGCCGTTTTTAATACAATATCATCACAATCTTTTGTAACAATTACCACATATGACTTTTCATTTAGATTGGCTGCGAGCAAAGCCTTTCCAATATCCTCGTTAACGAAAAGGTTTGTCGCATTAGGAAAGCGTTCCTTCGTACAATAACCAACGCGATCATCGACAATGCAATAAGGATATTCGAGGAAATCAGCGAGCTTTGCCAACGCATGGCCTAAATGACCGGCCCCAGCCAGAATGAGTTCAGGCCTGCTTGTATAGACTTCAATAAAAACCCGTAACGTGCCGCCACAATTCATCTGAATTCCATCTTTTGCATTTTTATTCAATTTATATTCAACGATTTTAGATTGGCCATTTTGGATTGCCTTTAAACTATCTTCGATCACATAGTGTTCAGCCAAGCCCCCTCCGACAGTCCCTTCAATGGTACCATCCCGGTAGACAATCATTTTTCCAACATGCCTGGGAGTCGAGCCCTTTGATTCAATAATCATGGCTAAAGCAAAGGTTTCGTTTTGACGCGTCAGCATGGACACTTTTTCCATCAGCAGCATGAAAGCTCCCCCCTATTTTAAAACATTAATTCGGTTGATATTGCTTCACGCTAAGAAAATAACGTAAAAGATGTAACGCAACGGTTTTTCTGTAAGCCGCAGTGGAGCGTTGATCGTCGATTGGTCTAATGATCTTATCGAAAGCTGCCACAATCGCAGAGATGTCTGCATCGGCTAATGGTATCGTTTTTCCAACCAGCTTATTCTCAATATCAATGGAACGAACCATCGTAGGTCCGACCGCCCCGAAGGCAAATCGAATGTCATCGATTCGATCTTTGCTTAACCGGACGAAACCCGCAAACGATACTTTGGCAATGGCATCTGCGTTGCGGTTGCCGACTTTCTCGAAAACGACATGTGAATCTTCTAATACGAACGGCAGAATAATCTCCATTACTATTTCATTGTGAAAGCGTTGAACCCGTCGTGGACCTTTAATAAAATCGCTAATCGCAACCATGCGATCACCATTTACGGAGCGCAACAGAATCATTGCATTGTATACATATAATAAAGGAAGCATGTCACCGGCTGGAGAGGCGTTGCAAACATTACCGCCTAATGTTCCCCGGTTTCTAATTGCCGGGGCAGCAATTGTTTTAATTGCATTCTTTAAAGCAAAAGGAATCAGCGGATTTTCAAGTAATTCACTATAGGTACAGCAGGCCCCGATGTGGAGATCCTTGTGATGTTGATACACCTGCTTTAATTCGGAAAGATGATCTATAAAAACAATCGGTTTAGGGATTTTCGGAGGTACTCCCCTTCTACTTTTGTGAAGAACCATAACATCGGTGCCTCCGGCTATGATTGAACAATCTTCTCTATTCAATTGGCTCAACGTTTCGTCTAAACTCTCGAAGCGATTCGCTGTTATTTTCTCTACCATAAGCCATCACCTTTTTTAGCTGCTAGGTTAATTGCCTCAACAATCATATTGTAGCCCGTACATCGGCACAGATTTCCGGAGATGCCTTCACGAATTTCAGCCTCTGAAGGATGAGGATTTTCAGATAACAAAGCTGCACTTGCCATAATCATCCCCGGAATGCAATAGCCGCATTGCACTCCCCCGGCGATGGAATAGCTCTCATCTAAAATTTTAAATTGTTCCGTTTCAGTGATGCCTTCGATCGTTTGAATATCGGCACCAGCAATCGAGCCAATTGGAATAAGGCAGCTGTTTTGCAGAAGGTTATTCACAAAAACACTGCAGGCTCCGCACTCCCCTTCACCACAGCCTTCCTTTGTTCCGATTAACTCAAACTCATCTCTTAATAAATCTAGTAATCTTGCTGTAGCAGGGGCGTCAGTTTCTACCGTTCTTCCATTTAGTGTGAATTTAATCAACCCTCTTCACCTTCTTTCATCCAAAGACTTTCAATAATGACTTCCGGTGTAATCGGAATTTGCTGAAAAGAAGTTTGCAGGGCATCCTCGATCGCAGATTGGACTGCTGGAGCGCCTCCGATTAAAGTCAATTCACCTGCCCCCTTCGCCCCGTATGGACCATCAGCATAGGGGTTATCAAAGACCTTGCTTTCAATTGAAACAACATCCAATGAAGTCGGCGGTCCATAATCCGATATGCTTTTTTGTTGGATTCTACCTTGCTTTGACGTCATCTTTTCTAGATAACCGTATGCTAGCCCTTGAGCCAAACCACCGTCAATTTGGCCTTTCATAATCCGTTCATCGATGACCTTCCCAACTTCATAATTGCCGTATACTTTTTCTAACTTTATATTTCCTGTTAACGTATCAACTTCTACTTCAACGATATTAACGCCCCATGAATAAGCCGGGTAGGCATCTCCAGTGAAGGTTTTCTCGTCCCAAGGAATCATTTCACGGTGAACATAGTGTTCAACTACTTCCTGTTCCACCCCTGTTTGCCACTGATCCTTAAGTTTTTTTGCGGCCCGTTCAAGCAATTTCCCGACAATCATCGTCGTCCTGGAAGCTACGGTCGGACCCGAGTCGGGAACCTCTTTTGTGTCGGGATAAGGGCACAAAATATCTTCGAACGGGAGGTTAAGTTCTTTGGCGACAATTTTACACAACGTCGTCAAAATACCTTGTCCCATATCAGAGTTTGAGATTTTTAGTGATACCTGGTCGTCCTTTGATTTAACCAGCTTCACCGTTGCTTTTATATGATCTCTTTCGCCACTGCCTGTAAATCCACAGCCGTGGAGGAACAACGAAGCTCCTATGCCTTTTTTACAGCGCTGATTTTGTTGATTTAAGCGCTGAAAATCTTCTTTTTTCTTTTTGTATTCTGACACGTTGAGTACGTCCTCAATCATTTCTTCCACTAATATCGGGTCGCGGAATTTACCTTTGGTGATGGTGGGGTCTCCTTGTTTGACGAGGTATTTTCGTTTATATTCAAGCGGGTCGATTTTTGCCAGTTTACTAAGATGTCCAATATGACTTTCGATTCCGGCAAAGCTTTGTGGAGCACCAAAGCCTCTGAAGGCGCCGTTCGGAACGGTATTTGTTTTTAAGACATAGCCTTTTGCATGAAAATGCGGAATTTTATAAACACCGGCACCGTTTATTAATGCGCGCTGGAGCACGACATCGCTCAATCCCACATTTGCCCCTCCATCGAGAAAGATGTCAACACACATGCTCAAAATATTTCCTTCCTTATCAAGGGCCGTTCGATATTTGAGTTTGGCCGGATGTCTTTTCGTCGTAACCAGCATATCCTCAGAACGGTCGAACACGAGCATTACCGATTTTTTGACTGCTCTTGCGGCAACGGCTACGTGACAAGCCATCATCGAAGGATAATCTTCTTTGCCGCCAAAACCTCCGCCGGTAGGACTTTGAACAACTCTAACTTCATCGTCACCACAGGCTAATGCGCTTAGCAATGCATTTTTTATATAATAAAGACATTGCATCGATCCCTGGACGACAATTTCATCATCCTTATAAACGGCGAGCATTCCTTGCGGCTCAAGGTAGACATGCTCCTGATAACCCGTATCATATTCTTCTTCTATGATTTGATGGGCTCCCTGCTCGATAGCTGAAATATTCTCTAAGCTTTCCCCAAATTCATGGCTTGCCAAAACTAAGGATACTGATTTTTGCTTGATCGCTTCGTCCAATGTATAGATAGCCTGATGTTCTTCAAATTCAATCTCCACTTCATTTAACAAACTGTACAGGATATCCAGGTCTTTGCCCGTGAGCATGAGAATCGGCTCACCAATATAATTGACCCACTCATTGGCAAAAATGGGCTGGTCTTTTTTGATAATTTTGACATAATTCGGTCCGGGGATATGCACTGCTCCAACAGCTTCATACCCTTCCGGAAGGTTAGGTAATTGAATGGATATGACTTTTCCATAAGCAATTGGCGATCGATACAAAACACCATAAACCATATTTTCCAATTTCACGTCACTAATATAGGGCAACTGGCCCGATACTTTACCTTTATGGTCCTTTTTGGGCACTGAGGTGCTTATGTCTTTGAGATTCATTGCAACAACACCCTTCGACTCATATTTTTATTGGGACATATTCTGAATAGAAACCTCTTCCTATGATTTTATCAATGAGAATGATCTTTTATGATTCATTTCTATTCAAGATTTTCCTAGTTTTTAATTATATTTTTACTTCGCTTATCATAATCAATGGCTTTTTGGTAATCCTCCGGTGTATCAACATCCATTAATACTCCCGCATCATCTATATTCATGTATTGCTTTTCGTAACCACCAAGGACCAGACGCAAATTACTCTCTGGATTGGTTTCGAGAATTTTCTGTTTCACTTCGCTTGATAATTTAATGGGATGGCCGCCTTTATAGTCAAAGCTGGGAATAACCACGTTTCCTTTGTGTTTTGCTATTAGCTGAACAGTCTCTTTTTTAACAAGCGGACAATCTCCGGGTGTTATAAAGAAGGTTGGGGCATTTACTTCGTTGCAGCCCTTTTGAATGGAATGAAACATTCCCATGTTAAAGTTTTCATTATAAACAAACTTGATCTGAAATGAATAGGCATTTTTACTGATGATTTTGGCAATTTCCTCTTGGATGATTTCCGCTTGAAACCCAGCTACGACGATGACCCTGCTGCATAATCCTTCAAATTTAGAGATCGTTTGCTCCAACACGCTCATTTGCCCCATCGGCAAAGTCATTTTAAATGCATTCGCTCGGCTGGAATATCCAGCAGCTAGGACGATTGCTTCCATGTTTGTCACCTTCTACCTATCATTTTTCTTAACTCTCACAATAAAAGCACAAGCGGTGTAAGCATTTGCGGTATGGACTATTAAGAGATCATTGATTATTTATACTTTGAATTTTAATTAAATAATCAGGATAGCGTTTTTTCTTTATATGCGTAAAAGCCTCATTATATTACTTATGGTACGCTTCAGCGTAACGCATCTAAATGAGGTTTTTTTAACTCTCATTTAATTACATACTTAGTCCTTCGACTCTTCTGTAAGCTAAATTCCCCAACTCAAGATTATAATTCAAGTTGCCCCAGGACATGTCCACACATCTGGGATTTATGTACAACGATTAATTCAAGGAAGCAAAGAAAATCGAATTGAAAGAATAACAACTCAATTAATTGGCTGATTAGATGAGGATACATGTAGATAAAGAGCGTTAGGGAGAAAATTATCAAAAAGAGCGGAACAAGAAATTCAATCAGGGAGCTATGTTAACCTTGGAATTGGTATGCCTACCCTTGTTGGAAACTTTATAGAAGAAAATAAACAAGTGGTCCTTCAATCAGAAAATGGGCTGCTTGGAATTGGACCCTAAAACACCTTTGATACCGAAGAAAAAATAATGACGGTCAAATCGATGATAGTGGTGCGGAGCACATCATTAATCCATATTATTTAAATAATAGATTTAGGTGACCTTGAATTAGAGAAGAAGAGGTACACGGAAAAACCAATACAGTAGAAATTTTCATGCCCCCTCAAAAACAAGCAGGAAAAGATTTAAAATGTAAATGAAACCAATATCCTTATTTTGGCGGGTGATCTCGACGGAAATGGAATCGGCATAAATCTTCTCCACCTCTTTTTTCATATACATATCCAAGGTGTGACAGGTACCGACTCAATACCACAATTAATAAAATTTTAGATGTAACAAAAATTTAATGAGACTCTGTATCCTCCAAATTTCTAGAGCCCCTACAATCTATTTAAAACAACAAATAGGAGAGTTAATCACTATGGATAACTCTCCTATTATGGTACATCCTTTAAAAATCAACCGCTTCACAACAACCGCTAAAATTAATGTTTATTCCCAGGGCTTACTCCTAGGGCAGTGCTTGGGATGGCATCATAAACAGCAGGATCGGCGTTTTCAAGGGAACCGTCTGCTAATCCGTTAAGAACCGCTATGACTGGAACCTTTGCTGTTTTTTTAAGCATTCCGTTTTGCTTCTGACCGAGCGTTTGGGTTTGTCCCTTTATTTCAATTAACATCGTGGCTGTGCCATTTAACTGGATGGACCCAAGTCCAGAGCCTGGGTAGTTCACGGTCGGATATTTTTGAATCGCGCCGAAAGAGGAGTTTCCGAGCTGCAACGACTCATAAGCGACGGCATTGACTTTTTTGCTCAAGGTAAGGACATCCTCGTCTAACACATAGTTCTTCCCGCTGAACGGGTCTATATAAGGCTTGGTTGTAAATTGGGCAAGCAGCTGGATGGAAACTGAACGGCTGTCCTCTTCTGACAAGCGGTTAAAGCCTCGGTGATGAATGTCAATGGCAACATCCGGATTTAGTTCTTGGGTCAATTCTGTAAGTGCACGTGTTTCCGGTGAAAAGACAAGTGATGCGTTTGCTCCATTATTTGTGGCACTATTGTTTAACACTTCTGCCACTTTCTGTGGATCCTTTTTAATCTCTTCCATTATGTCAAAATCATAATTCGGATGGAAATCACGATTTAAGTCGAAACCAGGGATCCCGTAAACCACGCTTCCATCATTGTTTTGGGCTCTCTCGCTACCTTCTGCATTGTAATACCAAGGTGCTTTTGTATCAGCTGGAAGGCCTAATTCTTTTGGATTCCATGTTTGATGAGAATACCTGGTTGGAAATTGTTTCCCCTCGTATTGGTTCGCTGTTCCATCAGGATTTAAACGTGGCACAAACCAAACACTCACCTCATCCAACATATCATTTACTTCTTTACTGCCCGATGATAGCTGCTGCATTAACTCAACAATTGCTTCTGTGCCGAGCGGCTCATTTCCGTGAATTTGAGTATAAACAAGGACCCTCTTCTTCTCTGGATCATTGTCACCAAATTTCGCTACATATAGTGGGTACCCATCGTTGGATGTTCCAAATTGCTCAAGCCCCATCTTCCCTTTCGCTGTCTTTTCGATCTGCTTTAATTTGCTTTCCAATTGCTCATTTGACATCAGACCTGATAAGGAAAGGTTCTGTCCATCCTGTACCCAAGGACCATTTGGAGTAGTGACAGGCTCAGCAAAAGCTGTGGTTCCTACAAGAGTGGAAGCCAAAATCCCACTAGTGAGAATGTACTTTAATGCTTTTTTCTTCAATCTTTTCTCCCCCTTATATCTATATAACAAGACAAATATTAGCATATTCTGACTATTTACGAAATAACATATTTGAAAATTATGAAAATTCAATCTTGAATTGGAGATAAAAGGGTATTTTGTCCTGGTGAAGAGAGTTGTCAAAGCTCCGTTTTTCTTCTTTCTCCTCTGGTAGTCTCTAAATCTTGGACACACTGATATTAGTACTCTTAAAATGGACGTGGTCAGTATGGAAAAGGAAAATGTATTTAAGCGGAAACATTGTCAACCTGATATGATTTTGTTAACCGTGAGATGGTACCTGCGGGACAACCTCAGTTTTCGTGATTTGGCTGAAATGATGGAAGAACGCGGCTTATCGATGGCTCACACAACGGTTATCAACAATATGGACCGGAATTAGATGAAAGGGTAAGGGTACGACGTCATCTTAAGCCAACAAAAGACTCCTGGAGAGTGATGAAACGTATATCAAAGTAAAAGGTCAATGGAGGTATCTGTATCGTGCAGTGGATTCCATAGGAAACATGATAGAGCTGACCTGCGGGACAAATAGCGGGATGAGAATTCAGATGACATCCGCGCTGTACCTGCGCCACCTTCACCGGACATGCCTGATTCAGATTGGTTCTCACCGCCTAAACTGATTGATATGAACAAGGCAATCTGAAAAGTGATATAAGTAGGATAAGGATGCCTGCAATTTCTTCAATACTCATATTCACTTCCATGTTCCCCACCTTCTCATTCTTGGTTATATATTTTCCCAATTTTTGCACATACAACTTTAAAACCCAGTTACCTTCACATGAGAAGATTAGCTGGGTTTCTTAATTATTTACATCTACTTATTTATAAAACTATTCGGATTCGACTATAAAAGCCTCTTCATTGTTCAGCAGCCGTGCGATTGCCAATAATATATTTTGGAAACTATATATCAATTTTAAACTCATTTTAGTATACTTTTAATTATTTTTGTATCAGAGCCGTCTTCATAGATACGTATTTGCTTGTAATAATGTATATATATTGATTTAATAGTGGAATTACCTTAGAATAAAAACAAAGATTACCTTTTTAGGATATCGAACCCACCCACCTTTAGCAAAGAATGGAAGGGTTCAATGAAAGGCATTGTCGTTAGGAGTCTCCTTTACTGGACTTCTAACGACAATGCCTTTTTATTTAACTAAATCTAAATATAAGAAAGATAAAACATTTCGAATAAAATGAATGAGTGTTTCCGCTATTTATTTGAATAGTTTGAAACAAGGTAATTTCAATGAACTAGGAGGTCCTATAAAATGGAGTTTGTTACAAGTGTAAACTCATCAGTCAATATTAAAGTAATTGGTATTGGCGGCGGAGGAAATAACGCCGTTAACCGTATGATCGAGCATGGAGTTAAAGGTGTAGAATTCATAGCTGTTAATACTGATGCACAAGCACTTAATTTATCAAAAGCAGAGGTCAAGATACAAATCGGTGCAACATTGACAAAAGGTTTAGGATCAGGGGCAAATCCAGAGGTAGGTAAACAAGCAGTTAAAGAAAGCAAAGAGCATATCCAAGAAGCATTAAAAGGTACAGACATGGTACTCGTTACAGCCGGAATGGGCGGCGGTATAGGAACGGGCGCTGCCCCTGCTATTGCTCAAATTGCCCGTGAGCTTGACATACTAACCATTGGCGTTGTAACACTTCCGTTTGCGTTTGAGGGCCATAAGCGTGCAAAACAAGCAGCAGGCGGAATCGCCTCAATGAAGAAAGCAGTGGACACATTAATTGTTATTCCTAACGATCGCTTATTGGAGATTTTACATAAAAATACACCCATGCTTGAAGCATTTCTTGAAGCGGATAATGTTATTCGCCAAAGTATCCAAGGTATATCGGATTTAATTGCTGTACCAGGTTTAATCAACATTGATTTTGCAGACGTGAAAACAATCATGTCCAATAAAGGATCTGCCTTAATAGGCATTGGCAGGGCAACAGGTAAACATCGCGCTGCGGAAGCTGCAAAGAAAGCCATTTCCAGTCCGTTACTTAACACTTCCATCGACGGAGCCCAAGGTGTGTTAATGAAACTCACAGGCGCCAATATAAGTCTATATGAAGTACAAGAGGCAGCAAATATTGTTACTTCTGCGGCAGACTCAGAGTTAAATATGATTTTCGGTTCTGTTATTGATGAAAACTTAAAAGATGAAATTATTGTAATTGTCATTGCTACTGGCTTGAATGATCAGGAGGTTCCATCATTGAAAATGTCTGCCCGCCCTTCAATAATAGAAATGGAAAAACGACTGTCACAAGAGTTTTGATGCAAAATACGATTATTATAATTCACCAAGACCACTGTTAGTGAAAGTCAAATAGAAGGTATGGAGCAAGAATTATCTGAAAGTCCAGAAAATGGGACACAAACAACTTCCACAAAATCCCTTTTAACCTTTTCGTATCCATAATAAAAGGGTATGGAATCTGAAAACAGTACAAGATCGATTTGTTTTCCCGCATTTTCTATTAATTTACTGCTTTCTTCCGGCATATCATATTGAAAGGAAATGAATTGTACCTCAGGAAACATGGGAAAGTGGGTTGATATGGATTCCAAAAAAATCCTTTGAGCCTATTACCCCGATTTTCATGTTGTTTCACCTCAAATATGAAATAGTATTTTTATTATACGGCAGAATTTTAATAGTACTAGAAAACATTCACCAAAAATCATGGTTTGAAAAGTGAAAGCCCATCTCGTCATTGTTTGCCATTTAAGAATGGGGACCTCTTCACGGAGGTCCCCATTAATGAAGGCATGGTTTCTTGTTTAACGGTACAGTTCATTACGGGATATCATGTCCCATCGAGCTGGTTAAAATATTGAACCATTGCTCTTTTTTCATGCTTAGGTTTAGTGAATCGATGGCGCTGTCCAGTCGTTCTTTCTTACCGGATCCAACGATGGGAATGATTTTTGCAGGATGCCTCAATAGCCATGCATACATCACTTCATCTATTCCATTAGCACCGATTTCTTCTTTTACGATTTCTAACGTTTTTCTTAATCGGGCAGCCTTTTCATTCGATTCCTCAAAGATGCTTCCTCCTGCAAGAGGGGACCAAGCCATAGGAGCCACGCCCGCTTGTTGACATAGATTGACGGTTCCGTCCTCGAAGTTTTCAAGATTATATGCGGAAAGTTCCAGTTGATTCGTCACAAGGGGATATTCAAGGTAAGATTGAAGCATATCCCATTGCGGTTTTTTGAAGTTCGATACGCCAAAGTTACGGACCTTTCCTGATTCTTTTAATTGATTAAACGCCTCAGCTGTTTCCGCCGGGTCCATCAGGGGATCCGGACGATGGATAAGCAATAAATCAATATAATCCGTTTTAAGATTCATAAGAGATTGTTCAACAGACTTTATTATATGGGTTTTACTAGTGTCATAATGGTGACTTTTATGAGAAGGACGGTTTTCGGATTTAAGAACTATGCCACATTTCGTAACGATCTCCATTTTATCGCGTAAAGATGGCTTTAATGAAAGTGCTTTCCCAAAAATCTCTTCACACGTATAGCTGCCATATATATCGGCGTGATCATATGTAGTGATGCCCCGATCCGTTCCATGTTCAATAAGAGATAGGATTTCATCTGTAGAAAATCTCCAATCTGCCAACCTCCACATACCGTGAACAATGCGTGAAAGACTAAAATCTTCAGTTAGATTGACTCTTTGCATGTTTTTCTCCCCTTTTATACCGTGATTAGTCTTGTTAATCAGTTGTTTGTTCTCCATTCCATCATGATTATCCATCGTTAATTCATGTCAGTATTATTTGCTACTGCCATGAACATTAGTATAATTTAAAATTTCGGAGAATCCTAATCTTGAGTGGCCCATAAATGCCATAGCTTAGGTTCATGAATCTATGCTAAAGAAATGCATCGCCGCCTTATTCGAGCATTTTCACCCGTTTGTTCCATAAGAAAAAGACTGCCGCAGCAACCTCTTAAAAGGAATTCATTAGTTCCTTTGTATTTTCTCGTGTAATTCCACGATTTCCATCGCTAAATCTTTTGTTGTCATGGAAGTCATCAGATGATCTTGAGCATGGATCGGGAGCAATTGAAAATATGGTTTGTGTTACAAACTTTGAAATCATAGAAGTGTAAAATCCTTGCTTCACCTCGAACAGCAAAAAAGAAAGCTCCCTGCCTCTTCAATTCTGTACAAGCCTATTTACATTTCCCTACACATATTTGTTTAACTTCAATTAAAGGTATATGATAGATAAAAAGACTGTAGGTGGAACGACTTATTAATTCTGAAACCAGAAAACCAATAAACATTACCCTCAATCCGTACTTGAATAATAGACTCACTAAACTGGCTGAAGAAAAAAATATCCCCATCGAAAGATTGATGGATAAAGCTGTAGATTTGTTGCTTGAATACATGGAAGATAATGAGAGTGTTAATCAGGTAAAATACAGTAATAACGAAGCGATTGAAAAGAATAAAGAAAGTATTGCAAAAAGTAGAGAATTCATTAATAAAAAAACAAGCACTTAACCCCAAGGTAAAGTGCTTTTTCATACTGTAGACAAACTCGATGAAAATCGATTTTGTCTACAGTTTTTTATGGCTTGTACAATTTGGACGTTGCTTGCCACTCCAGGCACTCGCTTTCCGCGGGGCGGTCCGGGAGCCTCCTCGGCTTTCGCCTGTGGGGTCTCCCGTAGACACGCTGTTCCCGCAGGAGTCTCGAACACCCGAACCAATCAACCTTGTTTTAACCTTTAGATAGAATCCTTTTGCCTAGAGTCTTTTTAGAAATATTAAAACTTGAGGTGCTGAGGATGTTTTCTAAAACATGATTCTATTCAGCGAGAACGATTTGAAATGGATCACATTCAAGATTCCGTGATGTCCCACTGCGGATTCCAAACGACTTCCCAAAGGTGTCCATCAGGGTCTTGAAAGTGTGCAGAGTATCCTCCCCAAAAAGTGTCATGTGCCGGATCGGTTACGATTGCGCCAGCTTTTTTTGCTTTTTCCAACACAATATTCACTTCCTCTTTACTACCTACATTGTGACCAAGGGTAAATTCAGTAGGACTTGCCGGAGATAGAGGAACCTTGGCCTCATGAGCTATATCCATGCGATTCCATATGGCAAGCTTTAAGCCTTCTTGCAGGTCGAAAAAAGCAACGGATCCATGCTCAAATTCTTTGCCTGCTATTCCTTCTGTTTGAAATCCCAGGCCATCCCGATAGAATTTCAACGATTTTTCCAAATCATCAACACCTAATGTTATGACAGTAATACGCGGTTTCATGATTGACCTCCTTCTTTTACTTTTACCTTCTATTGGTTATGGTTACCAACACTTTTAGTTCATACCAGATTAAAATCAATACGTTTTTTTGTCAATCTAAAAGGAATTCCTGTATAGTAGAATGATTAACCGATCAAGCTCGATATCAGGATATACTAATTCACTTTACTTAAAATGGAATGAAACCGAAAGGAAAAGGAATTACCAATGATTTCATTTATCCTCACCTTGAAACGTTTCCTAAAGGCTCTATGGTCTGCTTTTAAATTGAAGAACTTCCAGGTTCTTTTCGTATTGGTCCTGATTATGTTACTTTCCGGCACAATTTTCTATGTTAAGCAGGAAAGTCTGACTGTGATTGAATCCCTTTACTTCTGTGTTGTTACTCTTAGTACGGTTGGGCATCCAAGTTTTGAACCGCAGACAACATTTGGAAAAGTGTTTACAATGATTTATATTGTAGGCGGCACCGGATTATTTATGGGCTTAATAGGATACCTTGCATACGCAATCATAAAGAAACCGGAAAACGAGAGCAACAGCAGAAAAATCTGAATGCATAGGAATGCTTAAAATAATTGGCATTCCTTTTTGATTGGTTTTAATAATCACCGTTCAAAGGACCAAGTGAAGGTTCTCCCTCAAATTACTGAAGTTTGAGCAAGGACCTTTATTCCTCTATGTATTGGTTTTATTCAGTTGCCGTGGCAGGATACGGATTACTGATTTTTTCGTAATTTCCCCCTTTCCCTATATAGCGTCATCCAAAGTGACTATTGAGTCACTTCGGAAAAACTGCCATTTGATAAAATCTCCATATATTTCTTATACCAATCAAGATTAATTAGGACTCATCCATTTTATTGCTATTTTATATTCACCTACTTTAACCGGGCAATTAATAATGGATGGCACTTAATCTTCAAGCTCCTTTTTCTTGTTCAAGAGATGGAGGTATTCCCTATCCAATTCCTCCTTTTCCTCTTCCTTCATTACACTGGACAGCTTCCCAAGGGTCTCGGCGATTTGCACTTCAATCATAAGAAGTTCAGCCTGTTTATCTAGATGACCATCTTTAAGCGTAGCCGATTTAGTTGATTTCTGATTGATAGCACATACTCTCGGAGGTTCATCTTCAAATGAAAGTGCATGTGTTGCAAGCGATTGAATCAATGAACGATCATGAGTCACAAAAACGATCGTTCCTGGATATGCTTTTAACACCTCGGTTAGAGCCTCTTTAGTTTGAATATCCAGGTAATTTGTAGGTTCATCCAAAACCAGTACATTATAGTTTCCCAAAAAAACTTTTGCCAGGGAAGCTCTGACTCTTTCCCCACCGCTTAAAAGGGATACTTGTTTGTGAACATCATTTCCTTTAAAAGCTAATCGGGATAATAGCGTACGAATAAAGGATTGATTGTAGGGACTTTCCTCCAATATATTTTCAAGAACCGTTTTACTTTCATTCAAGTTTTCTTGTTGTTGGGCAAAAAATCCAATTTTTGCTGGCTTAGCGACATATAAATCTGGGTGCTGCTCCACTATCTTTTTCAATAATGTCGTTTTTCCTGAACCATTTTGACCATTGATGGCGAGTCGGCAAGCTAGGGGGACATCTCCAAAAATATGTTGTTTCAGTATCCTTGACCCGACTTTCAGGGAACAGCCATTAAATCGAATGACCCTTTTGCTATGCAAAGATGGAAATGCCGAAATATCAAAGATTATAGGGGGATCTTCCTTCGGCTTTTCTTTTTTTGCTAATTTTTCGATTCTAGTTTCAATCGCTTCAGCGGAACGATTCAATTTCGCCTTCTGTTTCCCGGAGCTCCGTTTATGGAGCCTTGCTTCTGAATTGCCCATTCGTTTAGGGGCTTTCCTAATTGAATCAGATTTGGCTTGGAGGTTTTGGGCAGCCTGTTTCAACCGATTCTTTTCACGGGTATACTCTTCATATTGCTTATTTTCCTTTTCTGTTTTTGCTTGCTTTTGTTTGATATACGCTTCGTAATTCCCTTCATATACAGTTAACTTGCCTTGCTCGACTTCCCATATTGTTGTACACAGGTGATTTAAGAAAGCTTTATCATGTGAAGTAAGCAAAATAGCGCCATTAAAAGACTTTAAATCCTTTTCCAATTGTTCAATTCCGGATATATCCAAATGGCTGGTAGGTTCATCCGCAATCAATACATCCGTATTGGAGGACAGGGCTGCGGCGATTTTCCTTCGAGTACGCTCGCCGCCGCTTATGATTTCTTGATTCTCATTGGGCAGTTTCCATATGCTCGTTAACTCCCCGCTTATTTCTTGTTCATTTTCTTCAATTTGCGGGATATAGCCGACTGTTCGATAGCTTTCTATATGACCTGTATCGGGTTCCCTCACGCCCGCTAGGATAGAAAGCAAGGTCGTTTTACCTTCTCCATTCCTACCAACCAATCCAACACGGTCATGGCTGTAAAGATGAAGTGAGTCAACGGAAAGAACTTCACGGTTCCCGTAACTTTTCTTTAAATCATTCGCTTTTAAAAATAACATGAAAAATCCCCCTCTATTTTTCTAGAGAGAGATCGCCTGTTACTAAATTAATATACATAAACCAAATATACCTCATCTGATTTGATAACAGATAAAGCAGTTGTATATGAATTAGTCCCTATAAACGAACAGACGAATCCCATCTCTAAACATGATCATTAAAAATCTCACAAGGGTATCTCAATAGATTCTTGTTCAAATGAAATGGTGATTCACGTTACTCACCAATAAACCCGGTAAGCAAACAAAGTGACACGTATTTTTTTGAACATATCTAACCGATTACACCCATTGATATAGATTTAGATTTACTGTTTATTTGATAAGATTACTGCTTCATTGTATAAGGTACCTTTTCCTTCCAATGTAATGAATGATTGCATATTATTCATATGTTTGTAAAGCCATTTTATTCCCTTTTTATTAATGCTCAAGGGAGAGAATTAATTGGGCTCCACATGGACATGAACATCATACACTCCATGATCCTTCATCATCACTTTCTCGACATGGGTCGCTATATCATGTGCTTCTTTAATATCCAAGGTAGAATTGACAAGGATGACAACATCAATCACTTCATTATTCCCGTAATTTCTCCCTTTAATTTCTTTTATCCCCTTGACTCCATCCACATTTGTAATTACATCCTTATATAGATGAATTTTATTTTCATCAAACCCGTCAGAAAGTTCATGCGAGGCTTGAATGAAAATCTCCCAGGCTGTTTTGCATATCAATAATCCAACTATGATGGCAGTAAGGGAATCAAGCCAAGGCATATTTAATTGGGAACCGAAAATCCCAATAGCTGTTCCGATACTTACCCAAGCATCGGAAATATTATCTTTTGAAGCTGCCATAACGGCTTTACTATTAATTTTTATAGCAAGCTTTTTATTATATCGGTATACAAAATACATGGCTATTGCTGATAAAATACCTACATACCCTGCAATAATGTCAGGTGATTCCTTTCCACCTTTAAGCATGGAAGCAACGGCATCTATTAAAACTTGTATACCAACAGCAAACATGATGAATGAAGCTACCATCGAAGCAATCGTTTCACTTTTCCAATGACCATAACCATGATCTTTATCGGGGGGTCTTTGAGCTAGCCTTAAACCGATCAGCACGGCAATGGACGCGATAATATCGGTCGTGTTGTTCAAACCATCCGCTTTCAAGGCCGCTGAGTCGCTTATGTATCCTATAACAAGTTTCATGATTGATAGACAAATATAAGCAATGATACTAATGATTGCACCACGTTCGCCTAATTTGAGGTCATTATATTTTTGTTCTTCCATTCAACTTCCCCCCACAATTAAGTACCTGAATATCATATCAACTTAAAAATGGGTGGGTCTATAGCAACCTTTTTGTATTACTTTATATAAGTAAGTGATATATAACTATGTTGCATAGGGCAAACTATCTGAAAAGAATGATATTGATGAATCCTTGACAAAATCCCCGGATATTAATGCCGTAAAAATAACGAATCAATTGAGACTTATATCGTTTTTTCGGCTGTAAAACAAAATGAAGTTCCGCTTTCGTTTGATTGCAAATTATATTTTATATGTAGTGTTTTGGCTATATCCTCAATTATTTTTAAACCAAGCCCCTTACTTTTACTATCGATATCAAAACCAATTCCATTATCCTTTATACTGATCCCATTATTTTCAATGGTTATCACAAGTTTATCAGCCCTCGAGTGATTCAAGACATTTTGGAAAACATTATCGAATAACCTTTGAAGCCACAAGTCATTACTTATCCATTCCAACTTTCCATGTAATGGATGATAAATTAATTCAATACCATGCATGTTATACAAATAGCCCCATTTTTTAACCATCATTTCTATTAAATCGTGCATATTCACTTCATCATTTAAGATATAAGAATTATCTAAAGCATCTGTGGATTGTATTTTATATTCATTTGTTAATTCGGAAATATAATCAATTTGTTGATATAGTGATTGCAATAGTGGAACTTGATCCGTATATTGCCCTTCTAAATAAAACAATTGTAATCTTATTGCTGTTAAAGGGGTATTGATGTCATGCCTTAATTTATTCAAGAGTTCCTTTTTCATTTCCTCCTGTTGTTTTAGTTCCAATTCCCGAAAGGTCGTTCTTTCTATCAATAAGTTCACAGATTTAGTTAATTTCCCGATTTCATCATTGCTTTTAATCTCTAAGATATTCGGAATCTCCTTATCACTAGCTAAATTCCTGATGGTTTCATTCAATATATTTATTTTATTTAATAGCGAGTTAATAGATTTGGAAAATAAGAAGGCTAACAATAATAATGTTAAAATGAATACCCCAAGCATTGTTGGATATGCAAAAGATTGATGAAAAGGAATGTCATCATTTTTGGTTTTAAAGGCAAAATCATAAATGATTGACATAAGGATACTGATTAACAGTAATATAAATGGCACGCTAATAACGGCGATAAATAATAATAGCTGATATTTTTTCTTTAATTTCATTTCTTTATATAGGTATTCAATCTATACCCTTCCCCATATATATTTTGGATGATCTCACCGTTGTTATCATTGATTTTGGTTCTAACTTTTTTTATATGTACATTAATGATATTTTGATTCCTATCTTCGAGCTGCCATAAATATTCAAAGAAATGTTCTTTCGTTAAGATCCGATCCCTATTTTCATATAAATAGAAAAATATTTTACGCTCTATCGCAGTAAAAACCACTTCATTGCCATTATTGAATACCTTCTTATGTTCGGCATCTATATATATATGCTTAATTTGCGTGAAAGTACCATATTGATTATCCAGCAATTTCTGCATTCTTATCAATAGCTCCCTGGGATCAAAAGGCTTAGTCATATAATCCTCACCCATTGTCAAACCTTGGAGTTTGCTTTCGATATCATTTCGGGCAGATAGAAAAATAACTGGAATATTTAATCCTAGACTTTTTACTTTCTTGGTAATTTGATAGCCATCATCTCCTGGCAGCATAACATCCATAATGACTAAATCCATTTCATGGATTATATCTATAATATCTTTTCCATCTTTCATCCAACGTACATTGTATTCTTCGCGTTGCAAAATTTTTTTCAATAAATCACCAATCATCAAGTCATCTTCAACTATTAAAATATTATATCTTTTCATCACAAAACCTTTCTTTATTCATTTGATAAATTCCATGGCAAGATCATATATCTCATCTGGCGCATATAAATATATGCTGTGGGTCCCTTTCAGTTTTATTACATCGGCTTTTAATAGTTTCTCTGCAAACTTCTCATAATCTTCATTTTTTTGTTTTGTATATTTAGAATCCTTATTTTCATCGGCAATCGCATCTAAAAATAAAATGGGTGTACCTTTTGGAATCGGCAAGCTCACTGATTTTTTCCCATTACTGTAACTCTGTAAAAGCTCTTGCTCCATATCATCATTAAAAAACTGTTTATATGATAGTGCTTTATATATTTCCTTTTCATGGTCACTTAAGAATGATTGCCGAATCACTTCGGGATTATAAACAGCAGAAGGAAAAAGGCGGTGCAAACCCATTTTCGTTAAAATATTCACTCCTCTTACAGTCAATGAATCTACCATGCCCATTTTATGAGTTACATATTGGTGCGGTAAACCAATATCCAAAGCAATGATTCCCTTTACTTCACTTGGGTATTTTTGTGCCCAGTAAATTGCTTCGATACCTGATATTGAGTGTGGAACCAAAAAATAAGGAGGTTTATTTCCACTTTCCATCAATGATTTCCTGCTTTGTTCCAATATTGTATCAATATCCCTATCATCGTGAAAAACATCACTGTATCCATATCCAGCTCTTTCAATGACTGCAATTTTATTTTCTTTTGCAAACTTACTATATAATCCTTTCAATTCATAAACTGGAGCCGCAATCCCGGAACCGGACATAAAAACGTATGTATCCTCACCGCTGCCTTCCGTATATACATTAATTCCTTTGTTATTAAAATCAACCGATGTTCCTTCTCTAATTAATGATGATTCCTTTCCCTTTTGATAATTATGGTAAATAAAAACAGCTATTGCTACAAATATGATAATAGCAATGAAGGTAAAAAATATATTCTTTGATACTTTCAACATTTTCCTCATAGAAAAACTCCTTTCAAGTGATACTGAAAGGATATATGTTAAAAATAAATTTCTAATTAATTTTCTTTGAATATTTTAACTTCTCACTTTTGAAAAGTTTTAATAACCAATGAATTTCATCAAAAAAAAGCTGCTCCAAAGCAGCCCTAACTATTGAAGGAAAGTCTTTAAGAATGAAGTATTGGCAGCCCTCCACCATATTCCTAAGTATAAATAATATTATATGTAGGTTTAATCACTCCGTTTGGATATTGTTTCATGTCAACTAAATCCAATTTTAGACTTGGCTTAACGCTGCCGAAAAGAGGAGTGCCGTCACCGATTATGACTGGATTCACTTTCAGCACCAATTGATCAATGAGTTTATGTTTTAATAACGTTCCAGCCAATTCTCCGCCCCCGCAAAGCCATAGCTTTCCGTCACCTTGCAGCTTGAGGTTTTCGATAAACGCTACGGCATTTCCTTCGATAAGTTCTACCTCCTCATTCGATTCAAACTGAAGGGAGCTCGAGAATATATAATGTTTCAATCCCTTATAACCTGGTTCACCCGGTTTAGCTCCGAATTGAAATCCAAATTCATATGTTTTCCTTCCCATCAACACCGCTTCATATTGCTGGATATCGGATAAAAAGTCTGGGACATGATCTCCTTCAAATAAGAAAAATGATTGATTGATATTCCCATCCAACATTGCTTGATCGGCAATGAAATTGTCCAGTGAAACAGCTACATGATATACCAATTCTGCCACTTAGTCATCCCTCCAAAAGTGATTACACATTTTACACGAACAACGAGTGTCCTATAACCTTCAGATAACCATATCCATTATACTCTTGATATGGTCTTCATTTATTTCAACACCCACTTGCGTACATAGGCATTTATTTAGTCTAGGAATTCTGGGATCATACGTCTCAACGTTTTTATCATTTCATTTGAATCACGGCCACAATCCCAACTTTCCAACAGGGATAATTGCTTTTTAGCTAATATACTTCTATTTCCTTCGATTTTTGTCCATACTCCATAGGGCACATCAACATGTACTTCCATTTCCATATACCACCCAGACACAATCAGCCATCGTATCTTATCAAGATTGGATAGTGCATATAACATTTCTCTCCTCATGACGGCTCTGTAGGTTTCATGGACAAAGGCAAGCAGCTTTCCTCTCCAATGTTCAACTTCATCCGGTGAAGGTTTATACACTTGTTTTGCGGATTCATTAATAACATGACTCAGAATATTAATAGGATCATAAAGAACTTCAGCCTCTTTTTAACCAAATGGAGGGTACAATTTCCTCAGGTGCGTGATACCAGCTATCCACTTTCACAAATGCATCATAATGAGTGACCACATACGGTGAGGAAGGATTGTAGTCTTCTTGAAAGGAAACATCGCCCCAATTATTGGCTCTACCCCTTTTTCCCTTTAAAAATTCCGCTTTCCGTTTTGGAATAACAATGGTGTGTAAATCTATATCAGAGTAGTTATCATGGTTTCCTTTTGCTAATGAACCGGCTATGTAAATAGCCAAAACATCAGGATCTGCTGATAAATCTTTTAATGCATTTACCAAAAGAATATCTCGTTGTTTCGGTAAAAATGCATCCCTTTCTATATGTTTGCTAACGAATCCCGCACACAAAACCATCTCCTTTTTTTGTAAAACCATCAAGGTAATATATATTCGTGCATCAAGAATAAAATCCCTTCCGAAGAATTGCGGTGTCAGTGATATATACCGTTTCTTAGCTCCTTGTTTTCTTGGCGGATATCAAGGAACCGCTTTACCTGGCATCTATCCATGTCCTCACCTATGTGGTATTATTTTGAATATTTAGTTAAAAGGGGGCATCTTTTCATGTTTGCAAATACTCCCGAACCACCCTATTACGCTTGTATTTTCACTTCACAAAGAAGCGATAAGGATGCCGCAAGCTACCATTCAACCGGGGAATTGATGGATGAACTTGCCGCTCAACAAGATGGCTATTTAGGAGTTGAAAGCGTAAGAGATCAAAACGGGTTAGGAATTACCGTATCCTATTGGAAGTCCCTGGATGCCATAAAGCTTTGGAAAGAAAATGCCGCTCACAAAAAAGTACAAGAAAAAGGGATGAAAGATTGGTGCTCGTCATACTCAACACGAATTTGCAAGGTTGAAAGAGATTATACAGGCAAGTGAGGAAACTAAGATTTCATATACATAGATGGTTTTTCATGAAATTTCCAACTATAGAAAAAGACCGCTTTTTTAGCGGTCTCTTATGTAGACAAACTCGAATAAAAGCAGATTAGCCTTCAGTTTTAAAAATATTCAGTTGATTTCAGAAATCCGCTCCATTTCCGCCGACTGTCTGCCAAGCCTCCTCGCGGTTAACAGCTGTCGAGTCTCGGCAAGCCAGTTACTCGGCAGGAGTGTCGCAAATTTCTTCATCCAATGAGGGTTTCATCCATAAAAAATATACTACGTTTGGTTTATAATCACGGTTAGGAGTGAGACCATTTAGAATCTCCAAGTTCCAGTTGATTTTAAATCAAAGTTGATTGGATCGGGTGTTCGAGACTCCTGCGTGGACAGCGTGTCTAGGGGAGACCCCACATGCGCAAAGACCGCCGAGGAGGTTCCCCGATCGCCCACAGAAAGCGAGTTCCCTACGTACAAATTTTATAAACAAAAGTTAAAAACATTACCAAATTTTCTTTTAAAATCATGATAAAGAATTAAAGGACATATCATTAAAATCTTCTTTTATGAGTGAGTACATATATAAATCATCGAATTTACCACAAGTATATTCATAATGCCTTAGCAATCCTTCTCTTCTAAATCCTTGTTTTTCCACGAGTTTTTGGGATGGGTGATTATCAGGTTCAATTAACGCTTCAATCCTCTCCAGGTGAAAGTGGCGATAACCATACTTAACAACAGCTTCAAATGCTTCACTAGCAATGCCCTTTCCCCAATGATCCTTAATTAACTCATATCCAATTTCAGCTCGATGATGCTTGGTGACCATATTCAGAAAACCGCAACTTCCTAAAACCTTACAGGAATCTTTCAATGTAATTCCCCATCTGATTCCCGTACCTTCCTGGAATATAGATTCGTACCATTTAATTTCATCCCATACGTCATTTACTGTTTGGCACGGATCTAACCCCATTGGCTTCACTACATCTATATCAGATAAATATTTAAACATATCACCCGCGTCTTCTATTGTTACTTCCCTTAAGATCAATCGTCGTGTTTCAATAATCGGAAATACCTTCTCCAACCAATATCCCTCCCCAAAGTCCCTTTTCCATACGTTACTGATTTAATCATTACCTAATTAAAGCCGATAATCAACGCTTTATTGTATAAAGAAATAATGATAATAGCAAAAAGGCGTCCCTACTTTCGTAGAGACGCCTTTTTGCCGTTTACTTGATTCCTTCATTAATAGAATTCGGTTCCTTTACTGCTGAAATCATTAAAAACATGGGCCTTCGATTTTCATCTTTCATTTCAGGAACACTTTTTAACAGATTATCAGAAGGCATCGGTTCCTTTACAGCTCTTACGCTAAAACCAGCACCAATCAAGTCATTTATATATGTTGAAATCGTACGATGGTACTTGACTACGTTTTCGGTTAAGAAGGTTGTTTCTCTCACACCTTCGAATTGATAATTGTCAACTGGCCAATGCAGATGATTGCCGTGATCATCTACATACCAAGCTTGTTCTTTGCGGGAAGTAAAGATTGGATGTTCAACCGAGAATACAAATGCGCCTCCAGGCTTTAAACAATCATGGACCTTTTTACAGATTGACTCATAGGACTCAATGTAATGAAAAGCCAACGAACTGATAACCACATCAAATTCAAAGCCGGAAAAATCGATGTCTTCAATGGGCATTTTCATATATGAAATGGAAGGATCATCCGTTTTTTCACGTGCTCTTTGTAGCATGTTGCCTGAAATATCCACACCAACGACGGAACTGGCCTGTTGCTCTCGGGCAAATCGGCAATGCCAGCCGAAACCGCATCCCAAATCAAGTACACTCTTATTATGCAGATTTGGCATTAGCTCTTTTAATACATGCCATTCTCCAGCAGCTTCAAGTCCTTTGACCGACCGTGGCATTTGCTCATACGCAGAAAAGAAATTTGCATCATCATATTTGTTTTGTTTCACAGTCATACATCTCCTATAATTCAAGATTGCCTCCTAAGATTAATACCACTTCTATTACAGGAGGCTACCTATCTCCTTCCCACCATTATATTCACCTCATTTTCTTGATAAAAATCCCTGTCTTTATACTAACACGTTGCTTATTTCCTACCTCGCCATCTGAAATTCAAATTACTGCAAATCTCTTTTGACAATTAGTTGTAATCCTTGATTTCAACAAGATAATTTGTACACATCAGGACTTATCTCCTAATTCCCTTTAAAAGAAGAAGTCTTTTTTACTCAACCTTAATAAGTTATCGAGAAGATAAGCAAACTATACCATATTGCAGCTATACGGAATTCTACCTAGGCTTAGTTCGCTACAAATTAATCCAGGTAGACTAAAAGGGTAAATGTATATCGCTTAATCAAAATGTATTGGGGTGAATGTTTTATGAGAATGAAAAAAGCATTAATAGGTCTCTCACTCTTATGTATGATTGTTCCTGGCATTGCCAAATCGGCTGATTCCGTTGCTGAAAATAATCGAAGCAATATCGTAGCAAATTGGAAATTCACAAAACAACATGTTAAAAGCGGTTCAATCGATAAAGGTAATTTAATTATAGAAGATACAAGCAAGCATGGAAATGATTTAGAGTTGGTGACGATTGGTGATCCTGCCTCGCCTGAATTAAATAAAATGATTCAATGGTCTGAAGAAGATTATCATGATGAAGAAAAAGTGAATAGCTTGGAGTTCGCTAATTACGAAAATGCCCCTACAGGTAGGTATTTCAAAACCAAAAAGGATGCACCTATCAATTCGGATAAATTCGATAAGGGCTTTACCATTGAAGCGATTTTTAAGTTGCCAAGTGATTCCAAGAGTCTCATGGGGCTTTTCTCTAGACAAGGACAGGCTGCAGATCTTAATAAAATGGAAGGCGAGAAGAAAATCCTTTCTTCTTTAACTGTATCCAGTGATCAAAAAATCCACTGGACAAGTCATCCATCTAATTTAAATTATAATGTAAGCAATTGGTCTCGATCATTAAATGCTGATGAATGGTACCATTTGGCCGTTGTTAATGATGGTGACACGACGACTTTAACATTGAACGGCATAAGTGATTACGGAAAATCAGAAAAAGTAATAGGTATTGCAGCAGTTAAAGGTAAAGGCTGGAACATCGGGGCATCTGAGTGGGGAAATAAGTTTAATGCACTATTCAAAGGGAATATCCAGGAAATCCGAGTTGCTAGAAAGGCTTTAACCGAGAAAGAATGGCTTGTGCAAGATGCCCGTGACGATGAACCATTCGAAGGATCAAACAAAGCTTTACCCTTTCTAATGAATAAGAAGAATTATAATTTTCTTTTTGTTCCAGATACCCAGAAATATTCAAGTCAAAATCCAGAGATATTCAATAGCCAAATGAACTGGATTTCCAATAACACTAAGAAGAACAATATTATCATGAATACATTTGTTGGGGACATAATCGATAGTGATTTAGAAAAACAATGGCAGAATTCCCTCGGTGCCATTTCCCTTTTGGATAAAAAGGATGTTCCATATATGATGGCGGCCGGGAATCATGACTATGCGGACGGAGACCCTTTCTTAACACATTATGGGCCGCAGCGTTTTTTGAATAAAACATACTATAAGGGGTCGTCTCCCTCTGGGTATAGCTCATATGCAATCGCTAAGGCAGGGAGTTATGAATACTTAGTCTTGATAGTCGATATGAAAAATCTGCATAAGGACCTGGAATGGTCAAAAAAGGTTCTAGATCTGCATAAAGATAAACCGACAATCCTCGTCTCCCATGATATTATCTTTCCAAAGCTTAAGGATGATAAAACTCTCGCCGTCGAGTCGTCTAATGGCCGGCTGATTTGGAATGAACTTGTAAAGTACCATAATCAAGTGTTCATGACGGTTAATGGGCATTATTTTGGGATAGCACATCGGGTAAAACAAAATGCAGCAGGAAATGATGTCATTCAAATGTTGGTCAATTACCAAACGAATTATCGAGGGGGGAATGGCTGGCTAAGACTTGTAGAGTTTGATGAAAAGAAAAATGTATTGGTATTCCGGACCTATTCGCCATTTGTCGACGAAATGTCTAAAAAAGAAAAATCCTATATCGATTATAAATTTTTAACAGGTGAATATAATTCATTTAAATTGGATTGGGACTTTAAGAATAGATTTAATTTTAAGTAATTAAAAGAGGAGGAGAAAATCCAATTCCCCAGGTGCAAGGTGTAACTGATCGGATCTCAGCAACCTGGGTGAATTCCTTTATTGGGTGCCCTCCTATGTGTTTAGTCTTTCAAGAAGGATATACGTTCATTCTTCATGATGGATTTATAATGATGCGATTTTTCCAGTTGGTTTAAATAACTATCATGCTGCTTTTTTCATTACCGATTTATACTTTCCGAACCCATTAACGACGAGAACCCCTAATATCGCAATCCCGCCGCCAATGACTGAAAGAGTACTAGGCACTTCCCGCAGCCAAACCCAAGCGACGAAAATGGCAATCACAGGTTCAAGGTATAACAAGCTGGAAACGGAACTGGCTTTTCCTAATGAAAGTGCGACTGCCCAAGTTACATAACCGATGGCCGCAGGAAAAATACCAACAAAAACCGCTGATAAATGACCTTCCATTGTAGCATGTTGAATTTCTTGAAATAGCCCAGGAAAAAATATGAAAAAGGGTATTGTTCCGATCCATGTGAAATAAGCTGTCAATTCAATCGGATTATAGCGGCTTAACAGCGGCTTTTGGAAAACAAAAAACACTGCAGAAGCAATAGCAGACATCAGCACTAAAAATGCACCTTCAGAAATATTCAAGGAAGGGCCTGCAGTACCTAATGTTATTAAAGTGATCCCTGCGAATCCTATACCTAAACCAATCCATCCGAATAGGCCGAGGCGTTCTTTTAATACGAACGAAGCAATGATCGCGATGAAAACAGGTGCTGAACCAATCAGCATTCCAGCCGTTCCCGCCGAAACGGTTTGTTCCCCGAATGTCACCCCGATATGATAAATACTAATACCAATAAATGCAAGGATCGATATCCTAAGCAAATCCTCTTTTTTCGGGAATCGAAATTTCACCCCAGGCCATAGAGCATAAAGGGCAAAAATCCCTGAAGCTATAAGATAACGCACAAGTACCAAATGGCCGGCTGAATACCCGCCATGCAAGCTTGCGCGAATAGCAGCGAAAGTAGATCCCCAAATAATAACTGAAATTGATGCCAATAAAAACGCCTTAGTGTTCAAAACCTATTCCTCCCAACCATTCACTATAAACTGAAGGTATCATGGATATGTGAGAACTTCAATATAATTTCTATCTCGCTGTGAAGTGAAACAGTAAAAATAACGAATCAGAGTACATTCTGAGATGTAATCATCGCTGACGAAATTTTATTAAATATGAGATTGGATTGGAAATCTTTATAGATGGATCAGGGTAGAAAAATGTTTATCCACAAAGTTCTAGAAAAAAGTAATACAAAGTTGATTGGAGAGGGTGTGCGAGACTCCAGCGGGAAAAGAGTGTCCAGGGGGAGACTGCACAGGCACAAACGCGCCGAGGGCGAACCTCATGTGGAAAGTGAGTGCCTGGAGGCAATGCTCAAATTGTAAACCCTAAAAATTGGGTTATACCTGCATTATCCTTCATGTTTTTTTACTGTAAGCCTTATTGGATTGAAGAAATTTGCGACACTCCTGCAGAATTACTGGCTAGCCGAGACACCGCAGCCGCTTGCGGCCAGGAGGCTTGGCAGACAGTCGGCGGAAAGGGAACGGATTTCTGAAATCAACTGGAACGATTTTTAATAAAAAAACTGTAGCCAAACTCGATTTTCATTGAGTTGAACTGCCCCGTAAATGTTAGACACCAACTAACATTTATGGGGTGTTTTTTATGGCCAATTTTTCTGCCGAACAGAAAATATTCATTACA
>NZ_JBHTYI010000007.1:0-244894 GCF_043656335.1 Peribacillus sp. NPDC056705 | reverse complement strand
CTTCAAAGTAGCATATTTAACACGTTTCCAATGTTATTTCAAGGATTTATATAAGACACATGCTCATTATTTCGTGAGATGATATCATCTCCTTTTCAATCTAATTATAATATCCAAATGAGAATCATAAGTCGCTCCCAAAATAAAAATTTGCAGCTCTCCTTCATATCCTTCCCATATTTTCCCTAAAAAATTCTTGATACAATATTTCATGCAAAAAAAAAACGAACCTTCACGGCTCGTATATTTCAATTGGTTCTCAAAAGGCTCCCTATATTTTGTCAGTTATTGCTTTTTCCAGATAAGTTTTTTCGCTTCGGTGAACCTTACGGCAGTTTTCGGCCAGTTTACAACGTCCCACCATTTGTCCACATAGGCTGCCCGATTATTTTTATATTGCAGGTAATAAGCATGTTCCCATACATCAAGAACAAGAATTGGGATCGTATCCCACTGGGTCAAAACCATATGCAATTCCGATTGAAGTATTTCTAGCCGCCGCGCACGCGGAACCCAGACTAAAATCGCCCAGCCAACTCCTTCTACTTGTTTGGCAGCTTCACTAAAATGACTTTTAAAAGCTGCAAAGCTTCCAAAATCCGTCTCAATCTGATTGAGTAAATCCCCCCTTGGCTGTCCGCCCCCTCCCGGAATCATCTCTTCCCAGAACAGCGTATGGAGATAATGGCCTGACCCATGAAAGGCTGCTTCCTTTTCCCAATGTTTCAACAAGGAAAAATCTTTCGTTTCCCTCGCTTTTTTCATCATCAATTCCGCTTTATTCAGACCATCGACATATGCTTGATGATGCTTATCATGGTGCAGATACATGATTTCCCTTGAAATCGTCGGTTCCAATGCCTCATAGGCATAAGGTAACGGCGGTACCGTATGCTTCCCAATGGGCACTGATTGCCTATCCTGTATACTGAATTCTCTAGCGAGTTCTTCAATTTCCTGGTAGACCCGAGCCATCTCTTCTTCAATCAGGACCATATCCTCATAATCCATTTCTTCCTCATCCATATCTTTTGTCAACTGGGAAAGCCGTTCCATATTCGACAGCAATGGCGAATCGGTGATATCGATCTTCTCAAGATATTCCATCACTCCATCTACCCAATCACTTACCTCTTTAGCATAATCTCTTTCATCGGACATCTTGCAACCTCCTCTTAACCTTTATGCACATAAATCATCAAAGTATTTTATGTTTCGATTAAGCGGAGATTCCATTTATAGCTAAAAAAAACAGCTAGGCCTCTTAAGCCCAGCTGTTTCATTATCTTGACTGTAACATTTTCGTCCGGTAATCCGTTTCATAAAACTCCAATTCTTCACGCATCGTCTGGAATCCACTTTCCACGGCCTTCAGAATGGATATTATGCTATCAGGTACACTTTGGTGAAATTTAATCGAGTTTTTTCCTGTATAGGCAGATCTGCTGTCCTCAAACCACCTATCTGATTTTGGGGAAAAGTATTCTTCGATACATTGATGATAAACTCTATAAAGCGTCTTTTCAGCTGCAGCTTTATTGAAAGCATCATTTTTCAGAACGATTTGGCAAGCCTCCAAGCCCTCTTCACAACTTACAAGCATTCTTCTTAAACTAGAAAGGATTCCTTTATAATAGGTTTCATCCCCGCTTTTTTCCTCTTGCAGCTTAGAATAGGTCGTCTCATTCATAAATTCTTCTAGTTGAGCCACTGTCGTTTCTAAAAACCCTTTTACATCCTCAAGCTGAGATTTTACCAATGTATTCCCCAACCGTGAACCCTCCTCAAAATGATTAAGATTGAATATAATAGTCAACATGTGACTCTATATCATATGGTTTAGCTTGGTCAATAGATATAAACACTTTCTCCAATTTTTCAAAATCTATATTTTCGAAATAACCAGCCATCTCTTTTTCTGCATTTATATAAATACGTTTTCGGTTAACCAGGCTCTGATCTTTAAGTAAACAGACCATGGCAATGATATCAGCCATATAAATATCTCTGTTAGTGCTTTTGAATATAGGATTGGCGGGATATGGGGTCCAACGGGTGACCATCTCATCAAAATAGCGAAGATACAGTACATTCAGTGTCTTTTCTTCTCCATCCATTATGTAATGTATAACGGATCGATTAAAGAAGTCCTCAGGTGAATTTGACTTTTCCTTTTCAAGCCCAAATCCATTGCATGCTACAATTCGCACCTGCAATCCCCCCGCATTCATTTTTTTCTATATTATCACAATTTATTGAAAAATGTTATTCGATTGTTTGCTGAAATTTTTCAAAAAACAGATCGGCTTCACCATTTTCAAAGCCATCATCCGAATTATCGGCGAGAGGCGGTAATTCATCAATGGAATTCAGGCCGAAGTAATCCAAAAACTCTTTTGTTGTCCCATATAAATAAGCCCGGCCCGAGCCTTCAGCACGTCCGACCTCTTTTATTAAGACTTTAGTGACAAGTGTATGAATGGGGCGATCCGTTTTCACTCCGCGAATTTCATCAATTTCAGCTCTAGTAATCGGCTGTTTATAGGCAATGATTGCTAGTGTTTCCAAAGCCGCCTGGGACAATCCTTGAGTGCTTGATGTTTCCACCAGCCTTTTCAAGTAATCCGAGTGCTCTTTCTTTGTCGCCATTTGATAAACACCAGCTATTTCGATCACATGAATCCCGCGTACATCCGATATATATTCTTCCTTTAAACCTTCAACGATGTCCGTTGCTTGATATTCCGTAATCTCCAGGACAGAGGCAATTTGTTTGACGGATAGCCCTTCATCTCCGGCAGCAAACAATAATGCCTCAAGAATCCCTTTCCAATTAATAGCTTCCAACTGGTTCTACACCTTCCTTAGCAGCAATCATGATGTCCGAAAAATTATCTTCCTGTTCAACGATGATTTCATTTAATTTCATCAGTTCCAGCACCGCCATGAAAGTGATGACGATGTGCTCTTTAACCGGGAGCGAGAACAGTTCAAAAAAACTTTTCTTTCCTTTAATGGATTGTAATTCAATCATGATCTCATCCATTCGATTCTCTATCGATATCTCTTGTTTCGTTACCTTCGTGTAAAGCGGTTTTTGAATTTTTTGCCTTCGCAGCAGTTTTTGAAGAGCCCCCAACATATCGTATAAACTTATATTCAACTCTTGCTTATCACTTTCCGCTTCTTTTACATAAACTGATAAATCACTTGGAGGTTTGGTGAAAATCAAGCTTCTCTCTTCTTCCATCCCTTTAAATTCTTCGGCTGCATTTTTATACTTTTTATATTCTAATAGTTTTTCCACAAGCTCATCACGTGGATCTTCCTCAAACATTTCCCCATCTTCATCCATCATTAGTTCATCTTCATGCTTTGGTAGCAACGTTTTACTCTTGATGGCAAGCAGCGTTGCAGCCATCACTAGATATTCGCTGGCGACATCCAATTCAAGATGCTGCATCGTATGGATGTAACTTAGGTATTGATCTGTAATATCAGCCATCGGAATATCGTAGATGTCTATTTCCAGGCGATTAATCAAATGCAGAAGTAAATCCATCGGTCCTTCAAAAGCGTCAATTTTTATATTATAACCCATTAAATTACCTCATTTAAATCTAATTGGCCAATATAGACCTATTTCTTTTACTAATCAAGTATAGTGGATTGCCGCCCTTTATCCAAATAATAATTTACTGACCTTAGAAAAGTTTTTATTTGGGATTACCGTCAAATGGGTTGTTGCCCAATCACATTCCGAAATCCAACATAACCTAGAAATGTAAGAATAGCAGAACAAAGGAGGAACTTATTATGGGCGCAGGTGGTTTTGGACACGGCGGCGGATTCGCGTTTATTGTAGTATTGTTCATTTTATTAGTTATCGTCGGTGCTTCATGGTGTTAATTCAGGATTGATGAATCAAGCTGATTGCCTTGCAATCGGCTTTCTTTATTTTCCAGAAAAAAATTCTATGCTAAACTTAGTGAGTAAACATAGCGGCTCTTAAGCTATAAGAAAATGGCTTTTTGCCTTACTTAAGATGATTCCATCAAACAAAAGGGGTGCTCCTATTGAATTACGCGGAAGACTACCTTTCTTTCCTTGTCCATTTCCATGGGCCAAGGGATTACTTCGAATGTCATGAAATTCTCGAAGAATATTGGAAGGAAACCGCACCTAAAGAGCGTGACTCTCATTGGGTCGGACTCATTCAAATTGCGGTTGCCCTGTATCATGATCGCAGGGGAAATAAAAAAGGGGCTTCAAGGACCCTGTCTAAAGCCCTGGCAAATCTCCACCTTAAAAAGGCCGAGCTCCTGAAGTTGGGACTCGATCCAGAACGACTGTTCAAATTGCTCGAGGACACCCATGAGCGAATGTTATCACAAAAGCCATATAAAAGCATTAATCTGCCGATAGCCGATCAAAGCTTGATTGAAAAATGCCAGTCCATCTGTTTGCAAGAAGGGTACATATGGGGTACAGATAGCGACATGGCTAATGCAGCAATAGTTGATAAGCATCTAATGCGTGACCGTTCGGATGTCATTTCAGAAAGGGCTCGGCAGCTTGCCCTTCGAAAAACAAGAATGGAGGACCGCCCTTAAAGGTGGTCCTCCATTCAAGCTTTCAAATTCAAAAATCTTCACACTTGTCAAGAAAGCTTTCCGTAAACTCATTTGCTTTTAATTCTTTGTCAGGATATTGCTCCTTGATGGCCCTGACCATCGTTTTACCGATACCTTGTTTCCGGAAGGATGGATTTACGGATATATGTTGTATCTCAATGTGGTTTGGAGAGACCTCTATCCCGATCAAGCCCGTAATCTCTTCATCTTTCCATAAGAACAGCTGTAGATTTTCATCCGTTTCATAATTCTTCATCGTATTCCGAAGCGTTTTTATCTCTTTTTCATTTGGCATGAAAGATAATAATCCCATGGCAAACTTCTCATAACTTTTCTTATACTTAATCAACATAATATCCCTCGTTACTAAATAACGTTTTTATTATCTTCCTGTTTCCGATTAATTTGCTTTGAATAATAATCCTCACATATAACATTTACATCATACATAAAAATCCCGTTCGTTTCAACATCACTTTCAGCACTTGATTTATCGGTGTGCTATGTGCTAAGCGATAAACAGCCAATATACGATTCCCCACATCAAAGCGATAATAAGCATCATAAGTAAAAGAGCCTTATTACTTTTCCTCATTCCATACTCCCTCTATGAATGGTCCAAATATTTAAATAACGAATTCATTCTACTATAACTTAACACAATCTGACAAATATCCTTGCAATCTTGCTTCGATTTTACTACATTGGTAAAGTGATCTAGGTTCATAGAGTGTCCTCTCAGGTATAAAAGACAAAGATACACCCAACTTTTTCGTTTAAAAAAACCTAGCTATCCTGGGCTATATAAATTTTTTTCAGGAAAATATGTATCTTTTTTATCCTTTGTTTCGTCAAATACTATGAATCTGATTTAAAGTGCCGCCCTTTTATTGAAAGATTCCCAATTCAGCAGGAAAAGTTAAGGAGGATTATCATGAAAAAAATGAATAAATGGGTCATTATGACCATTTTATTATGTCTATTATTGCCATATAAAGCTTTTGCAGATGCAGCTGTTGGTGAAATGATCGTCACACTTGGTGAGAATTTGACAAATGAACAAAAAAATATGATCTTATCAGAAATGAAAGCTCCAAACGATGTCGAGGTCCTGACAGTTACAAATGCGGAAGAACATGAATACTTAGGTGACTATATCGCTAGTCGTCTGATTGGTACAAAAGCGATTTCATCTTCTGCCATTACTTTGGAGGAAAAAGGTACCGGACTTAAACTGGAGTCTAAAAACATTAACTGGGTTTCCGATGAAATGTATATCAATGCACTGGCAACTGCTGGAGTAAAAGATGCTACCGTTTATGTCACAGCACCTATACCCGTTTCCGGTACAGCAGCTTTGACAGGAGTCATTAAAGCCTATGAAATCTCTGCCGACAAGAAGATTCCTGAAGATGTGAAACAGGCAGCGAATGAAGAAATGGTGAAAACAGCAAAATTGGGTGACGAAATCGGGACAGAAGAAGCCTCTGCACTGGTTACGAAAATCAAAGAGGAAATGGCTGCAAATCCACCAGCCAATACTGAAGAGGTCCGCGAGGTTGTCGAGTCTTCAGCAAAAGACCTTGGAATCGGCTTAAATGATGCTCAAATTCAAAGTTTAATTGATCTATTCAATAAGCTAAAAGAATTGGATATTGATTGGAACGCTGTCGGTGATCAGCTTACTGCAGCTAAAGATAAACTTTCCAATTTTCTTGAATCCGAAGAGGGTCAATCATTTCTGGATAAATTGAAAGAAGTCTTCATTAGTTTAATAGACGCAATCAAGTCACTTTTCAGTTGAATCAAATGAAAAAAGGATGGCCACTGCCATCCTTTTTTTTCTATTCTTTAGTGACGACTGCCGCTTCATGAAGGGCCAAATCCAAATGGATAAGGTCTTCGTACGTCTCTCGTTTGATGACCAACCGGGCTTCTCCATTTTCGGCAAAGACGACAGCCGGTCTTGGAATCCGATTGTAATTATTCGACATGGAATATCCATATGCCCCTGTACAAAATACCGCCAAGACATCACCGCGGCCGGCTTTTGGCAATGGTAAATCCCAAATCAACATATCTCCGCTTTCACAGCATTTCCCGGCAATGGACACTGTCTCTTCTACAGGGTCAAGCGGCCGGTTTGCGAGAATGGCATCATATTTCGCTTCGTAAAGAGCGGGACGTATATTATCACTCATGCCCCCATCAACGGCAATGTATTTACGGACATTAGGAACTTCCTTTTCAGAACCGACCTTGTACAGTGTCACACCGGCGTCTCCTACTAATGAACGGCCAGGTTCGATCCAGATTTCAGGCATCACTAAATCAGAATCCGCAATCAGGTTCTGAACTTCCCTAACGATTTCCTCAACATATCGGGACGCCGGTAGCGGGTCGTCCTCTTGTGTATACCGAATCCCGAACCCCCCTCCGAGATTCAATACCTTTGGTTGAAACCCTACCGAGCCGTGCCAATCATTCAGCTTGCCAATAATTTTTTGGGCTGCAAGAAGGAAACCGGTCGTTTGAAAGATCTGGGATCCGATATGACAGTGAAGCCCCAGCACTTCGAGGAATTCACTTTGCAGTGCTTGCCGAAGGGCAGCTTCAGCCTGGCCGTTAATAAGATCAAAACCAAATTTCGAATCTTCTTGTCCTGTCAATATATAATCATGCGTATGGGCTTCGATACCTGGTGTTACACGAAGAAGGATTTTCACCTTTTGTTCACGGTTTGTACAAATTTCTTCCAACAGTGTCAACTCTGAAAAATTATCGACTACTATACAGCCAATGTCATGATCCAAAGCCATATGTAGCTCTTCATCACTTTTGTTATTTCCATGAAAATGAATCCGTTCTGTTGGGAAATTCGCCTTAATTGCCGTATACAATTCCCCTGCCGAAACAACATCGAGAGAAAGTCCTTCTTGCTCTGCCAACTGGATCATGGCAATCGAAGAAAAGGCCTTACTTGCGTAAGCAACTTGAGCCGAAATCCCCAATTCCTCAAATGTTCTCTTGAACCCTCTTGCCCGTTCGCGAATTAGCTCTACATCATAAACATATAATGGTGTTCCAAATTGCTCGATCAATTCGATTGTATCCACTCCGCCAATCTCCAGGTGTCCACGTTCATTTACACCACCGGTTCCGTACAAATGCATGATTGCCTCACCTTCCTGACTTAAAACTAAAGATTAATAAGAAATGAGGCAGCCCCAAATAAAGAAACCCTGCTGTAAAAGGTTCTCTATATGAACAAGCCTCATTCGAATCGATATCCCATGTAAATATTGTTCTCTATGACTGCTTTGTAGTTCGAAGGGAAAGACAGATTGGTTTAAACTCCAAAGAGTCATAGTAGCTCTCTCTTTGTGAAGCCTAACAATACCTCTTTATCCGAATAAAATTAAATTACCACAACTTTTCGACAACATCAACCTTTAGATTTTTTCGGCTGCCTATAGAGATCCTGGGGATGTACAATACTCGGACGTTCTATAGTGCCAGGATAAGGTCTTCTTAATATTATATGTGACAGGGCCTTTGGCTGAAACGGGAGAAGCGGCCATAAATAAGGCGTATTTAACGTCTTTATATTAGTAAGCATAATAATGTAGAGTGTGATGCCAATGACTAGGCCAGGCACTTTAAATAAAGCGACCAATACTAGCAGGACTAATCGGGAAATCTTATTCGCAACCCCTAGTTCTAAACTCGGAGTGACAAATGTACCGATTGTCGCTACGGAAGCGTAGAGAACCACCTCAGGAACAAATAGCCCAACATCTATCGCTATCTGTCCGATCAAAACTGCCGCAACCAAGCCCATTGCCGTAGAAAGCGGTGTCGGGGTATGGACGGCTGCCATCCTTAAAAATTCTATCCCAATATCGGAAATGAAGATTTGGATCACAATGGGTATATGCGTTTTTTCATTAGGCCCGATATACTCGAGCTTCTCCGGCAGGAGGGAAGGCTCTAAACAAAACAATAACCAAATCGGCAGCAAGTATAACGAAACGAAAATCCCGAGAAATCGGACCCAGCGTACCAAGGATCCAACAGCAGGTGCCTGCCGATACTCCTCAGCGTGTTGCATGTGATGGAAAAGAGTGGACGGGGTTATGATGACACTCGGTGACGTATCCACATAAATAAGGA
Organism: Peribacillus sp. NPDC056705; assembly: GCF_043656335.1. Classification (NCBI taxonomy): domain Bacteria; kingdom Bacillati; phylum Bacillota; class Bacilli; order Caryophanales; family Bacillaceae; genus Peribacillus; species Peribacillus sp. NPDC056705. The sequence goes on along the minus strand of NZ_JBHTYI010000007.1, from coordinate 236,087 downwards.
CATGCCCCTCAAGTAAATGTGTTGCAGCAACATCAGCCCGTTCCGTGTACCTGACAAGCGGGTATGGGTTATATTTTTGCTTGACGATGAACTCTTCGATCGTTTTATCGGCCATCGTTATGCCATCAACATCAATACTATTCAATTCCTTACGAACGATTTCAATTAAATCAGGATCGGCAATATCTTTAATGTAGCCGATGGATATATCCGTTTTCGATCGTTCCCCTACATGCAACATTTCGAAACGTAATCTTTCATCCCTGATCCTCCGTCTTGTTATCGCTGTGTTAATGATGATATTCTCGACAAAACCGTCCCTTGATCCACGGACGACTTTTTCCGTATCGGGTTCTACTGGCTGTCTCCCTGGATAACTCCGGACATCCACAACCAATCCTATTGGTTTACCATCAACAACAACGACTATTAATCCGGATAAAACCTGATCAACAAGCTCATCCATCGTCTTTATTTCCTCAACGGATTGGTGTACAAGCAAGTCTTTGACTGCATCAAAAACTTTAGTGGTCAAGATTTCCGCATTTTTGTTATGAATAAGAGAATCGAGGATTTCAATGATGTACTCTGTATCCGTCAGCCCGTTTACATAGTAAAGATGCACATCTTTTCTTAGAACCTTTATCCTTCTTACCCCTAAGTCGAAGCTGACGCCCAGACCTACATTCTTTTCCATGTACGCGTCAACTTCCGCTACCCTATTCGGAATCGGTTTCATGTTTTCAGGTTTTTCTGAAGTCATCATGACCACTCCTTTCCAATATGATTTCCACCGCTAGCTTCGTTATCGGTGCTCCTCTTTTAAAATCATCCTGATGGGACATTTTCCCGATATCCCCTATCCCCACTACTATGGGAACATGTAATTGATCAATGCAATACACCGTATCTCCAGTTATCTTGCCGAGTTCAAATTCTTCGGCTCCGTATTTATCAACCCCGTTCGGTGTCAGGTTACCATCACGGTCAATACAGATATCCACTTTGGTCCATTCTTCCCTTCTAGTCTTTGAAGCGACCGCTATCACACCAAGGACATTAATATCAGGGTGACCGGCAACTACCTTCATTGCCTGTTCGCCTGATCCTTCTCCGATAAAACCGCTATCATCAAACATGACCAATACTGGATCATACTTCGCCTTTTTTATTAATTCAACTAGCTCCAAGCCCGTATATCGTGATGGATTACCTTGGGACATGGAGATACACCTTCCCCCTATTTCCTTCGCTACGTGCTCGACAGCCCGTTTCGCATACTCATCCCCATCCGTAATCAATATCACTTTTCGTTTGGTCACCATCTTGGGCCTACCTTTCATCATCAGGAATAGTTACCTTATAAACTTATAAATCCACTAAATAAATCCATTGGAATAATGATCCGGCTACTTTCCCCAATACGAGTGCCATTAACAGATAAATGATTTTCTCTTGAATTCCGATTCGCTTTGACAGAACCGGAAATACATTCAGGACTTCAGTTAAGGCAGCAGCAAGCATTCCATTAAATATCCCGTCAGCCAAACCGATCGGAATTAATAAAAAATATGGGAGGGAAAATTCCGTTTCCTGTAATCCTAACCATGTCCCTGCGACAACGCCGGTAATGATGGCTCCTTCATAGTAATGAATCATCTTCATTGTTTTGGTCAGCTGAGTCAGTCTCGGAATCACCCCAAGTACAGTTAAAAACGCTACAAAACCGGCACCTGTCGCAAAACCCCCGGCCAAACCGACAAAGATTCCAAATATAATTTTACCGGTCATCAAGGTGGCGCACATTCTCCTTATTTTCATTCATGATTACATAACTGTCCAAATCCTGCTGATAGTTGAACATTTCAACCTCGAGCGGACTAGGTTCCTCATTGAAGCGTTTTTTAAAAAAGTGATTAAAAAATAGAATCATGCCCATACCAAGGCCGAAACTATATGGGATTTGGATCAATAATGGCTTATCATCCACTTTCCCCGTGATTATAGTAAAGATTTTTTGATGCACTTCCCCCATGCTGACATCCACATGAAAATTCATGATCGTCATCCCGCCGCCGATAAATAACAAAAACCAAACCAAGGCGAATGTCAGGTATGACATTTTCTTTTTCGAGAAGATGATTTCGATGATCGTTTGGGAGGGCCCGAATGACTCCAGTTCAATAGCCGGGTCCATCTTGCGGATGGCCACGATTACTTGAGCCAAATCAACGACAATAATATTCTTATCTTCCTTCTTGACCGTTAATAATATAATTTCTTCAATGATGGTAATCACTTCTTCAGGTCCGATTATCCTTGCAATATCTTTTATCCTCACCGTTTGATTTCCCTTTACTTGTACACGGTTCCTCATCCTGATATATACAACTGCCACTATCATCACATCCCGACCTTTTATTTCCTTATGATAGTAGTATGGTTTGGAAACAGTTTGAAAATGCAGGAAGTGAACCATGTCCAAATATTACTAATTTAAAAACAAAAAAAGACACGCTGCAATGACAGCATGTCTTTTTGATTACATTCATACTTTAATGAGTAGGGAAGAAAATCAGCTGAATCAAAAATATAAATCCAAAAATATAAATGAGAGGATGTACCGATTTTCCTTTTCCACTGAATACCTTCATAAGGGGAAATGTAATGAACCCGATCGCAATCCCTGTAGATATACTTGAAGTAAGCGGCATCGTTAAAATGATCGCAAATGCCGGAAACGCCTCATCGAAAATTTTCCAATTTACTTTAGCCAGCCCTTCCATCATGAAACATCCTACAATGATCAAAACGGGAGCTGTGATTGCTTGAACGGACGAAATTGCCGATATCAATGGAGAAAAGAAAATCGACGCAGCAAACAAGATTGCCACGACAGTAGCGGTTAATCCCGTACGTCCCCCTGCGGCTACTCCCGTACTCGATTCAACATATGCCGTCGAAGGGCTTGTACCAAACATCGAGCCGACTGTCGTCGCAATCGCATCACCTAAAAAGGCTTTCTTGGCACGAGGGATTTTCCCATCCTTCGTTAGTCCAGCCTGTTCCGTCACGCCAATCAAGGTTCCTGTCGTATCAAAGATCGTCACAAGTAAAAAGGCGAAAACAATTGAATATAATGAATTCGTGAAGACCCCGGCAATATCGATATCGAAAAATACCGGTGTCGGAGGTACAGATAAGACCCCATCAAAGTTGAGCAAACCGATAAAGTAGCCAATGATTGCCGTAATGATCATACCAATGAAAATTGCCCCTTTAATATTACGGGCCATAAAAATCAAGGTAATGAATAAACCTGCTAGCGCCAAAACGGTTCCAGGCTGGTGCAAATCTCCAAGCGACACCATCGTTGATTCATTAGGCACTACGATTCCAGCATTTTTCAATCCGATAAACGCAATGAATAAACCAATTCCGGACGTGATGCCATATTTTAATGAGTTAGGAATCGCATCAATTATCATTTTACGCAAGCTTGTCACGCTAATTAATAGAAATAGCAAACCAGCAATGAAAACCGTACCGAATACGGTCTGATATGAAAGGCCCTGTGCCCCCACTACGCTGGCAAAATACGCATTCAAACCCATCCCTGGTGCTATCGCAATCGGGTATTTTGCAACAAGCCCCATGATAAGGGTACCAATCACCGCTGATATGACCGTTGCCATGAAAACTTGTTCAAATGGAATTCCGATTGAAGACAATAAAGCCGGATTCACAATAAGGATATAAACCATGGTTAAAAATGTCGTAACACCCGCCATGACTTCTGTACGGACATCTGTCCCATTTTCTTTCAGGGAGAAAAACTTTTCCAAAAACATATTTTAGACCTCCAGATCTAAAGGAAACACCGACAACCGTTTGCACGAAAGTACAAGGTGTCCTAATATTGTACTGCAACGACGTTTTTCTTGATCGTTATTCATTGAAAAAAAGATAAAAAACGAATGAGAAACGCGACCTTTACTATAATATTCGTTTTTATCTCTGAATTCAACTAAAAATTCGACCCCATTCATATTTTCGCCCTACTTGATAAGGAATCACTTTTACTTTTTCCTAAAATCAAGATTTATTTTCAGCTCAATAAAAAAAACCACATGAATCACTGATTCATGTGGTTTTTCATTTGCTGAAGAATCTTCTTTTCCAGCCTTGACACCTGAACTTGGGAAATACCAAGCCTTGCCGCCACTTCCGATTGCGTCTGATCCTTATAATACCTTAGGAAAACAATCAGCCTTTCACGTTCATTCAATTCATGTATGGCTTCTTTCAAAGCGATTTGATCGAACCAGGATGTTTCATTATGGTCGGCGATCTGGTCAAGAAGAGTAATCGGATCTCCATCATTTTCGTAAACCGTTTCATGGATCGAAGAAGGGCTCCTGCTAGCTTCTTGGGCCATGATGATATCCTCTGGCGACAGCTCTAGATGTTCCGCCAATTCATTGACAGTCGGAACACGGCCATAAGTTTTTGAAAGTTCCTCTTTGGCCCTGCGAATTTTATTCGCCATTTCCTTTAATGACCGGCTTACTTTAACCGTTCCATCATCACGGATAAAACGTTGGATTTCACCAATGATCATAGGCACAGCATACGTTGAGAATTTCACATCAAACGATAAATCAAATTTATCCACGGACTTCAACAGGCCAATACAGCCTATTTGATAAAGGTCATCCGGTTCGTAACCTCGATTGAGGAATCTTTGCACTACTGACCATACAAGCCTCAGATTGCTGTTGACAATCAGGTTCCTCGCATCTTGGTCACCGCTCTGGCTGCGTTGGATTAAATTCCGCAATTCCTCATCTTTTAAATGGGGCTGGCCTTTCTTGCTCTTCTCTTTTTTAACCTCCACATCCATATGCAAGTCTCCCTTAATTGCACAAAGCTCTGCTTGTAGTTAAGTGCTTTTTTAATCGAATGATCGTGCCTTCGCCCTTGTGGGAAATAATATTGATTTCATCCGTGAAGTTTTCCATGATGGTGAATCCCATACCGGAACGTTCAAGTTCGGGTTTTGTCGTAAATAACGGCTGTTTAGCCTCCTCGACGTCTTCAATGCCCAGTCCTTCATCCCGGATGGTCAATTCCACAGTATCTCCTTCGATGACCACCGAAATGTAGACCCATCCTTCCGGATCACTTTCATAACCATGGATAATCGAATTCGTAACGGCTTCTGACACGACAGTCTTGATCTCTGTCAATTCATCCATCGTCGGGTCCAATTGGGCAATGAAAGCCGCAACAGTTACCCTGGCAAAAGATTCATTTTGGCTAAGTGCAGAAAATTTCGTTTCCATTTTATTTTTCATCTTAGGCAACCCCCAGTCTTTGCAAAGCGTTTTTTTCGGATAGTTCCATTTTAACAATTTTAAACAACCCTGACATCTCAAATAACCGCTTTACTGCTGGAGAAATTGCACAGACCACCATTTCACCTTGCTTTTTGTTTACCTGCTTATAGCGCCCTAAAATAACTCCGAGCCCCGAACTGTCCATAAAATCCAATTCTTCCATGTTGAGGATGATATGCTTAATATTATGCTTTTGAATGGCTGCCTCTGCCTGGTTTTTCAATTTTTCTGCTGTATGATGATCCAAATCACCTTTGAGACGAATGCACAATACGCGGTTTTTCGCCTCCATATTAATCGTAAGACCCATTATATACAGCCTCCTTCACTGTCTTATAAAGAGTCAAATTCTCTTTTTCACCTGCCGATTCCTCCTTACTAGCAAAACTAGTGGAGTTTCGCCTAAATTAGTACGATTAACAGGCAATGCGACAATTTATTCTATTTCGCGTGGGTAAACATGCCGAAAGCCCTTTTATACAATTGCCACCAGCTCGCATTTTCAATAGTTTCCTTCGCGACGATCGGAGATTCGACATACACCTTACCGTTTTTCTTCAATTCAAGCGTACCAATTTCATCCCCTTTTTTAATCGGGGCAGCCAAATCTTTATCAAGCGTGATTTTTTTTGTAAAGTCCTTTGCCGTTCCGTTTTTGGCTGTCAAAACTGAAATAGGTTCACTTGTGACCCCCACCACGGATTTTTTGTGTCCTTTACTTACCTTGGCTTCACCTAACACCTCGCCGCGTTTATAAATCGGGTATGTGATGTATTGTGAAAATGCATAATCTAACATCTTGGTGACCTGAGCATTTCGTTCTTTTGGAGAAACAGCTCCGAAAACGACGGCAATGACACGCATATTCCCTTTTTTAGCAGTCGCTGTCAAACAATACTTCGCTTCATTTGTGAATCCTGTCTTCAATCCATCGACCCCAGGGTAAAATTTCACTAATCTGTTCGTGTTGACAAGCCAGAACTTCTTTTCGGTATTTTCACGGAGATAATCTTCATATGTACCCGTGAACCTTGTTATCGTATCGTATTTCAATAACTCCTTTGCCATTATCGACATATCATGTGCCGAACTGTAATGATCTTTAACAGGAAGGCCTGTTGCGTTTTGGAACTTTGTATTTTTCAACCCGAGATCTTTCGCCTTTTTGTTCATTTTCCTAACAAACTCTTCTTCCGAACCAGCTAGACGTTCAGCCATCGCCACCGATGCATCATTCGCCGAACCAATCGAGATGCCCTTGAGCATTTGTTCTGTGGTCATTTCTTCACCTGGCTCGAGAAAGATCTGGGAACCGCCCATCGATGCTGCATACTCACTAGTCCTGATTTTCTCCTTCATGCTAAGTTCGCCTTTATCGATCGCTTCCATGATCAACAGCATCGTCATGATTTTCGTCATACTTGCCGGTGAAAGACGAGCGTCTGCATTTTTATCATAGAGAACAGTACCTGTATCCCGTTCAATCAAAATAGCGGATTTAGCATTTGCCGCTAATTCGACTCCTTTTTCTTCAGCTGCTTTTGTATGTGGGATGCTAAAACCCAATGCTACCAAAACGGTTAAAAATAGAGAAAGAATCCGCTTCATCTCCATACCCTCCAATCTTTATAGGTTTTATTTTTTCCATTAAACCCATTTTTATACAAATAAAGATGAATTTTGAAACATATACTGGATATAGGGCAACAAAGTGAACCAAATTAAAAGAGGATGCGCATGGGCATCCTCTTTTAACATTCAATGGAATAAACGTAAAAAGGCCGCTCAATAGCGGCCTTTTTACGTTTATTCCATGATCTCTTTATAGATCAATGTAGGTTTTTCTATTTTCTCTTTTGAAATCGCAATGCTTTCATACAATTTTTCTTTTACCTTTGAAACATCTTCAAAATTGCTGTAAATCGTCACTAGGGATTCACCTTTTGCCACGGTTTCCCCGATTTTTTTACGAAGTACCAGTCCGACTGCCAAATCAATCTCTGATTCCTTTGTTGCCCGCCCGGCGCCTAACAGCATGGCTGCCGTTCCTACCTCATCAGCGATGATTTCCGATACATAGCCGTCCTCTTTCGCTTCCAGCTCGAAAGTATGAGCAGCCTGCGGTAGTTTTTCCGGCTGATCCACAACCGAACCATCGCCTCCCTGCGCTTCTAGGAAAACCTTGAATGAGTTAAGTGCAGAACCATCCTTGATCGCATTTTCCAGCAATGTTCTTGCTTCTTCCAGCGAGCTTGCCTTTTTGGAAAGGTATACCATATGGCTTCCTAGTGTTAAAGAAAGTTCCGTTAAATCTTCCGGTCCCTCTCCTTTAAGCGTATCGATGGCTTCCTTCACTTCTAAAGCATTTCCGATTGCGTAACCCAACGGTTGGCTCATATCGGAAATGACGGCCATCGTGTTTCGTCCCACATTGTTTCCAATGCTAACCATTGCATGCGCCAACTCTTCGGAATCTTCGAGAGTTTTCATGAAAGCGCCCGCTCCCGTTTTAACATCAAGTACAATTGCATCAGCACCAGCGGCGATTTTCTTACTCATGATCGAGCCAGCAATCAAACCAATACTGTTAACGGTAGCCGTAACATCACGCAATGCATATAACTTTTTGTCGGCTGGAGTCAGGTTACCACTTTGTCCAATGACAGCTATCTTATTTTTATTAACAAGTCGAATGAACTCGTCATTTTCTATTTCGACATGAAATCCTTTTACAGACTCCAACTTATCGATCGTTCCGCCTGTATGACCAAGACCGCGTCCTGACATCTTTGCCACTGGAACACCTACAGCAGCAACCAATGGTCCAAGCACTAGAGTTGTGGTATCACCAACACCGCCTGTTGAATGTTTATCGACTTTAATTCCTTCAATCATAGATAAATCAATTTGATCTCCTGATTCGACCATCGCCATGGTTAGATCAGCACGTTCCTGCTCATTCATGCCTTTGAAATAAACTGCCATTGACCAAGCGCTCATTTGGTAATCCGGAATCGTGCCATCGGTAAACCCTTTGATGATGAACTGTATTTCTTCCGTAGTAAGAGCCTTTCCATCACGCTTTTTCTCGATTAAATCTACCATTCTCATATTAGAATCCCCACTTTTTCAAAGACACCGGATCTCTTTAGGTGTACTTGTATTTTTGTTCGTTTTATATGTCCTTAACGATATGCTTAACAAATTCAAGAAAACTGCTTTTCACTTTTTCAGTCGTTTCAATTACCTCTTCATGCGACAAAGGCTGATCAAGAATGCCTGCGGCCATATTTGTAAGGCATGAAATTCCAAGCACCTTCATACCACTATGCCTAGCCACGATAACTTCCGGAACTGTCGACATACCAACTGCATCCCCGCCAAGGATCCTTGCCATTTTCACTTCTGCCGGCGTCTCATATGTCGGTCCTGTATTTCCGATATAGACACCTTCTTTAATATCCAATCCTAGTGAAGCTGCTATTTTTTTTGCTTGCGTCCGAAGGCCTTTATTATAAGCCTCCGACATATCAGGGAATCTAGGGCCGAAGCGCTCTTCATTAGGACCAATCAATGGATTTGCCCCCATTAAATTAATATGATCCGTAATGAGCATCAAGTCACCTGGTTCATAGCTTTCATTTACGCTTCCGGCAGCATTCGTTACAATTAACTGCTCAACACCAAGTAGTTTCATTACACGTACAGGAAAAGTGACCTTCTCCATCGAATAGCCCTCATAAAAGTGGAAACGTCCTTGCATGGCTACAACTTTTTTGCCACTTAAATGTCCAATGACAAGCTGTCCAGCGTGTCCCTCCACAGTCGATACCGGGAATTCCGGAATTTCGTGGTATGGAATAGTTATCGGATTTTCAATTTCATCCGCCAATACTCCAAGCCCGGAACCAAGAATCAGTCCTATCTCCGGAGAGCCTTCAATTTTACTTTTTATAAATGAAGCAGCAATCTCTATTTTATTAAACATCTATTTACTCTCCCCTAAATTTAGATCGCCTAATATATTTTTTCCAAAGGCAGGCATTTTTACATCAAAATTAGCAGCGACCGTCGCCCCAATATCAGCAAATGTATCTCTTATCGGTAGTTCGGCACCTTCTGTAAATCGTTTGGAATAAACTAATAATGGGACATATTCACGTGTGTGATCGGTTCCTTCATGGACCGGATCATTCCCGTGATCGGCAGTGATGATCAATAGATCATCCTCTTTCAGTTTATCAAGGACTTCCGGCATCCGGGCATCGAATTCTTCCAATGCCTTTCCGTATCCCTCTGGATCGCGGCGGTGACCGTATAAAGCATCGAAGTCGACTAGATTAAGGAAACTTAACCCTTTGAAATCCTGTTCTACCGTTTGGATTAATTTATCCATTCCATCCATATTGGATACGGTCCTCAATGATTCAGTGACACCTTCCCCATCAAAGATATCAGAGATCTTCCCGATTGCGAGCACATCATATCCAGAATCTTTCAATTCATCCATTACAGTCCGGTTAAAAGGCTTCAACGCATAATCATGACGGTTAGGCGTTCTTTTGAAGTTGCCTGGTTCACCTGTGAACGGTCTGGCAATTACGCGTCCAACCTTGAACTCATCAGCCATTGTCATTTCACGGGCAATTTCACATATCTTGTATAATTCGTCTATTGGGACGATATCTTCATGTGCAGCAATCTGTAATACGGAATCAGCTGATGTATAAACGATCAGCGCACCCGTTTTCATATGTTCCTCGCCAAGCCTTTCAATGATTTCCGTGCCGCTTGCCGGGACGTTCCCAATAATTCCCCGACCCACCTTCGCCTCGAGTTCATTGACTAATAGTTCCGGGAAGCCATCTGGAAATACACGGAATGGAGTCGATATATTTAACCCCATGATTTCCCAATGTCCAGTCATCGTATCTTTTCCTGTAGAGGCTTCCTTCATTTTCGTATAGTATGCGAGAGGTTGCTGAGCTTTATCAATCCCCTTGATTTCACGGATATTGCCTAAACCCAATTTTGCGAGAGTCGGCATGTTCAATCCATTCATTCTTTCTGCGATATGGCCAAGTGTATCCGCCCCTTTATCGCCGAATAAATCTGCATCAGGCGCTTCGCCAATCCCAACTGAATCCATAACTACTACAAATATACGTTTAAATGCTGAATTTCCTTTCATGAGTCATTCCTCCTAAAATAGTAAATCACTTTTTATACTCTCTATAATACCCTTACTCTGCTCAGTTACTCTTCATTTAAATGAAATCGCGAGAACGTCAGAAGTCTGACCTCTCTACATTGTAAACGATTACCATGATGTAGACAAATAATATATTTCGGAATGAAACAAAGTGCCCCAAGATGCACATTGGAATTATTTGCAGCCCCTATAGCAGTCCGTACAAACGGAGAATAAGGCTGCTCCTTCAACTGCCCCGCAGTTAAATTCACAACCTTTTCTATCATTCTACTATTCTTTTAAGCTCGCGGATGGAATTTTGAATATACATCCTTGATCCGTACGTTCGTAATATGTGTATAAATTTGAGTTGTCGAAATATCCGCATGACCAAGCATTTCTTGGACGGCACGTAAATCAGCCCCGTTCATCAATAGATGTGTCGCGAACGAATGTCTTAGTGTATGCGGTGTAATTTCTTTTTCAATTTGTGCTGATTTTACAAGTTTTTTTAGAATCTTCCAAAATCCCTGCCTTGTCAGCCTGTTTCCATGATGATTCAAAAAAAGTGAATCTGTCCTGTGCTTGGGACTGGCCATTTTCCCCCGGGAACTTTCCATATAATGTTCTATCGCACCCAATGCAGTTTGTCCAATCGGAATGATCCTCTCTTTATTTCCTTTCCCTACGCAACGGACAAAACCCATCGATGCATGGACATCACTCACATCCATGGATATCAACTCACTGACACGCATACCCGTCGCATACATCAGTTCTAGCATCGCCTTATCACGTAAACCGAATTCATCCATTTTCTTCGGGGCATCCAATAGTGCTTCAACCTCTTCCATGCTTAATACCTTTGGAAGGCTTCGTTCCGGTTTTGGCGTTTCTATATGTATGGACGGATCCTGCCCGGTTACTTTTTCCCTTAGAAGAAATTGATGAAAAGACCGAATGGAAGCTATATGACGCGCCACCGTCTTCGACGATTTCCCTTGATCCTTCAAATGCACGAGAAAATGCAGGATGTTCACCCGCCGTGAATCATTCCAGGCTTCAATGGTTTCAACATCTTTCAGATAGCTCCAATATGATCTTAAGTCACGCTCATACGAGACGAGCGTATTTTTGGCAAGTCCCTTTTCAATGGTTAAAAAATGAATGAAATCCCTAATTTGATTCTCCATATTCATTACTCCCCGTTTAAATAAAACAACATTAAGCGTTCAAGCCATGCATCATCACCCGTATCAACAGCTTTCGATACTTTTACGGCCATGCCTTTCGGTTCATCATAACGATGATAACTTTGATATTCCTGATTTAACCATACCATTCCTATATAAAAAAGAACAGTGAAGCTAACAAAGAGAACCATCACTTTAGCCGTGTGCAAAACAAGCGATAATGATGTTTTCATCATCTTTCCCCTCCCATTCGATCCTTTGTATCAATCTATGCCCAACAGGACAAGTTTTATACGTGTTTCGGAAAGGAGAAAACAAAAACAGCTCTTCCTTGAGAAAATAGGTTTTTAAAATGCAGAAAACCTTCTCCATTAAATGGAAAAGGTCCGACTTCATTCACCTTAATTTTCTTCTTTGTCATGACATCGATGACAAATGCCATGAAAGGTTAATCTATGGTCTTTAATCTTGAAGTTCCAGTCGCGTTCCACGATGTCTTCTACGTCTTCAAGTAGGTCTTCCTGGATCTCATCTACCGCACCACATTCCACACAAACAAGATGATGATGGAAATGCGCAGCTCCTTCTTGTCTTAAATCATAACGGGAAACCCCGTCTCCAAAGTTAATTTTATCTACTATCTTCAATTCAGTCAGCAACTCTAGCGTACGGTAAACTGTTGCCAATCCAATTTCCGGCGACTTTTCTTTGACAAGGAGGTAAACGTCTTCTGCGCTTAAATGATCCTCTTCATGCTCAAGTAAAACGCGGACGGTCGCTTCTCGCTGAGGCGTTAATTTGTAGCTGGACGAGTGTAACTGCTTTTTTATCCTATCAATTCTGTTTTCTATTTCCATACCTAATATTCCCTCCCGCGCCGCTATCTTATCCATTATATCAAAAGAGGGAAAACTGTCAAAATAGATTTCTTGTTAATGATAAAAAAATTTGCGGGAACGGTAAATTTTCATTAATGACCCAATAAACTTACGACATTTTTCATTAAAGAAGGGGATAGGTACGCTTCAAACGCAGCAGCCGTAATCAAAAATAACCCCGACAAAACCAATGAGAAAATATACCGCGAAATTATCGGCTTCAGCGGTTCACGAACCTGCTTTAGGAAAATCCGGCTGATCATTTTCATTGATAGTGCGACGGCAAGGACGGTTATTACGATGAATATCGGTACGATGAATATATTTTGGGGCAGAATGGCGACAAACGATAATAAGAATCCGCTCCATCCCATTTGATTTACTAAAAAGCCGACTGTGAATCCAACAACCATCCCTTTTATAAATAACAAAACCAGGATGACAGGCAAACCGATGACCGATATTCCCAGAATCCAGATGACCCCGATATATTTTATATTATGCATAATACTTTGACTGAACATATCATGCGAAGATGCAAATTCACCCTTGGATACTTGTCCGAAAAATTGCGATAAATAATAGAACAAGTCTTCCTTTTGGGTAAAGCTCAAACTATTCACCAATATTGCCCCAAAAATGACACCCATCAAAAAAAGCACAGTGATAAAGACATATAATGAGGAATGTTCGTTAATATGTTTCATTACGGCATTTTGTACGACAGATTTTTTTTTCATCTTTCATCCTCCCAACTCCGCTTACTAGAATCTATGTTTTCACTCTCTCATTTATGCTAAGAAAACTTTCCCCATCAGCCAAACACTTTGAATCCAATTCGTGTTATAATTTTCCATATCAATAATATGGAGGCAGGATATGAAAGCTATATTAATGGATTTTCCCGAAAAAATTGAAACCCCGCGATTATATCTAAGACCTTGTCAACCTGGTGATGGCCTGGACCTTTACGAAGCCATTGTCCATTCTAAACCTGAATTGAAACAGTGGCTGCCGTTTGCACATCAAGATTTTTCGTTGGAAACTTCTGAACAGAACGTCCTTAAGTCCTTTGCGGACTTTATTTTAAAAGAGGATATCAGGCTCCATATTTATAGGAAAGAAGACGATCAATTCATTGGCTCCACTGGTCTGCACCGAATTAATTGGGATATCCCTAAATTCGAAATTGGCTATTGGATTGATACAAGATACAGTAAACTAGGCTACATAACGGAGGCAGTGGAAAGGTTAACCAAATTTGCCTTTTACCATTATGGGGCAAAACGAGTTGAAATCCGCTGTGACCCTAATAATATAGCCAGCAAACGGATTCCTGAGAGGCTGGGATATACCCTTGAAGGTATTTTGCGTAATGACTGCCTCAGTGCAGACGGCAAGGAAGTGCGGGACACCTCCATTTATGCAAAAACAACAACCTAAAAAAGTCCTGACAGATCTCATCTGTCAGGACTTTTTTAGGTTAATTCCTTTTTGACCTTTCCGTACTTTCCTCCGCCCCCCACTTCAAAAGAAAGCGTCCCTTTCCTGGCAGAATCGATGTAGCACGCCAATTTTTCAGGAACGATTTCCATGAGCTGTTCAAGCGTAACACCATGAAGGATATTCATCTCTGTTCCAAATGCCGCCAGCAGTTTTTCCATGGATTTAGGTCCGAGTCCTGGGATGAAATCGAGTGGCACTTGATGGATATACGGCGGCCTTTCCCTTCGGTTTCTTCCGTCCAGCCCGGAAATGGAGAGTTCTTTAATCCTGGACGATACCCCTTTAATAATGGATTTATTACCACACTCGGGACATTGTTCATCATCCCTCAATACCTGGTGTAAACACCCTGAACATACCGTTTGATGATACTTTCCCAATAAGGGGTTCAATCCATAATTAACGGCCACCTTACGATTCCCTTTTTCTTTAAGGGCTTTTGCCAGCTCATTGAAACTTGGTTCTTCAAGCAGGACTTTCTGATATTCACGGGCGATTTTCCCAAGCGAATGCGCATCGGAATTTGTCACGAATACATAGGAATCCAACTCCTCGATATCCTTGACCATTTCTGTATCTGAACTTAAACCAAGTTCGATGGCATCAATTAGCTTCGGATCGAATACTTCTGTCAGACTGGATCGCACCCCTTTTCCATATAAGCTTTTAAATGGGGTAAAAACATGTGCCGGAATAAACAGGCCGCCCAGTGACTTCACGATCTTTTGCAGCGTTCTTCCATCACAATAAATCCTTTGGGAGCTCAAGGTGATATTTTTAACATGTCCGCCCATCCATGAAGAGAATTCCTTCATCGCTTTTAAAGTGGGAAAATAGGCGAGGACATGGATCGGTCCATTACAATTCTGATCATAAATTTCAATCTCCGAGCCTGGAATGATGGTTGTATTCTTGTATTGAAGTCCGCCTTCAATCTTTTCCGTGATTTCGCCATCAAGAATCCCCGCTTCGATTTCTTCGATAATTTCAGGAGAATGGCAATCGATTATTCCGATTAGATCAAGGCCCTTCCTTTCACTTGCCACTTGCAGCACATTGCTGAAGGTTAACGTTTTAGCACCTGTTATTTTTACGGCCCTTCCGCTTCTCGTTCTGCCTATATGGATATGCAGGTCAGCGTAAAATTCTTTCATTTATGATGTCATCGCCCTTTTCAACTGCAGATACTGAACTGCATATGCCGTTTTGGCATCCTGGATTTTCCCTTCATCCATATAAGTTTGAGCTTCTTCCAACGTGAGTTCAAGCATCTCGACAAATTCATCTTCATCCAGCGGGGCCGCATTTTCCTTCTTTTTCAAATTGTGGGCCATATAAAGGTGGACCAATTCATCGGCGAAACCTGGGGATGTATAGAAGGATATGATGTGCTCCATTTTTTCGCATTCATAGCCTGTCTCCTCCTCCAGTTCCCGTTTAGCCGACAGAACCGGCTCTTCGCCTTTTTCCAGCTTTCCTGCAGGAATTTCCACCAAGCTCCTTTCCAGCGCTTTACGGTACTGCTCAACCATGATGATTTTATTGTCTGCCGTGAGAGCTATGATGGCAACCGCCCCCGGATGTTTGATTATTTCACGTTTACCCGTTTTCCCATCTGGAAGCTCTACATCATCCACTTGCAGGCTGATTACCTTTCCCGTAAAGACTTTTTTCGAAGACAGCGTTTTTTCTTCAAACTTTTTCATCCTGACCACTCCTTTGTTCTAATTGCAGCATGATTCCTCATACATTTTACCATAATAGAGATGGAGGGCGATTTAATGAAAGTTTACGTATTGGAAAAAAGCGTTACTTTATCTGGAAAGAGTTGGGAAATCCTTCAAAAACTAAAGCAATTACAAAATCAATATGTCTATATCAATGATTGGATTACCGACATACATGATCAGGAGCCGCCCACTCCTTTAAAACGGATCAAGTGAATTCTTTGAGTGAAATGGATTTCTCCTTTACAATGAAGTAAAGGGAGTGGATAACATGAAAAAACGCAGACTAGGAAATTCTGACTTGCTAGTTTCTGAAATCGGGCTTGGATGCATGTCATTGGGGACTGTTGAAAATCAGGCATCCGAAATCATACAGTCCGCTTTAGATGAAGGAATCAATTATTTTGATACGGCTGACTTATATGATTTCGGAATGAATGAAGAAATCGTCGGAAAGAATTTAAAATCAGTCCGCGATAAAGTATACATAGCCACCAAGGTCGGAAACCGCTGGAATGAAAATAAAGATTCCTGGAGCTGGGATCCATCTGGCGCCTATATTAAAACGGCAGTAAAAGATAGCCTAAAGCGATTGGGTACAGATTATATTGATCTTTATCAGTTACATGGCGGCACCATTTCAGACAATATCGGAGAAACGGTAGAAGCATTTGAAGATTTGAAAAAAGAAGGCTATATCCGACATTATGGCATTTCTTCGATTCGTCCGAATGTAATCAAGGAATTCACTGAAAAGTCTGAGCTTGATTCCGTGATGATGCAGTTTAATCTACTTGACCGCCGCCCAGAAGAGTGGCTGTCCCTTTTGGCCAACAAACAGATCAGCATTATCGCCCGTGGCCCCCTTGCCAAAGGGCTGCTCAGTGAAAAAATGCTTGAAAAGGCAAATGAGGATGGATACCTTGACTATAGCTATCACGAACTTAAAGATTTGCTTCCGCAAATAAAGGACAAACTTTCTGATAGGAAGTTGAATGAAACCGCACTTCAATATGTATTGTCACACCAAAGCGTCGCTACCGTTGTACCAGGAGCAAGTTCAGTACAGCAGCTCCGCGAGAACTGCCAGGCCGCTAACAGCCCTTCACTGTCCAAAACCGAGTTGGATATCTTGAAGCAGTTGACCAAAGCGAACAAATATGAAAGTCACCGGGAGTAAAAGAATAAAACTAAACTAAATGTTTCAAAGGAACGTCAGAACATCCTTTAGGCTGCACTATCTCCGTTTAACCAACGTGATAGACAGCCTTTTTCCGTTCCTTCATTTATTCGCCTTACTGCTTCTGTACCGCTTTCAAGTTCCTCTTCATTCCAATCCTTCCAAACCAATTTAACTTCATACCAACATTTTTAATTTTTTCATTGGACATCCCAAATTTAATGCTGTACAATTTAGTTGTGCACAACTAAAAATAAGAAGATAATGGAGAAAAAATGATGACAAAAACATTATTTACAACGTCTGTAACAGTTGATGGCGGAAGAGAAGGAACGGCAATTTCTGCTGACGGCAACTTCACGGTTGATATTGCGATGCCTGGTACACCTAGGGCTAAACAGATGCCTGAAGCATCTAATCCAGAACAGCTTTTTGCAGCTGGATATGCTGCATGTTTTGATAGTGCTTTGCAATCAGTTGGTAAAATTGAACGCGTTTCTTTCGATTCCAAAGTCACCGCAAACGTCAGTCTTTTGATGGGTGAGATGCATCAGTACAGCTTGGCTGTAACTTTGGCCGTGAAGGGATCCGGGGTCGACAAGGAGACATTCGAAACCCTTGTTCATAAAGCGCATCAAATGTGTCCTTATTCTAAAGCGATCAATGGCAATGTGGACGTCGCCTTTGAAATAAATGTAGATTGAAATCCACAAAAAGACGCTTGGGATCACCAAGCGTCTTTTCTTTGCTAAAATTCCTGTAATGTTTTCAATAATTGGAGCAGCGAAACTTTTAAATCCTCAACCACCTTCTTATCATCACCCGACATTGCCGAAATGCGATCTGGAATGAAACAGGCCTCTTCCTGTAAACCAAGTCCCTTTTCCGTCAACTTAATCATGACAGACCGTTCATCCTCAGACGAACGTTCACGGACAATCAAGCCATTCTGCTCCATTCGTTTCAACATGGGGGTAAGCGTTCCTGAGTCGAGGGCAAGGAGCTCCCCTAGTTTTTTTACTGTAAGTGTATCCTGTTCCCATAATAGAAGAAGAACAAGGTATTGAGGATATGTCACTTTGAGTTTATCAAGCAGCGGTTTATATTTCTTCGTCATTTCCCTTGAACTTGCATAAAGCAGGAAACATAATTGGTCTTCCAGTACTTTCTCTATTTTACTTTGCATCATATCACCAGCTAATTGTAGTCCATCCGATATGAAAGCATATCGAACTTATCTTTAATATAATCGTTATACATTATAAAATAAAGGAATATCAGCAAGGAATGGTCTTCCTGAACGGAAAAAGGGAGCCAGCTCTCTTAATAAACCGCTCCCTGTCCTTCATTTATAGTTCTTCCAGTTCAGATTGCTTTCACCCAATAGTTCTTCGAATGATTTATTCTTCTCCCGACGCTTTCTTTCTTCGCGTTTTTTTTCTTCTTCCGCTGCCCGTTTTTCTTGTTCAGCCTCATTAAGTTCCTTTTGCTTTTGACGAAGCTGGGACATGATATCTTGATTGATCATATCACCGAGTTTCAATGAAGATGATTCTTTATCTTGGTTTTTGCTTTGATTTTGATTTCGCTGCTGTTTCTTTTTCACCCTTAAAACCTCCTGGCCATTTATGAAATTATTATATCACGACTGCCGTTTTCCTCGTCATGGTTTTCAAACAGTGTTTTCCCATTTCCCACATGGTAAAATAAAGAAAATCAACTGAGGAGGACCTCCCATGAAGAAATGGTGGTTTACACTGGCTGGAATCCTATCGTATATCATCGGCGTCGGCATTTATTTTTCCAATCGGATCATGTACATGAAAAAGAAGGAAGATGATTTTATCCAGAATCGTGAAATCATGGCTAAACGCCTGATCACGGAGGATTTTGATAATCTGCCTAAAACGGAAATTTGGGTATCGTCACCATCCGGATATTCCTTGAAATGCTTGTTTATCGAACCGCATGATACTAATAAGTGGGTGGTCATTTCCCATGGTGTGACGGAGAACAAAGTCAATTCGATTAAGTACATGAATATTTTTCTTAAGCGGGGCTTCAATGCCATCATTTATGACCACCGCCGGCATGGGGATTCGGGGGGCAAGACGAGCAGTTATGGACATTATGAAAAATTCGACCTGAAGGCTGTAATCGATGAATTGAAAAGACGTAAAGGTCCTGACCTTCATATTGGCATTCATGGAGAATCCATGGGGGCTGTAACCCTGCTTTTATATGCCGGAATGCTTGAAGATGGTGCTGATTTTTACATTGCCGACTGTCCATTTTCAAATTTCGAGGATCAGATCAAACACCAGCTTAAACTTGTAGTCCCACTTCCCTCCTGGACCGTGTTTCCGCTTGGGCGTACGTTCATCAAACTCCGTGATGGATATTGGACCAATGAAGTGTCACCAATCGATTATATGAAAAATATCCGAAACCCCGTGCTCTTCATCCATAGTGAAAATGACAGTTTCATTCCCGCTTCCATGACAGCGGAATTATATGCAGCAAAAGAGGGCCCAAAGCAGCTGTACATCGCTAAAAAAGGGGCCCACGCTCAATCTTACAATGAAAATCCAAGAGAATATGAAGATCAAATCGATCAGTTTCTAAAACTTGTCTGAGAAGAAAAGAGAGGGAATCAAGATTCCCTCTTTGCTTCATTTAGATTTTATAAAAAAAGCTCATCCTCGGATTTAAGATTTGATTCGGACTTTTTAATTGAAAGCTGTTCGCTTCCGGAACAAAGTCTATTTTCATGACTTCATCAAGGAAAATCATTTTTGATTTCTCCACATATAGAGGAATCCCGTTCGTTTCCACTTTTTCGGTACCTTCTTCAGGTTCGTTTACCCACCATAGCGCGGTCACACCACTCACCACGCAGCCACAGCCATCAGTATCATATTTCAACTGTAAATATCCTTCTTGTTCCTGTACCTTATCGACTATTTTCTCAGCCGCTGTTTCCGTCCATTCAATATACATGATTGCACGCCTCCTGATGTCTTTCCTTTCCCCCATTATAAACGATAAAAACGCTTCTGTTAAAGAAACTGCCTGCTTCCTTTTGCAAGATCAGCCACACGAACACCGTGCTAGCAAATGCCGATTCTCTTACGCATCACGATGAAAATGAAAGGCTGTCCCTTGGAACGGCCTTTCCGCTCATCATTCCGTTATCCTTACATCCGCTATATCGGAGAGCCTGATATAGTGAACCTGCTGAAACCGATCAACGATATGAAGCTTTTGGGTGGGCTCATTATAATAATGGATCCTGCCGATTAACAGCTGATACCGGTTTCCTTCATAATGTGCAATCGTAACATCCTTTCTTTCCTCCATCGCTTCCCCCATTACAGCATTCATTTCTTCCAGTTGCTGCTCATCCAGGATGCGCTTCGTTTCATAGCCATCCTCCACCGCCCAATCCCGCAGCATCTTCACATGCTCCGGTAACATCATCGATGTCCATTTGATACGGCCGCGATCACGAATCATTCTTTTCCCTCCCTTCAAAAAGTCACCCCTACGCCTTATGCCCACCAAGCAGCCTGCTTCGGTAAACGGCTGTACCGGCTTCCGTATACGAAACCGCACGCAATAACGATTTGGCTCCATATTTATGGCGAATTCGATCAACTGTGTAACTCAATTCCCGCTTCTTCCAGCGCGAAGCATCGAATAAAGTCAACTGCATTTCGTTATCATCCACAATATTCGAGAGTCTGACCTCTATGCTCCGAACCGTTTTTTGCTTATAGTTCTCATGAAAAAGCTCCAGGCAAACTTTATATAACTCCATCGTGATGTTGGTCGGTTCGCTAATCGAACGCGAACGATGGAAACCCCCGCCAAACTCATCCTTGCTGTAACCAATGCTTAGGCTCACCGTTCTTCCTGCCTTGCGATGGGTGCGTGCCCTTCTTCCAACTTCTTCGCAAATTTCCAGCATGACCTGCTTCACCTCATGCTCCTCCTTATAATCCCGCAGCAGGATTTGGCTTTTGCCGAAGCTTACCTGCCCTTCGATGATCGCTGCCCCCATATCGGATAAATCTATTCCCCACGCATGGTGGTAAAGCTGATTGCCCATAATCCCAAACTTCGCTTCAAGTAATTCAAGATCATAATTGGCAAGCTGCCCAACCGTAAATATCCCCATTCCATGAAGGGTTTTTTCAACGCGCCTGCCGATCCCCCACATTTCACGAAGCGGGGAAATCGGCCAAAGTTTGCTTGGCACATCCTCATACTTCCATTCGGCAATCCCTTTATGTTTGGCATCCAAATCAAGGCAAAGCTTTGCCATAAGCATGTTCGGCCCAATTCCAATTGCACAAGGGAGCTGTAATTCGCGTTCGATTTCATCCTTTATCTTTTCAGCTATCATCCGGGCATCTCCCCATAAAGAAGCGGCACCATCGACTTTCACAAAACTTTCGTCCACACTATATACGTGAATCGCTTCTTTGGGCACATAACGGTTGAACAAGCGGGTAATTTCCGTCGAAACCCTTAAATAGGTCGCCATTTTAGGTTCAACGACGACAATCCTCGGATCATTCGGGATCTCAAACATCCGCGACCCTGTCTTGATGCCAAATTCCTTCTTCATTTTTGGAGAAGCCGCGAGCACAATGCTCCCTGTCCTCTTCAAATCACCAACCACCGCCAGATAACAATCAAGCGGGTCCAGACCAAGCATGACTGCTGAACAGCTTGCATAAAAACTTTTTATATCGATACACATAATTGATTGTTTCGGCATCGTCCCATAATCCATCATTTCTTCACCCTAATAAGAATATATGTTCGCTTTTATTATATTCATAACTTTAACCGAATATACGTTCTTATTCAATGGAAGTTTTCATACAAATTTCTACTTTTTATTGTAATTTCCTTGAAAAATATAAAAGACACTAAAAATGGATAAAATACCAAATTTAAACTCCATATCCAAATTGTTTTTTTTAAAGAGAATCAATTAGTAGCTTGAATATTTTTTAATGAATCCATATACTCAGTTTTTTGAAATTCGCACACCCTTTTCAACAGACTTTCGTCCATTTATCATTCAGTCTTACTACTCATTTTTTGTAATGAAACTGTAACCAAAAATATGTCTAATTGTCACAATGGTATTGTAGGATAATATTGTTAAGAATTATAGAGAGATAGATAGAGAGGAAATGAAAATTATGAAGAAATGGATCGCTTCAGCTGCTGTTGCATCTGCCATGATGCTAACCCCACTGCAAGCCTCTGCAAATATTGGAGATCAAACCCTCAGACCCGGAATGACACACAGCGATGTCAAACAACTACAACAACTTTTAAAAACCAAAGGATATTTCACATATACAGGTTCACTGACTACATATTACGGCACCTATTCTGAATCCGCAGTAAAAAAATTCCAAAAAGCCAAAGGGTTAACTGCCGATGGAATTGCCGGCCGAGGCACATTTAATGCGCTTGGTGTTTATAATGTCAATAATACAAGCCTGATAAGCTATTCAAAAACTTTAATAGGCAAACCTTACAAATGGGGCGGGACGACACCGACTGGATTCGACTGCTCAGGGTTCGTCTATTATGTATTCCAGAAATCACAAGGAATTACCTTACCGCGTACAACATCATTGCTCTATTCCAATACAGGTTTAAAAGTATCTTCACCAGCTAAGGGCGACCTTGTATTCTTTGATACTTCTTCTGGAAGAACAGGAGTATCCCATGTTGGAATCTATATCGGAAATGGTCAATTCATTAGTGCAACGTCTTCTAAAGGAATAGCCATCGCGGATATGGATAATTCTTATTGGAAACCAAAATATTTAGGTGCGAAAACTTTATAAGATCAGGACAAAATCTTATTCTTGTGAGCGAATCCCCATAAAACAACCGGACAGAATTCCAAAGTGATTCAGTCCGGTTGTTTTATTTTATATATAATATTTCATCCGTCAAATCTTCTACTGTCACCATGAATGAAGAGTCTAAGTTTGAACGATTCATCATTTCGATATTATAAACATGCTCTGATGGTAAATGGACGACTTCGAGAACCATGAATCGCTGACTTTCCGCTTTGCTGACATGATTGAGGGCAGCAGTGACCGCCCTTTGTTCGGCTAAGCTTTTTTCATCCGTCAAAACAAGAATCAGTTTCGCTTCCGCTTTCCCAGGGAATGATTTCTCCACCCCGCCCCGGTGCCACGGCTTCACTTTCATGCCGATTTCCAGGTCGGAATAATCGAGGTAATTACCATGTTGATCTTGAATATATGTATCATTGGTCACCCTATAATACGTCCCTTTAATCAAAATCCTTTTATCGTCAAGATCCGTAACGAAACCTTCTTCCCCCTTATCAATGACTTCATCCATGTTCCAATCAGGGGATTGGCAGCTGCCCAGAATAAAAGCAACGAATATAGAGATATAAAGGTTCACTATCATCTTCATACAAATCCCTCCTAATAGAAATAGACGGCTTCTCCCTGAAATAGTTACCAATTATTTATTTAATATAGACAACTTCGGTCATTTCCAAAAGGGGAATGTCATCGACATTCCCCTTTGCCTATTATTAGACCAACTTTCGCCTTTTCCGGTATCGAAAGTTTAGCCTACTTTTTAAAAAATGCTTTTTTCCCTAATGTTTCGGTGATCTTTGGAAACATGTTATACCATTTCCCAGCTAAATTCATCCAGCCAGGGAGATTGATTTCCCTCTTATTGGTCAGCATCGCCGCTACGATTTTGGCAGCGACATCTCCAGGCTTAAGCATGAATTTTTCAACATTCTTTAAGTATGTACCTGATTCATCCGCAATGTTAAAGAAATTCGTTTCTATGGGTCCAGGATTGACGGTGGTCACAAAAACATGATCGTCCATCAGCTCGAGCCGAAGTGCGTTTGAATAGCCAAGAACCGCGAACTTGGTCGAAGAGTACAATGTTGATTTAGGTGTGGCGATTTTACCGGCCTGAGAAGCTATGTTGATGATATGCCCCGCTTTTCTTAGCTTCATATACGGAAGAACCAGCTTTGTGCAGGCCATCAATCCAATGACGTTGACAGCAAACATTGCTTTCGTTTCATTTAACTCCGTATCCTGTGCTTCTTTAAACGTGCCGAAACCAGCATTGTTGACCAACACATCCACTTCTCCTATTTGCGCATGGATGTCATTAAATACATTTGTCACCTGATCAGTATCTGCAACATCAAGCTTATAGGCATATGCATCAATCCCATATTGGGTGATCAGTTCATTCTTTAGCTGCAGTAATTTATCCAGGCTTCTGGCCAAGAGGACGAGACGGGCCCCCTGCTTTGCACTTTGAATGGCAACTTCCTTGCCAATCCCTCCGGAAGCACCGGTAATAACAATGACTTTGCCTTGCAACTTATTCAAAAAAATGAGCCTCCTTGCGAACATTAAGCGATTGAATACAGAATGACCCCTGATTGGATTTCTGTTTCGACTTCACCCAAGTCTTCTAAATAATCCAACTGACCGACCGTTTCCGAAAGTGTCAGGCCCACTTCCTGAAGGTATACTTTCGGGAAAAGCTGCTGACAAACTTCAAAGGCCGATAAAGGCCGATCTTGAAGCATGTTTTTCACCTGCATGGCACGGTTATGCTGCCGCTCGAATCGATATTGAATCAAGTCGGCAACCGCATCTCCTTCCACTTCAGATCCATGTCCGGAGTAAACAGTGGAAATGGAAAGATCCAATAATTTCTGAAGTGATGCATTATATTGCAGTAAAGGACGAGGCCTCATGCCTCCGGGAAGTAAAGGTGGTTCCATTAATGGATTAGGTGAGATCTTGGCAAGCAAGTGATCGCCTGCAATCATGACACCGTCACTTTCCCGGTAAAAGGATAAATGGCTTTGAGCATGCCCAGGAGTCTCGATCACTTTCCAGCCTGGAAGACCAGGGAGCTCATCTCCCTCAGCCAAATATCCATGAAGCTTCCGTTCACTAAGGAAACTGATTTCGTTGCGGTTATGGGTCAGTTCATTTTTCAGCTCTTCTGCCACTCCGAACTTAGTGGCATAATCAAGGAAAAAACGATTATGGGTTTCAAGGAATTCATCACTGATAGTCAACCAGCGCTGATTATTTTTGTGTCCATAAACCGGGATTTCCTTTTCAAAGAAATCGAGTGCACCAGCATGATCAGGATGATGATGGGTTAAAATGATTTGTTCGATATCAGTCAGTTTCAGACCCAAATCCCCAAGCCCTTTAGTCAGGGCTTCCTTTGATCGTTTTGTTTTCACTCCCGTATCGATTAATGTTAAAGCATCCCCTTTAACTACATAAACATTCACATCACCCACTGCAAACGGCGTGGGCAAAGCAAGTTTTGCAATATCTCCATTCCAATTCGCCATTATCTTATCCACCTTAGAAAATTATATTTATATAAATCTTTTTATACGCTAAACAGGATTCCTAGTATACTTATCATGTATAATTACCATTTTACATGTATTTTAAATCACTGTCATTATTTTCACATAATTCATGTCTACTTTTTGTCGTCCTTGCATATATTATCATTGACAGAGTACTGATATATCCTTCATAATCACAAGTAATTAAAGACGGCGTGGCATTGATTAAGGCCAAGTAAATTTATGATGGCGTAAAGAGAGTGAAGCTCGGAATGTGCTGAAAGGCTTCACCGCCCCCTCATTATTGAACCTACCTTATGAGCCTTCAGGAAAACCTGACGTAATTCCCGCGTTAGAGGATTCAAGTGCAGCTTTTCTGGTTATTCGTTATGGAAAAGTTGAACAAAGGTGGTACCACGGAAGCTAGACCTTTCGTCCTTTATTGGATGAGGGGTCTTTTTGTTTTTCAAAAAAAGGCCGAAAATACAAAAGAAAAAGGAGCGGGAAATATGGAAAAAATCGCGTTTATCGGAGCTGGATCGATGGCAGAAGCAATCATTTCAGGGCTGGTGACCCAACAGGTGATCGAACCAGCAAATATTTTTGTAACAAATAAATCAAATGATGATCGGTTCGATTATTTAAAGAACCAATATGGTGTTACTGCCACAAGATCGCTGCAGCAATTAGTCCAGGATGCAAGCCTTGTCGTCCTGGCGGTGAAACCGAAAGATATTTTAGAAACGATGCAATCAATAAAAGAATACATCCGTGAAGAAATGCTGTTCATTTCCGTTGTTGCCGGGGTTCATACAACAAGCTTGGAAGGAATCGCCAACAAGCGGTTCTCGATCGTCCGTGCCATGCCTAATACATCGGCAGCTGTAGGAAAATCAGCAACCGCCCTTGCGGCTAACGGTCATACGAAGGACTCGCAATTACAAACGGCGATTACCCTTTTTGAAACGGTAGGTACGGTGGCAGTCGTAGACGAAACCCAGCTAGATGCGGTAACAGGCTTATCAGGCAGCGGCCCGGCTTATATTTATTACTTGGTAGAGGCATTGGAAAAATCGGCAGAAAAAATAGGTCTCGATTCCGAAACCGCCAAGCAATTGATTCTGCAGACACTGATGGGTGCGGCCGATATGTTACAGAAATCACCAAAAACGCCTGCCGTACTAAGAAAGGAAGTAACTTCACCAGGAGGAACGACTGAAGCAGGTCTGAAAGCACTTCAAGCACATCAAGTGGAAGAAGCATTCATTGCCTGTGTACAAGAAGCGACAGAGCAATCGAAGCGAATGGGCAATCAAATAAGTAAAGAACTAGCCAAATATGTAGTTTCGCAGTAAGACGCATGATGGTGATCAGCTGTTGCCTGGCCACTCCTACAGCAGTGGCCAGGCAACAGCCCTTCATAAAAGATCGGCACATCTTATGAAGGGTAACAGCGTTACTTTATAATCAGCATATCATTTTCATCGAAACTCCAATCCTTCGAATACGCAACCTCCCAATAGTAACCGTCGGGGTCTGAAAAATATCCGCTGTATCCTCCCCAAACAACATCCTGAGGT
Source organism: Peribacillus sp. NPDC056705 (assembly GCF_043656335.1). Lineage (NCBI taxonomy): Bacteria > Bacillati > Bacillota > Bacilli > Caryophanales > Bacillaceae > Peribacillus > Peribacillus sp. NPDC056705. Next base: position 208,993 of record NZ_JBHTYI010000007.1, on the reverse strand, counting down.
GATTTTTCAATTGTTCCCCCAGCCTTTCCAGCCTTCTTGATCACATCATCCACTTCTTCAACTGATTTAGCATTATAAGCTAGCGTAAGACCCGGGAACCCCTTTTTCTTAGGCGGTTCTTTCTCATTGATGTCTTTTACTAGCTCCTCTAAAGGATACAAAGCAAGTTTCGTTCCGGCATTATTAAAAAAAACGATTGCGGGTTCGTCCTCTTTAATCGATGTACGGAATCCCAATCCGTCCTGGTAAAACCTCAATGATTCAGTAATATCCCCGACACCTAAAGTGATAATGTTGATCCTGTTCATGCTAGTCCTCCTTTTTCCATGTTTTAAGGGTAAATTCGACATCTGGATCACTTTTCCCTTTATATCTTGATTGATTATCAGCCACACCATCACAAATGCTTCTTAAAGTTCCTAAAAATGCTCAACAATTGCATAAGGATCAATCCAAGGGGATTCCATCTTGAATTGCTCCTTATGCAAATTACGTAGGAATTTCACTTTCTTTGCCGAATGAATACATGTTTTGTCATCTGTAAAGGAATTCCCTAATACTTATCGAATTCAACAACCAAAAGGGGGAATCTCGATGAATACAAGTGCAGTTGCCCGGTTACTGAATGTTTCCCATAGTACGATTCAACGCTGGGTCACCCAATTGAACATGGAAGTAGAACGGAATCAGCTTGGCCACTACCAGTTTTCGGATGAAGACATTGCATTATTGAGAAAAATCCAAGATCAGCTGAACGAAGGCATCATTCTCCAAAAGGTCAGCATCTCAGAGAAAAAAATTAGAAAAGCAACCATCCAGAAACACTCCGAATCGGATAAAGAACATGATCAACTGCTAGAACGGGTCACCCGGCTTGAAAATGGGCTGAAAACAAAAGCGGACGATGTTGTATCCTATCAGCTTTTACAGCACAGAAGTGAAATGGAAGACATGCACAAACTCGTTAAGAAACTCGAAGCCCGTATCGAAGCGTTAGAAACACCAATGGGCCAGCCGTTTGATTATTTACTCGCGGCTGAAGAGGCTGCTGCCACTAAAAAGACAAAGAAAAGACCATTTATAAAAATGATTTTTGGAAACAGAAAGAATGATAGTTCATCATGGAGCACAGCCGACAGCGATTAACATCGATTATCATTCAAGATGGATCATGAGCACCCCACGATAGCCATTTTTCTCATGCCAGGCATTTCTTCAGTAATAGGACCTGATCTAATTAATCACCCCAAAAATAAATAAGGCCCGGCCAAGGTTTAAGTCTCACCTGGGTCGGGCCTTTTCTCAGCTTAAATCAACACTGCACGGTCATTGAGCATTTTTTCGCCTTTGATGCGCTGGAATTCGTTAAGCAGTTTTTCAACGGTAAGCTTCTGCTTTTCAGCACCTCTTGCTTCAAAAATGATTTGTCCTTTATCCATCATGATCAAGGAATTTCCAAGATCGATTGCCTGCTGCATATTGTGAGTCACCATCAATGTCGTTAGCTTGTTCTTTTCGACGATTTCCTTCGTCAGATTTGTAACAAGCTCTGCCCTGGAAGGATCGAGAGCGGCTGTATGTTCATCAAGAAGCAGGATTTTAGGATCAGTGAAGGTCGCCATCAACAATGATAATGCCTGGCGCTCCCCTCCTGATAATAATCCCACTTTTGCAGTCATCCGATTTTCCAGGCCTAAATGAAGGGTACCCAAACATTCTTTAAAAAGTTCTTTCCGTTTTTTTGTCACCCCGAAACCTAATCCTCTTCTATTGGTTCTGCCATAAGCGATCGCCATATTTTCTTCAATCGTCATATGTGGAGCCGTACCAAGCATGGGATCCTGAAAAACACGGCCAATCATTTTAGCACGGGCATGTTCTTCAATGGCCGATACATTTTCCCCATCAATGATGACTTCACCGGCGTCAGGGAGAATTTTGCCGGATATCATGTTCATCAGCGTCGATTTACCTGCCCCATTACTCCCGATGACTGTAATAAATTCGCCTTTTGCCATCTGCAGCTCCAGATTCCCAAGGGCTAGCTTTTCATCTGGTGTCCCTTCATTGAAGACCTTATAAATCTGATTTAACTGAAGCATATCCTTCTCCCCCTTTCGATAAAGTCCCACCATGGCGCATCTGTATTTCTTTGAGACGCCTTTTCTTTCGGCTTTTCTCTTTTTGTTTATCGGTAATTTTAGGAATGACAAGTGCCCCTACCACAATAAGTGCCGTAATTAATTTAACATCGCCTGTTTCAAGAAATTCTACGCGAAGTGCCAAAGTTACGACGATTCGGTAAATGATCGCTCCCCCAATGACCGCAAGGGTCGCACGTGCAATCGTTTTGGAGCCAAATAATGCTTCGCCAATTATAACGGATGCCAATCCGATGACGATGATTCCAATCCCCATGCCAATATCGCTAAACCCATTATATTGGGCAACCAAGGAACCCGAGAAAGCCACAAGTGCATTTCCAATCGCAAGGCCCAGGATCTTCATGTTTCCTGTATGGGCGGAAAAACTCTTGACCATCGCTTCATTATCACCCGTTGCGCGTAAAGCTAGACCGATTTCCGTTTTTAAAAAAGCTGACATCCCAGCTTGAATGATTAAAGCCACAATCAACATAACAATTAGTATAGCCCACGTTTTTGGCAAGCTATCACCAAGGCCCACAATCGATAAAAGACCATTCAACATATTGTCCATGCCAGTGCCAGCCCAGGCATTCTGGATATTCGTGATAATGGTCGTTTGAGAAAGCAACGGAATGTTGGATGCACCCATGATCCTTAAATTGATGGAATAGAGGGCAATCATCATTAAGATACCTGCCAGAAGTGGATTGATTTTCCCTTTCGTATGCAGGAATCCCGTTATTGTCCCAGCAATGAAACCTGCCACCATGGCACAAAACGTGGCCATGGCTGGCGAGAAACCGTTAACGATCATAATGGCGGCCACAGAGGCACCTGTCACAAAACTGCCTTCCACAGTCATATCCGGGAAGTCGAGAATCCTGAATGTTAAATAAACACCTAGTGCCATAATCGCATAAATCATTCCCGACTCAAAAGAGTTGAATAAAGCTGAGAACATTTTTTTTCTTCCTTCCCCGAACAAAAGCAGAGTTTATTTTACAAACTCAGCATCTGCTTTCCATTCTTCTTTTATTTCAACACCCATATCTTTTGCTGCCTTTTCATTGATGACCAATTTCAGTTTTTGTGGATATTGAACTGCGATATCTCCAGGCTTTTTGCCATCCTTCAAGATTTCAACCGCTTTTTGCCCCGCTTCATAACCAATATCATAGTAACTGAATCCATATGCTGCAAAACCACCAGCATTCACGGAATCAAGCTCACCAACAAACAATGGAATATCTTTATCATTTGCCACCGAAATGACCGATTCCAGTGCTGAAACAACGGTATTATCAGTAATGATATAGAAAGCATCGGCTTTTCCGATTAATGATTCCGTTGCCTGTTTAACCTCGGCTGAAGTGGACACGGATGCTTCAACGACTTTCAAGCCCGCTTTTTTCGCTTCCGCTTTCACGTTTTTTATTTGGACGACGGAGTTTTGCTCCCCTGTATTATAAACGGTCCCAATTGTCTTGGCGCCAAGTTCTTCTGCCAGGAATTTCATTGATTTGGCAATGGCTTCAGGATGGGAATCCGTCGTACCCGTCACATTTCCGCCTGGCTTATCCAAAGATGTAACGAGCTCCGCCGCTACAGGATCGGTAACCGATGTAAAAACGATTGGTATATCCTTTGTCGCATTCAAAGCGCTAAGAGCACTAGGAGTAGAATTGGCAAAGATTAAATCCACTTTATCCCCAACAAAGTTATTGGCGATCGTTTGACTATTATTTTGGTCACCCTGTGCAATTTGAAGATCATATTTGGCATTGATGTCACTATCCTTCAATGCCGCCTGAAATCCTTCATAAGCCTGGTCCAGGGAATCATGCTGAACGATTTGTGTTACTCCAATGTTGAAGGTATCCTTTTTGCTTTCATCCTTTGCCGTATCTTTTTCCTTGTCATTTCCACACCCAGCCAATAATAATCCTGCGACCAATGTCATAGCTGCAGTTGAATATAATTTCTTTTTCATATTTTCCCCCCGCTTTTTTCTTATTTAAGATTAGGTTTTTTCTAGCGACGTCAACTTTTTCGCTTTTATTTCCTAAATTATAATCGTTTAGTCCCAATTATTCCAATATATTTTTTAACTTTTTAGAATTTTTTGAGTTCTAGATATAAAACATAAAAAAAGCTGCTTTGAAAGGGATGGTAACTTTCAAAGCAGCTTTATGGAAAAATCAGTGTTCGACAACTTGGCTGACAATTTCGGTAACTGTAGTACGATCGATTTTTTCTTTGCCTTCTTTTAGGGCTTTCAATGTGGCCTTTGCCAATTCCAAGGGTATCTTACAGAATTGGATGATCTCTTTCGTTTCAATCTCTCCAATGTACACATCGGCTAATGCAAGATTATGTTCCGTATGGGCAAGCATCTCGTCGAAACCCCAGCCATCCGGATAAAAGTTCACACCGCGTTCTGCATCTTCCTCACGGTTACGCAGGATATTGACCGTTTGGAGTCCGCGTCCAAATGCGATGGCAAGTTCGCGGTCCGTTTCGGTTCCATCGTACCAGTTCCACATATCAGACAGCATGACCCCGACTAACCCTGCAACATAATATGTGTAATCATCGAGTTCCTCTTCATTATGGATTTGCCAGTCCATAGTAACCCATTTTGCCATGCCTTCGGCCATTTCCTTTGTCGATTCCAAGACTTTGTCTTTTGCACCGGAAGGACAAAATTCAATCCAGTCCGAAAGAAACAGGGTCACCTCGGGAAGATCATCCTTATATGGTTCAAATAACGATTGAAGATCTTCTTCCCTGAAATCCGCATCAAGCAACTCACTAAGAGCCTTTAAAAGGGAAACCTTAATATCTGCAGGAAGACCGGGGTGATCCTCGATCTCATCGATGGCGCGCATGCATAGGTACGCAGCTCCAATAGCCTCTTGCAATCCCTTTGGAAGATAGCTGATTGGAATGAAAAAAGTCCGGCTTGTTTTTAGGAGAAAATCCATTGCTTTAGTATGTAGGTCGCTTTTGTCAGTCATATTTACACTCCTTTAAATATCCAATGAACAATTGATTAATTATATCAAACATTGGCTTTGATTTCAGCTGCCCGATTCCCCTGAATACAAAGGAACTTTAATTGCCATTAGATCTTCACCCATAATCGTGTTTGCAAAGACCGCTTTGCTTTCCTCTTTTAGCCTCTCAGCATCCTCCGGAGTATACCGTGAGCTGATATGCGTAAGGATTAGATTCTTAGCTCCCGCTTTCAAAGCCGTTTCTGCAGCCTGAACGGTGGTCGAATGATAATAGGCTGATGCCATTTCGGATTCTTCCGCTGAAAATGTAGCTTCATGAACAAGGTAATCCGCCGATTCAGCAAGAATGAGCGCATTGCTGCACATTCTTGTATCACCAAGAATCGTGATGATCCGTCCTTTTTGCGGAGCACTGAGATAGTCCTTCCCATTTAAGACACGGCCATCATCGAGACGGACTGTTTGTCCATTTTTCAATGCTTTAAAAAGAGGCCCCGGCTTCACACCTTCAGAACGCAGCCGGTCGACCAGTAAGCTTCCTGGACGATCTTTTTCAACAATCCGGTAACCGATGCTGTAAATGCCATGATCAAGCGACATGGCCGTGACTGTGAATTGTTCGTCCTCAAACACTGCGCCTTCTTCAATTTCGATGATTTCCAAGGGATATTTTAAATGAGTTCCACTCACCTGTAAGCTCGTCTTAATAAATGCATCTATTCCTTGTGGACCATATACGGTCAATTTATCCACACCGCCCTGAAAAGATCTGCTGCTTAAAAATCCAGGCAGTCCGAAGATATGGTCACCATGTAAATGGGTGATGAAGATCTTTTCAACCTTTCGCGGCTTGACCGCGGTTTTTAATATTTGATGCTGTGTTGCTTCCCCACAATCGAATAACCAAACCGTCCCTCGTTCTTCCAATAATTGCAGGGCGATTGAAGTCACATTACGCGCTTTAGCCGGAACGCCGGCGCCTGTACCCAATAAAACGAAATCCACTCATACTACCTCCGTTGCAAATGCTTCTTTATGATTAACTATAGCATAACCAAAGCCCTGTTTCATTTATGACCCCTAAAAACCGAAACCAAATTAAACTTTTAATGAAATATGAGAAAAAATGCGCAAATTGATTGCTTTGAGGGAAAGCTAAACGTAAAATTAGAAATTGGTACACATACGGGAATTCCAACTTTATAGACAGATTTAACGGAAAGTTGAGGTTTTAACATGACAGAAAACAATAAACCCACAGCACTGATCATGATTTTTGGTGCTACCGGAGATTTAGCGAAAAGGAAATTGTTTCCTTCCATATATCGACTATTTCAAAAAGAGAAAATAAATAAGTTCGCAGTCGTTGGAGTAGCAAGGAGGCCATTGACGAATGAGGAGTTCCAAACAAGTGTCAAGGATTCCATACTTACTTTCGGACATGCAAAAGAAAAGGTCGACGAATTCATTTCCCATTTCCATTATCACTCCCATGATGTCTCCAGTTCGGAATCATATCTGCAGTTGAAGGACATTGCCGAAAAATTGGACGGACAATATCAATTAGAAGGAAACCGGATCTTCTATTTGGCGATGGCACCCGAGTTTTTCGGAACGATTGCCGAACAGATTAAAGCTCAAGGCCTGACCGACACGAATGGATATAAGCGCCTTGTCATAGAAAAGCCGTTTGGACACAGTTTCGAAACAGCACAAAAATTGAATGGGCAGATTCGAACGGCATTCGCTGAAGATGAAATCTACCGTATCGATCATTATTTAGGCAAAGAAATGGTACAAAATATTGAGGTCATACGTTTTTCAAATGCCCTATTCGAGCCGCTTTGGAATAACAGATATATATCCAATATCCAGGTTACTTCAAGCGAAACACTTGGCGTTGAAGAACGTGGACGTTACTATGAAACCAGCGGTGCCCTAAGGGATATGGTCCAAAATCATCTGCTCCAAATGGTGGCCTTGCTTGCCATGGAACCCCCGATCGCTTTGACGACAGAAGAGATTCGAAGCGAAAAAGTGCGGGCATTGCGCTCACTTCGACCAATGAAAGTGGACGAAGTCGATCAATACTTCGTCCGTGGCCAATATGGTGAAGGAACGATAGACGGTCAAACACTTCCGGCCTACCGCAATGAACATAATGTAGATCCCGAATCCAACACTGAGACCTATGTGGCGGGTAAATTGATGATTGATAACTTCCGTTGGGCCGGTGTTCCTTTTTATATCCGTACCGGTAAGAGGATGGATGTCAAATCAACGAATATCGTCGTTCAATTTAAAGATATCCCAATGAATCTGTATTATAAAACGGAAGAAACGCTGAACCCGAATCTTCTCGTTATCCATATCCAGCCTGACGAAGGGATCACACTGTACTTAAATGTTAAGAAATCCGGGACGACATCCAATACAAAGCCAGTAAAACTGACCGTCTCCAACAAAGGGATTGAACACATCAATTCTCCTGAGGCATATGAAAAGCTATTGTTTGACAGCATGCGCGGGGATGCTACCAACTTTACGCACTGGGACGAGGTAGCCCTATCATGGAAGTTCGTCGATACCATTTCCAATGCATGGGAAAATACTAAGGACGAGTCTTTCCCTAACTATGAAGCGGGATCCACAGGTCCGCTGGCATCCGATGAACTCCTGGAAGAAGACGGACATATTTGGTGGGAAATCAAGAATAACGAAAATGATGCTGACTGAAATGAAGAAGGGATGCAGATTTGAACCTGCATCCCTTCTTCATTCATGAAACACTTTTCCTCAGCAATTTATTCCGGATAATATCAAACATTTCCTTGGGCTTAGACATTTCTTCCTCTATTTCCGAATTAAGCCAAAAGGAAACACCAGATTCTAAGGCAATGAAAAATAAAAAAATGGCTACAGCCCACCAGATGATGAACATAAGTCTCCGCTCCTTCTCTCTTCTTTCTGCCTACTGTATCCTACGGTCCGACCAACTCTTTCAATGTTTATATTCCTTTTTCCGCAGGTGTTTAAACCTAAAAAGCAAGGATGAATGACATACATCATACTACATTTTCCCTAAAAAAGGTAAAACAATTGGAACTATTTACAATTAGTTCATTTTTACCATTTTTATCCTCATGGAAAAAGAATGCTAAATCCTTGCTTAGGTTACACTAGAAAAGGTGCCAGAGGACAGCACCACTAACTTCGGTGTGGAGGGATTAAACTTATGGACATTCGTGAAGGATTAATTCCAACAGCGTTGGGCACAGCCGTGACAGCTGCGGGTTATGCAATGAAGCAGACCCGGGGCTCAAACAAAATGGTTGCTAATACGGTTTTTGGTTTCGGTTTGGCACATGTTGTATTAGGGGTCATCGACCTTGTAGAGCATCGGAGATAGCAAAAAAAGAGGGCGCATGGAAGCGCCCTTTTTTTCTGTGCATCCGAGGTCCTTAACATGATGAATATTACAACCAAAAAAAGCCAGTATAAAAGGGGATCCCCTTTTATACTGGCTTGAACTTTTTATTTTTCCATCCATTCGGTATGGAACGTTCCTTCTTTATCAATACGTTGATAAGTATGGGCTCCAAAATAGTCACGCTGAGCTTGAATCAGGTTAGCTGGCAGCGTTTCTGTGCGATAGCTGTCGAAATAGGCAAGTGCTGATGACAAGCAAGGAACCGGAATTCCGTTCATCACAGCCGTTGACACTACCTCACGTAAAGCTCCTTGATAGCTTTCGACGATCCCTTGGAAGTATGGATCTAAAAGAAGATTGTTCAAGTTCGCTTCACGATCGTACGCCTCCTTGATTTTTTGGAGGAATTGTGCACGAATGATACAGCCGCCACGGAAAATCATCGCTATTTCCCCATATTGCAAGTTCCAGTCATTTTCTTCTGATGCTGCTTTCATTTGTGCAAATCCTTGTGCATATGAACAGATTTTGCTCATATAAAGTGCTTTACGGATATTTTCTATCAAAGCCTTTTTGTCGCCTGTAAATGATTCGGCTTTTGGACCACGAAGGATTTTACTCGCTTCAACACGCTCGTCCTTGATTGCTGAAATAAACCGGGCAAACACCGATTCCGTAATGATTGGAAGCGGAACGCCAAGATCAAGCGCACTTTGACTTGTCCATTTCCCCGTACCTTTTTGGCCAGCTTTATCTAAAATGACATCGACCATCGGCTTACCGGTTTCCTCATCATATTTTTTGAAAATATCAGCAGTAATTTCAATTAAATAGCTGTCAAGTTCCCCTTGATTCCATTCAGTAAAGACTTCATGAAATTCTTCGGCAGATAATCCAAGGAGATTTTTCAAAAGGAAATATGATTCGGAAATCAACTGCATGTCCCCGTATTCAATACCATTATGTACCATTTTAACATAATGACCTGCTCCATCCGGTCCGATATACGTACAGCAAGCATCACCGTCGACCTTAGCTGAAATATCCTTCAAGATCGGTGCAACAAGTTCATATGCTTCTTTTTGACCTCCAGGCATGATGGATGGACCTGTTAGAGCTCCTTCTTCCCCTCCTGAGACGCCTGTACCGATGAAATGGATGCCAAGCTTGCTTAATTCCTCATTGCGGCGCTGAGTGTCCTTGAAGAAGGTATTCCCTCCATCAATAACGATATCACCTTTTTCAAGTAACGGTTTTAATTGCTCGATCGTTGCATCTGTTGCCGCCCCGGCTTTAACCATCAATAAAATTTTGCGTGGCGTTTCCAAAGAATTGACGAATTCTTCAAGTGTATAAGCGGCTGTTACGTTTTTGCCTTCCGCTTCCTTCATCATTTCGTCCGTTTTTGATCCTGAGCGATTATACACGGAAATTGAATATCCCCTGCTTTCAATATTAAATGCAAGGTTCTTGCCCATTACGGCTAGTCCGATAACGCCAATCTGTTGTTTTGTCATGCTTCATCTTTCCCTTCTCTATATCTTTACACAGCTTGTACGCTATTCTTTGTTAAAAGAAGGATCATTCCTCCTGGATTGCCCAAAGAAATCTTTGCTGAAGCTAGTGTCTGTTCCAATTGAACGGTTTTTCAAGGGTAATCCCTTTTTAATAATATTTTCTCCGTACTTATTTTGCAAGTGTTCCATCGCTTCATACAGAGGTTCTTTTTCTGCATCCTCTTGAAAGGAGAAAATATCCAGTTGCTTGAAGGCCGACTCTTTTTCGATGACATCATAGGCCGTGACACCAAGAAGCCTGATTCCTTCCCCATTCCAATTTTTCATAAAGAGATCGATAGCTCCATCCAAAATATCCTTTTTTTCAAAAACTGGATTAGGGACCGTTCTGCTTCTCGTTATTGTGCGGCGGTCTTTGTAACGGATCGTCACACCTATTTTTTGACCAAGCAGGCGTTTATTTCTCAAACGGGCTGCAACCTTCCCGGATAGCTTATCCAGTACACCGATCAGTTCTTTTTGATTGGTGGAGTCATGCGGAAGAGTTGTAGAGTTTCCAATGCTCTTATGCTCAAAAATCGCTTCGGGATCCACTGCCCTTTGGTCGATTCCATTAGCCCTATCTTTCAAACGGATGCCATTGATCCCCAGAAGCTGTTTAAGTTGACTATCATTGGCGTGTGCAAGGTCCCAGATCGTCATTATCCCGATAGTTCGAAGCTTTTCCGAGGTTTTATCCCCGATGCCATGCATTTGGCCAACTTGTAAAGGCCAGAGCTTTTCCGAAATGTCCCGTTTCCTTAACACAGTGATTCCCATTGGCTTCTTCATATCAGAAGCAGTTTTGGCCAAAAATTTATTAGGGGCAATCCCGATGCTGCAAGGGAGATCCATCGTATTAAAAATTCTTTCCTGAATGCTATTGGCTATATCTAAAGGGGATCCCAATTCGGCGCATTCACTAATATCCAGATACCCCTCATCTATCGAAACCGGTTCAACCATCTCTGTATATTGTCTTAAAACATCAAAAATAGCCAGTGATGCCTTTCGATAACGCTCGAAATTCGGTTTCTGAATGACTAATTGAGGACATAGTTTTTTCGCCTGCCAAATGGGCATGGTCGTTTTAACCCCGAACTTCCTCGCCTCATAGCTGCAGGTGACGATTATGCCCCTTCTCTCTTCAACATTGCCTGCAATGGCAAGCGGTTTGCCTTTTAATGAAACATCATATGACATTTCCACTGAAGCATAGAAACTATTCATGTCTACATGGAGAATGACCCTGCCATTTTTGGGATACATGTCCTTCATGTTTGACCGTCACATCCTTGTAAAATTAAAAAGATAATAGGCCCAATAAAAAATCACTTCTATTAAGGTACCCCTATTTATCTTTGGTAACCACGTTGAAAGATGCTTCCACTCCAAGAAAAACAGCCATCATGTCATTGATGACTGTTCATATATTCCTTCAATACTGTTAACACCTTGGCAAATATATACGAGTTTTTGCTGATCAATGATCGTAATCAAAAGGCAACCCCTTGAATATATTCGGTAAAAATCAAGATTTCACGTCACCCTGGCCAATAGTTTGATGGAGGATATCCGTCTTTATTGCAATCCACCTTTGGCCATCATAGCCTGGGCTGATTTACCTGGTTGCAGGAAATCCGGAAAGCAAGGCATCAGGTCTTGCGATGGAATCACGAATTCATTAGGCACGGCATATTCCACGCCCTCTGCAAGAAGTCCGATAACCTTTTTACTCAGGAAACTCTCCTCCATCCCCCTGTCATATTTTGGGTGATTATTCCCCTGATACTTCTTTGATGATAGTGACAACCATTTCAGCTAGCTTCGTTAATTCCTCAACTGGGATTCTTTCATTCGTAGTATGGATATCTTCATAGCCCACTGCGAGATTGACAGTAGGGATGCCAAAGCCTGCAATGACATTCGCATCGCTTCCTCCGCCGCTTTTAACAAGCTCGCAAGGACGGCCGATTTTCTCTGCTGCCTTTCTTGCGATTTCGACTACATGATCACCAGCACCATATTTAAAACCAGGATACATCACGTTAACTTCAACTTCAGCACGTCCGCCCATTTCAATGGCTGCAGTCTCGAATGCCTCTTTCATTTTCGCTACCTGTATTTCCATTTTTTCAGGAATCAAAGATCTTGCTTCTGCAAGGATTTCAACATGGTCACAAACAATATTGGTTTGCTGTCCGCCCTGGAAACGTCCGATATTGGCTGTCGTTTCCTCGTCGATTCTGCCCAATGGCATTCTAGAGATTGCTTTGGCAGCGATCGTAATGGCCGAAACGCCTTTCTCAGGAGCGACACCAGCATGTGCAGTCTTGCCTAAAATGGTTGCAGATACTTTCGCCTGAGTAGGTGCAGCAACAACCACATTTCCCACTTTTCCATCACTATCAAGTGCAAAACCGAATTTAGCCGTTACAAGGGAGCGATCCAATGCCTTTGCCCCAACCAAGCCAGATTCTTCACCTACTGTAATGATGAATTCAATTGTACCATGTTCGATATTCTGTTCTTTCAACACTTTAAGCGTTTCTAACATGACCGCTAATCCAGCTTTGTCATCCGCACCTAAAATGGTCGTTCCGTCTGACACTATGTATCCATCCTTGATGGAAGGCTTGATTCCATTACCCGGTACAACCGTATCCATATGGGATGTGAAATAAATGGTATCCACGCCTTCTTTCATTCCTTTTAAAGTACATACTAAATTCCCTGCACCATGACCGGTAACTGCTGTTGTATCATCTTCAAAAACCTCTACACCCAGTGCCCCGAATTTTTCTTTCAGCACTTTGGCGATGGCTGCTTCATTTTTCGTTTCGGAATCAATCTGCACCAATTCCATAAATTCATTAACTAAACGTTCTTCATTTATCATAAAATAAAACCTCCAAAAAAGTTTTCCTCTTTAATTATACTTCTAAAAGCGGCGCCCCGGCAAATAAAGTGAAAAGGAAGAACCCAGAATGGCATGCTGGTCATTTCCCTGCCAAAATGTGAATGATGCTTATAAATGGTTTTCTTTTAAATGATATCTTCCCCAGTATGGAAAGGAGCCCAAAACAGATAGTTTGGGCTCCTTTCAATGTTGGATCGGATCACAACGGAATATTTCCGTGTTTTTTCCATGGTCGGTTTTCTTTTTTGTTGCGCAGCATATCAAGAGATTGAATGATCTTAATCCTGGTTTCACGGGGATCAATTACATCATCCACCATTCCAAGACTTGCGGCAACATATGGATTGGCGAACTTCTCACGGTATTCTTCAATTTTAGCTGCACGTGTCGCTTCCGGATCTTGGCTATTTTGAATTTCACGGGCAAAAATGATATTTGCCGCTCCAGCTGATCCCATTACAGCGATTTCAGCATTTGGCCATGCAAACGTCAGATCCGCACCGATGGATTTACTATTAAGAGCCACGTAAGCTCCTCCGTACGCTTTACGCAGAATGATCGTCAATTTTGGTACTGTTGCTTCCGAATAAGCATATAGCAGCTTTGCACCATGGCGAATGATCCCGCCATGTTCTTGTTTAACGCCCGGGAAAAACCCTGAAACGTCTTCAAATGTAATTAGCGGAATGTTGAACGAGTCACAGAAACGAATAAAACGGGCAGCCTTATCTGATGAATCAATATCAAGTCCCCCAGCCAACACCTTTGGCTGGTTACAGACAAGCCCCACTGATTTCCCTTTGATACGCGCCAAGCCGACCACTATGTTTTTCGCAAAGCCCTCTTGAACTTCCATAAAGGAATCCTCATCGACAACCTGCTCCAATACTTTCCGAACATCATATGGACGAATCCCTTCATAAGGGACTACATCCGTTAAGTCCGGACGGTAGTCATCTCCTTCGTCGGCTTCCAAAACAGGCGGCTTCTCTTCATTGTTTTGTGGAAGATAACTCAGGAGACGTCTAACGTCCGCCAATACTTGCTCCTCAGATGCTCCCTTGAAATGGGCATTCCCGCTTATGGTATTATGTACTGCCGCTCCACCCAATCCTTCAGATGAAATCTTTTCCCCTGTAACCGTTTCAATGACTTTAGGACCTGTTATGAACATTTGGCTCGTTTTTTCAACCATGAAGACAAAGTCTGTTATGGCTGGGGAATATACGGCTCCACCTGCACAAGGTCCCATAATAACCGAAATCTGTGGTATGACCCCTGAATAAATGGAATTCCGGTAAAAAATTTGGCCATATCCGTCAAGCGAAACCACGCCTTCTTGAATACGCGCCCCACCAGAATCGTTTAAACCTATGAAAGGGGCTCCATTCTCCGCTGCCAAATCCATAACATTGGCAATTTTCAGAGCATGCATTTCACCGAGTGCCCCGCCAAAAACAGTAAAATCCTGTGAAAACAGATAAATATCACGGCCGTTGACCTTTCCGTAACCGGTGACAACCCCTTCTCCTGGCCCTTCTTCCTTTTCCATGCCAAAATTGGTATTACGGTGTTTGATAAAAGGATTAAGCTCTATGAAAGTACCCGGATCAACTAAAAGTTCAATTCTTTCCCTTGCAGTAAGTTTGCCCTTTTCATGCTGCTTATCGATTCTTTCTTCACCGCCGCCCATTTCCACTTTGCGGCGTCTGTCATATAGGTCATTGATCGTATCGTATATGTCTGTCATTCCTGCTCCTCCTTTGATACTGCTTGTTCACAAAGCTCATATAATACACCCGCGGTAGACTTGGGATGAACGAAAGCAACATCCGCATTGTGTGCTCCCTTTCTTGATGAATCATCAATCATCCGCAATCCAGATTCTTTGATTTCTTTTATTCTCTCTTCGATGTCATCGACGCCAAGTGCCACATGATGAATCCCTTCACCGCGTTTTTCGATGAATTTGGCGATTGGGCTTGCCGGTGACAACGCTTCCAACAACTCCAAACGGGTATTGCCTGCCAGGATGAAGGCCACTTTCACTCCTTGACTCCCAACTGTCTCGATTCCTTCAAGTTTCAATTTCAACGTTTCCGTGTAAAGTGGCAAGGTCTCCTCCAGTGACTTGACGGCAATACCTATATGATCGATATTTTTAATCATCATAAAACCCCCATGCTATGTATTATTGGATGACTCCATTAGAATACTACTAATCTTGCATTAAAGCCTTTCAAGATTCGGAATAATATGAACATTATACTTTTACTTGTTTCTACTAAATGTTCAAGTTAAAATAAAATCAATTAAACTGTTTTAAGGGAGAGAGCATATGGGAAACAAGAAAATCAGAAAAATCGTCGTGTATTTAATGCTTATCTCAATGTTATTAACGAGCTTATTATCAGGTATCGCATTTCTTTTGTAATAGAAACCGTTGGGAGGGGAGCAAAGCTTCCCTCTCTTTATTTTATCGCTCCATTTTTCTTTGCCAACGTTTCGAAATCCTCGTTCGATATGGTGATCAAAACTTTAGTGCCGATGGGGACTTTTTCGTACAAACGCTCTACATCGGATTTATGCATCCGTACACAGCCATTTGAAATGTATTTACCAATTGATGATGGCTTATTCGTACCATGAATGCCGTAAATCCTCCCATCGGTATTTCGTGCATCGAATCCAATCCACCGCGACCCCAGAGGGTTCCTGGGATCGCCGCCAGGAATATTTTTTTTCCGGTAATATGGATTGACTGCTTTTACCTTGACCGTGAAAATCCCTTCGGGTGTAAGTTCCTGGCTCTTTCCCGTACCGACCGGCAGAATCTCCTTGACCTCATTATCATCAATGAACGCCAATTTATTGTTAGCTTTATTGATGATGATAAACGGATCGCCAGGCTTAACCGATTGAGGTTGGGCCTGTACCTGCAACGGCCACAAAAGTAGCATAAGCAACAAAGAAAGAATCCATTTCATGTTGTATCATTCCTTCACTTTTTTGCTTAGTTTAAGCCAAGTGCCTCTTTTTCATTCGGTTGCCGTTCAGCTTGGGTAGTCCCTTGAAGGAATGCTTCAACAATAAATAACGCTCCATTTCCTTCATGAGCTGCAGTAATGCGGCCCTGGATTCGAACTCTTCCCTTGTCTGCGGCAGTGCCATTCCCCTAAAATGAATCTCCATTTCTTCAAGCTTCTTCAGATAAAGAATGGCCGTATTTTGTGGGTGGACATTTTCTGCCAAATCTTCTATAAAATCAGCCACTATTCCGCTTTGCTTGACCACCAATGGAATATTCGTGACAAGGGGCAGAATTCGCTCAATTATTTCAAATTGCTTTTCACGCATTTTGAAATAATGGTAATACAGGTCTTCTTCCCTTAAAAAATGATTTTCCACGTCCCTGAAGGCAAGGCTTTTGGCTTGATTAAGAAGATTGGCCGTTTCGGTGATTTCCTTACCATCCCATGTGTGATCATTATCCCTTAAATAGCGGACAATTCCCATCAAGATCGCACTAAAGTTCGTTTCGATGCTTTCCTGGTAGGTCAACAGTTTGTCATCGACACTGGGCATGTACAGATTCATGACAAGCGCCACTCCAACTCCAACCGCGATTAATATCGTTTCATTGATCAGCAGGGAAAAAGTGATGTCACCCGCCCCGTATAGATGCATGATGATGACGCTGCTCGTCACAATCCCCTCATTAATCTTCAAGGCAACAGCCGTTGGAATGAAAATCAAGAGAATCAAACCTATTATCAGCGGATGGAATGCGATGAAATGAAAGAATAGGGATGCATAGGCCATTGCGATCAAACAAGCTAAAAACCGGTGCCAGGAGGCATACACCGACTTCTTTTTTGTAACTTGAATGCATAAGATCGCAATGATTCCCGCAGCAGAGAAATATTCGAGATTAAGCATTTGTGCAATAATAATTGCCAGGGTGGCCCCCAAAGCAGTTTTAATCGTCCTGTACCCGATTTTAAACATTGTTATGTATCACCTGGCTCTTTCTCTATCTATTATAATACTATCAGGAAATCAGATATTTTTACAGTCCTTTGCGAGTTAAATTTCCATTTTTTCTAAATGCATTCACACAAAAATACATTATAGGAAAAAAATAAAAAAGGTAACCTAAACGTTACCTTTTTTACAATTATATACTATTTTCTTCAGCTTATAAAACTTTTTCCAAGAAGTCTTTTGCACGCTGGCTTTTCGGATTGGAAAAGAATTCTTCCGGAGCACTTTCCTCGACAAGCAGACCCCCATCCAGGAATAGTACACGATCGGCCACTTCCCTGGCAAATCCCATTTCATGCGTTACGATCAGCATGGTCATCCCCGTATGTGCCAGTGACTTCATAACCTCGAGCACTTCTTTTACCATCTCGGGATCAAGCGCTGAAGTCGGTTCATCGAAAAGGATTACTTCCGGGTTCATTGCCAATGCCCGCGCAATCGCGACCCTTTGTTTTTGCCCGCCTGACAGACGATTCGGATAAGTCGATTCTTTATCGGACAAACCTACTTTATTCAAGAGTTCACGAGCTTGTTTTACAGCCTCGGCCTTTGATAGTTTTTTCACCTTCATAGGTGCATATGTCAGATTCTCCAGTACGGTTTTATGCGGAAATAAATGAAAATGTTGAAATACCATCCCGACATTTTCACGCACTTTCATGATATTGGTCTTTTTTTCAGTGATGATTTGATCTTTAAACCTGATTTGACCATCAGTTGGAGTTTCAAGCATATTGATGCAGCGTAAGAAAGTTGATTTTCCCGAACCGGACGGGCCGATGATTGCTAACACTTCTCCCTGCCCTATCTCGGTGCTGATTCCTTTTAATACTTCGAGCTTACCATAGTTTTTTTTGAGTCCATCAATTTTAATCACTGCGTCTCATTCTCCTTTC
This sequence comes from Peribacillus sp. NPDC056705, assembly GCF_043656335.1. Taxonomy (NCBI): domain Bacteria; kingdom Bacillati; phylum Bacillota; class Bacilli; order Caryophanales; family Bacillaceae; genus Peribacillus; species Peribacillus sp. NPDC056705. Next base: position 190,983 of record NZ_JBHTYI010000007.1, on the reverse strand, counting down.
AATCACTTTGCCTAAGATGGTGAGAACCATGACCATCACATAATAAATGAGACCGGCAAATAATATCGGCTCGAAGAATTTATATGTCTCACCGCCGACAATATAAGAACGGCGCATGATATCCCCTAATCCAATAATTGTGACAACGGCTGATTCCTTGGTTAAGGAAATCAATTCGTTCACAAGCGATGGCAGGATATTCTTGATGGCCTGCGGAAGGATAATATTTAGCATCATACCTGAATAGGGAACCCCAAGTGCAAGCGATGCCTCTCGTTGGCCTTTATCGACAGCTAAAATGCCTCCCCTGATAATTTCAGAGATGTATGCCGCTGAATTTAGCCCGAATGCTAAAAATGCTGCTTGGAACGCTTCGATTTGAATCCCTAATATTTGTGGTGAACCAAAATAAATCAGCATTAATTGCAGCACCAAAGGTGTACCGCGAAAAATGGATGTATAAAAGTCTGCAATCCAATTTAAGGGCTTAATTCTGCTGATTTTAAGTATAGATAGTAATATTCCCAAAACAAATCCGATTACTGCCGCTACCGCTACAACCTTTAATGTTGTCGGTATCCCCTCCAGGATATATGGAAGGGAAGGCATAATCCTTTCAAATTCCAGATTCACTCCATTCATCCTCTCTTATGAAGGCCTTTATATTAGGTCCTTCCTCCTGCTTCATTTTATTAACAATAAAGCGCGGAAAAACGTTCAGAAGGCATACTCAAACTCTTCTGAACGCTTTTCATCTCTCTGTATTATTCAGTTTCACTGCCACCGAACCATTTTAATATTAACTTTTCCATTTCACCGTTCTCTAACATTTTTTTCAACTCGGCATTGAATTCTTCAGTTAACTTGCTTCCCTTTTGGAAAGCGATTGCCGAACCAGCATCTTGTTCACCGGACTCGATCAAATGCCCCACCAAATCTTTATTATCATTCAAGTAGCCTTTTGCAACAGTATCTTCCATGATTACGGCATCAAAACGTCCTGTTGACATTTCTTGAACAACCTCAGGTATACGATTCCGTTTTTCAATTTTCATCCCGATATCTTGGGATTTATTCAAGTCATTTGCCAATGTCTCCTGAATGGATGCAAGCTGTACGCCTACGGTTTTCCCTTTTAAATCTTCAACAGTTTTGATTTTGCTGTCCTTTGTCGTGATGATCATGTTTTTAGCTGTATAGTAAATATCACTGAAATCGACTGATTGCTCACGTTTTTCAGTTGGAGTCATTCCAGAGATAACGAAATCGACCGATTTATTTTCCAGAGCAGGCACAAGACTATTAAAGTCAATGTCCTTCACTTCAACCTCATAACCTAATTTTTTTCCGATTGCTTTAGCGATATCGATGTCAAATCCTTTAATTTCATCACTTTTAGATGTTTCAACATATTCAAATGGCGGATAATCCGCAGATGTTCCCATTACCAGGACCTTTTTGCCGTCTGTACCTGCTGTGTCCTTATCTTCTTTCCCCGATGTTCCGCATGCTGCTAAAATACCTACTAATAAAACAGAAGTAAGCAACAATGCTAACTGCTTTTTCAACTTCATTATTATTCCTCCAAAATGATATTTTCAATTCTCTTGTTATTGAATTTGGTTTAGTTAAAATTTGAATAACTAATATTCATACACTAATGTGTATTTTAACACACTCTTATAATTATTCAATAACGTAAATAATAGATTTATTTTTCAGAATATTACTATAATTTCATTTCTAAATAGCTCCAAAGGGAATATACCGGCATCCTTATCTTTCTTCTTTCCTAAATGCCCCTGACTTATGCAAAATCATGAATAAAAAAATCCGCCGAAAGTGCGGTTTTCAGATTGTATTCAAACTTCAAGAAAAGCGAGTTTGACTACGGTTTGTTTCTAAAAAAAACATTCAAGTTGATTTCAGAAATCCGCTCCCTTTCCGCCGACTGTCTGCCAAGCCTCCTCGCGCAAGCGCCTGCGAGGTCTCGGCTAGACAGTTATTCGGCAGGAGTGTCGCATATATCTTCAATCCAATAAGGATTTCATCCCCTATAAAAAAGGAAACATTCATAAAGGATAGCCAAGTCTTCTTTTTATAATCATGGTTCGGGATGAGACTACTTCCGAACCCCTTTTTGTCGTCAAAACTAAAACCCGCCGATTGGCGGGTTTTTTAGATATGGCTATGGGCTTACACTTCTTCGCAATATTGATCGAAGTAGTCTTGTAATTTTTCTACTACAGACATCGGGTGGTGCCCTTCAATCTCATGACGCTCTATCATGGTGATGATTTTTCCATCCTTCAGCAATGCAAATGATGGGGATGACGGCGGATACCCTTCGAAATAATCACGGGCTTTTTCCGTCGCCTCTTTATCTTGCCCAGCAAAAACGGTTACAAGCTGATCTGGGCGTTTATCATTATGGATTGCATGAGCAGCTGCAGGTCTAGCAATTCCCCCAGCGCAGCCACAAACGGAGTTTACCATGACAAGTGTCGTTCCTTTTTGCGCAAATACTTCCACTACTTCCTCGGGAGTAGTCAATTCTGTATATCCAGCAGTCTTTATCTCATCGCGAGCCTGTTTGACTACGTCGTTCATTAAAAAATTAAAATCCATATTCATGGCATTTGCTCCTTCCAAGTTTTCTCTTCAATCCTATCATAACAATTGCCACTTCTTGATTCAATAAATTTACCTGTTAAAACCGCATAAACCGTTTAGAACGAAAAAGAAGCGAGAACCATGTGCGAAACAACTAGGCATACAAAAGGATGGGGCATGCCAGGAGACATTCCACGGTGCCCCATCCTATTTCTTTTTTAATTTGATTTAAATGTTTCTGTAAAAGATCCAAAGGCCTGCTTAACAGCAGCGGTGACCGTTTTATTCCCTGACATCACTTGATTCTCGAGTATAGGGAGAAGACCTTTGACGGTTTCATTTTTATAAAACATCGTTTTAAGCTGGTGATCAATCAATGAATAAAGCCATTCCTTAGATTGCATTCTTCTCCGTTCTTGAAAAACACCCGATTCTTTGGTCATATCGGAAAATTCATTCAAAACATCCCAAAGCTCAGGGATACCTTTACCGGTGATGGCGGAACAAGCATATGCCTTTCCTGCCCATCCCTTTGTTGCAGGCTGAAGGAAGTGCAAGATTCTGCTATATTCGGATTTCGTCCTAATCGCCAGCGGAATATTCTCTCCGTCGGCTTTATTGACCACAATTCCGTCCACAAGTTCCAGAATCCCCTTTTTCATCCCTTGTAATTCATCTCCGGCACCTGTTAGGACAAGGAGCATGAAAAAGTCGACCATACTACGTACTATAGCTTCACTCTGACCGACACCGACAGTTTCTATCAGTATCACATCAAATCCTGCCGCTTCACAAAGCAACATCGTTTCCCTCGTTTTGCGGTGAACTCCGCCTAGAGTGCCTTCGGATGGTGAAGGTCTTATGAAGGCATGAGGGTTTCTTGCCAGTTCCTCCATCCTTGTCTTATCACCTAATATACTTCCGCCATTGATCGAAGAGCTTGGGTCGACAGCTAGAACGGCAACCTTATGGCCCCTGTCACATAAGTAAGTTCCGAACGTCTCGATGAAGGTACTTTTTCCGGCACCGGGCACTCCGGAAATCCCGATGCGAATCGAGTTCCCTGTATGGGGAAGGATGGCATGCAATAATTCCTGTGCATGATCCAAGTGGTGTGATGCATTGCTTTCAACCAATGTAATCCCTTTAGCTAGCTTGGCCCTGTCCCCTTTTATGATTCCCTCTTTAAGTTCAAGGACCGGTATGTTTACATTTTGTTTTTTGACGAATTTGCTTTTTGAAGGCTTGTTTTGGCTGGCTGCTAATTCCACACCTGGCTTTAATGAAGAAGCAAAACCTTCCTGATTGTTAAGATCGACCCATTCCGGCTTCTTGTCTTCACTCATTATTGGGCCACTTCCTCATATCCGAGGCGATTGTATATTTCCTGAAGCACTTTCTTCGCTGCCTGTGGTATGACCGTACCAGGTCCAAAAATGGCTGTAGCCCCATTTTCCATTAGGTAATCATAATCCTGTGCAGGGATGACGCCGCCTACGATCACTATTATGTCCTCACGGCCCAAGTTCTTCAGTTCCGTCATAAGCTGCGGCAACAAAGTTTTATGGCCGGCAGCAAGCGAACTCATTCCGACTACATGCACATCATTTTCCACGGCTTGGATGGCTGTTTCTTCCGGTGTTTGAAATAATGGACCGATATCGACATCATAGCCTAAATCCGCAAACCCCGTTCCTACTACTTTAGCTCCACGATCATGACCGTCCTGACCCATTTTAGCCATTAACAAACGCGGCCTTCTTCCTTCATTTTCAAGGAACTCTTCCGTCATGCGGACGACTTCCTCAATTTCCGCTTCTTTTGAGTAGGCCGAGCTATATACGCCGCTGATAGAACGGATCGTTGCTTTGTGACGTCCAGCAACCTCTTCGATCGCATCGGATATTTCACCTAATGAAGCCCGTACTCTTGCAGCTTGCACAGCCAGTTCTAGAAGGTTACCTTCGCCAGTTCTGGCAGCCATGGATAGCGCTTGAAGAGCTTCATCCACCTTTGCCTGATCACGTTTCGCTTTTAATTCGCTCAAACGCTTAAGCTGACTTTCACGGACTACCGTATTATCAATCTCCAGTATTTCAATAGGATCCTCTTTTTTCAAACGATACTTATTGACGCCCACGATCGTTTCAACTTGAGAATCGATTTTAGCCTGACGCTTTGCAGCTGCTTCCTCGATCCTCATTTTTGGAAGGCCGGTTTCAATTGCCTTCGCCATTCCACCCAGTCCTTCGATTTCTTCTATGTGAGCCCAAGCCCGGTCGATTAATTCATTAGTGAGCGATTCTACATAGTATGAACCCGCCCATGGATCGATTACTTTTGTGATCCCGGTTTCCTCCTGCAGATATAACTGTGTGTTACGGGCAATGCGTGCCGAGAAATCAGTTGGCAAGGCAATGGCCTCATCCAATGCGTTCGTATGCAGGGACTGTGTATGCCCAAGTGCAGCCGCATGCGCTTCAATAAGGGTCCTAGCGACATTGTTAAACGGATCCTGCTCGGAGAGGCTCCAGCCTGAGGTTTGGGAATGCGTCCTCAATGCCATCGCTTTATTATTTTTCGGTTCGAATTGTTTCATCAGTTTTGACCAAATGAAACGAGCTGCCCTCATTTTTGCCACTTCCATGAAATAGTTCATTCCTATGGCCCAAAAGAATGAAAGGCGTGGTGCAAATTTATCGATATCAATACCTGCTTTCATTCCGGTACGTGCATACTCAAGCCCATCCGCCAACGTATAGGCAAGTTCGATATCAGCCGGCGCCCCCGCTTCTTGCAGGTGATAGCCGGAGATGGAAATGGAATTGAACTTGGGCATATATTTGGATGTATACTCAAATATATCAGCTATGATTTTCATGGACATTTCCGGTGGATAGATATACGTATTCCGAACCATGTATTCCTTTAAGATGTCATTTTGAATCGTGCCTGAAAGCTTATCCTGCGTTACGCCTTGTTCTTCAGCCGTCACGATATAAAATGCAAGAATGGGTAATACAGCACCGTTCATCGTCATTGACACGGACATCTGATCAAGCGGAATGCCGTCGAACAGGATTTTCATGTCAAGAATGGAATCAATGGCAACTCCCGCCTTCCCCACATCACCGACAACGCGTGGATGATCGGAGTCATAACCACGGTGTGTAGCTAAATCAAAAGCAACTGAGAGCCCTTTTTGCCCCATCGCCAGATTACGCCTGTAAAACGCATTGGATTCCTCGGCAGTCGAAAAACCTGCATACTGACGTACCGTCCAAGGACGATTGACATACATTGAAGGATAGGGCCCTCTTGTAAAAGGAGCGATGCCTGGCACACTCTCCATATGCTCCAAATCGCGATTATCTTCCTCAACATAAAGTGGTTTGATTTTTATTTGTTCATTGGTTTCAAACAGAAGATCCTCCATGTTTTTTTCAACTGCTTTTTCGGCTTCCTTTTTCCATGCTTCCACCGTACCTTTAATCTCAGGCTTAGCAGGATTTATAGCAGAAAAATTCGGTCTTTTCATTTTAGTTCACCCCAAGGTTCTGCAATAATTCCGATAAAATGGATATTGCATTTGTTTTAACATGGACAAAATCTTTGACTCCGGCTTCATTTAGCGTGATCTCCAATTCTTCTTTTTGCTTGCCGGCACAATAAATAGCGATTTCAGGGAATTGCTTTTTAATTTCTTTAATGGTGGCTGGTGCTAATTCCGAATAGTCAGCATCACTGCCGCAAACACAATAGATAGGGAGCTTGGTCGCAGCTACATAATTGACTGCTTCCTCCACGGTTTGACACCCCTCACTGCCGTTCGTTTCAATACCACCTGCAGCAGCAAGACTTTTAACGAAATCTGCACGAGGTTTAAAGGATTTGAGATTTTTCAAATTAATCAAACCAATAGTTGGAGCCGTTCCACTTATTTCTTTATACTTTTCACTGCGTAGTCTTATCTGTTCGAACTGAATGGATACCCGATTCAAGTCAAGTGGGGTAATGCCAACCGGCTTCTCAACGTTCATATATGACACATGGTTATTCCGTGTCGGGGTTTTAATCTTATCAGCGGGATTCGGATAGACATTCGTTCCGATGATGCTTTCTTTTCTGAAAGCCGCATTTTGGACTCTTCCTTGGTAAACTTCAGCTATTTCTTTCTGAAGGGTGCCTTGTTTAATTAGCTCAAGTATCCCTCCAGCTGCATCGATTTCAAGGAATTTCGCCCAAGCCTTTTCAGCCAATTCATCCGTTAGTTGCTCAACATACCATGAACCGCCAGCAGGATCGACCACTGTTGTTATATTTGTTTCTTCTTTTAAAATCAAGTGAGTGTTACGGGCAATTCTTTCTGAAAAATCATCGGTTTCACCAGTTGCATGTGTGAATGGATGAATTTGAAGGTATTGAATGCCTCCAATAGCTGCAGCGAAAGCTTGATTTGTGGTCCGAAGAATATTGACATGCTGATCATAAAGCGTTTCTGTCAACTCGGAAGTAACGGCATGTATCGCCATTTTAAAATGATCCGATGCCGTTTCGAAAGCTTCTGCAAGTCCTGCCCAAAGCCTTCTGGCAGCCCGCAGTTTAGCGATGGACATGAAGTAATTTGAATCCAAAGCAAAAGAGAATACTATTTTTTCGGAAACCGAAGCAATGGAAAGCCCTTGTTTTTGACCTGCCAATAGAAATTGGACGGCAGCCGCTAATCCATAAGCTATTTCTTGTACGGCATTAGCTCCCCCATTATGGTAGACTGCCGTATTAATCAAAATTGTTTTTAAATCCCTGCCTACACTCTGATAATCTTGGATCGTCTTCAGCCAGTCTGCAAAATAGTTATCCGTATCTTCTGGCAGCTGACCGCAAATGAGCCATTCTGCAATGGGATCTTCAGCAATAACGCCTGTCAATTGGGTATTTTGTGCTTCGGCTACCGCCTTGAATTGAGGGAATAATCCTTTTTGTTTCCCCTTTAAGTCAATGAAAACCGGAATTCCTTTTAATGGGATATCCTTAAACAATTTTTCTGCCCTTGCGCCCTCGGCAAGCAATCGTGCAGGGTATGCCACGACATTTTGACCGCGTTTGAATGAAGCCTTCATCTTTTCATTTGCTTCTTCAGCCGTGATACCGCTTACAGGTTGAACGACAAGCCAAGGTTTTTCGTGATATCCCGTTGGGGAAGTTCCTCGGGTGAAAGGGAAAAATCCTGGTAATTCAGCTACTTTTTCCGTTGAATCCCCCGTTTCTGTATAGAGCGGTGATAAAGTGATGCCCTCATATGTATTCGTTTTTAATTTTTCTACACTTTTCCCTTTTAAACTTGTTTCCGCAGCTTCTTTCCACTCTTCAAAAGAAGGCTTAGGAAAGGTTATGTTTTTTACATCTTTCAGTTCCATCTGTAATCGCTTTCTTATCCTCTGCCGCATCATAAGCCCTGTCCTTTCATTGGGAGAACGAACGCTCAGTCAGTTTTGGATAAGAAAACCACCCTCCCGTCAATTTGTTCTGGATTATACTAACATTCTACCATAATTTTCTTTAAATTTAAGACAATAGAAATTAGAAAATCGGTTATTAGGGAAACCACTAGCCTATTTCATCTTTTTTAAATCAAGTACAGCCGCTGACCTGTATTAGAACAGCCCTTAATAAAATAATAGCAAAAATAAAATTTTTGTCGATGTTTTTCTACGGAAAAGAGAAATGACAGGGTCTAAACTTTGGCGAATCAATAACTGCTGGATTAAAAGATGGTCAGGAACCACCCTCGTCACCATAGTCATTGTTTCCATCAAATTTTTTTAAAAAAGGTGATTGGAACGGGTGTGCACGACTCCAGCAGGAATAGCGCGTCCAAGGAGAGACCCCATAGGCGCCAAGATTGCCGAGGGCAACCCGCCCGGGAAATCGAGTGCGGAGTTCCAATTAACGTGAAAATTGTACCAATCAAAAAAAACTGTAGGCAAAATCGATTTTCATCGAGTTTGCCTACAGTATGAAGGTACAACCTTCCGGTCATCATTTTAGTATATGGAAGTGTTATCTTTGGAAATCTTTTCGATGATTTCTTTAACCCTTGCAAGGAATCGTCCGCATACCAGTCCGTCCAAAACACGATGATCAAGTGATAAACAGAGATTCACCATATCTCGTACTGCAATCATATCATTTATGACCACTGGACGTTTTACAATCGTTTCAACTTGTAAAATGGCCGCCTGTGGATAATTGATGATTCCCATGGACTGGACAGAACCGAATGAGCCAGTGTTATTAACAGTGAACGTACCACCTTGCATATCCTCCGCTTTTAACTTACCCGCCTTCACTTTGGATGCAAGTTCCTGTATCTCCCTTGCTATACCTTTGATTGATTTTTCATCGGCATTTTTAATGACCGGTACAAATAAGGCATCTTCGGTTGCAACGGCTATGGATATATTGATTTCTTTCTTTTGTATGATATTTTCGCCTGCCCACATCGAATTGAGCTCTGGAAATTCCGTAAGAGCTTGAGCAACCGCTTTGACGAAAAAGGCAAAGTACGTTAAATTATAGCCTTCTTTTTGTTTAAACTCGGATTTAAGATTATCACGCAACTTCACCATATTGCTTGCATCAACTTCCACCATCGTCCAAGCATGCGGAATTTCGTGTTTACTTTTCAACATATTGGATGCAATTGCCTTACGGATGCCGGTAACAGGTATTTCCTTGTCCCCAGCCGCAGTCGGCATGTTAGGTACTGGACTGGTTTGACGTTTAACTTGAGGTGCGTTCTCCACAGGAGCCGAATCGGATATGGCGGAAGGCTCATCCGCCTTAGGAAGATTCCCTGATTCAACAAGTTTCAGTAAATCTTTACGGGTGATCCGTCCCTCATTTCCCGTCCCTTTAACTTTCGAAAGATCGATTCCATGCTCCTGGGAAAGTTTTAACACAGCTGGCGAATAGCGAGCTTTCCTTGATGGTTCGGCCGACGCTTGCTGCACATCTCTTTTAGCAGGTGCATCAACAATTTCCTCACTATGAGAAACTTGCCCAGCATTTCCGTTATCCGTCTTTGCCGCTTCAACTTCAATCGAGCAAATGACTTCGCCGACTGCCAATGTTTGATTCTCATCTGCTTTCAATTCCTTGATGATGCCGGTGAAGGAAGAAGGAACCTCAGCATTTACTTTATCCGTCATCACTTCAGCTAGCGGGTCGTATTTAGTGACATGATCCCCGGGCTTCACAAGCCATTTACTGATGGTCCCCTCTGTGACACTTTCGCCTAGTTGAGGCATCTTCATTAATTCCATAGCCATAATTCGTTCCTCCTTCTTAACAGTCATTAATACTCGGCCAATTCCCTCATTGCTTTTTCCACTTTATCAGGATTGACCATAAATTGTTTTTCCATCGTAGGCGCATATGGCATGGCAGGTACATCAGGTCCGGCCAACCGCTTTACAGGGGCATCCAAATCAAAAAGGCAATGCTCGGCAATGATGGCTGCAACCTCACTCATGATGCTTCCTTCTTTATTATCTTCCGTAACCAGTAATACTTTCCCCGTTTTAGAAGCTGCTTCTATGATAGCATCCTTATCCAAAGGGTAGACCGTACGCAAGTCAAGAACATGTGCAGAAATTCCATCTGCAGCTAATTTTTCTGCTGCCTGAAGGGCAAAATGCACACAAAGTCCATAGGAAATGACAGTAATGTCTTCCCCTTCCCTTTTCACATCCGCCTTACCGATGGGAAGGACATAATCTTCAGTCGGTACCTCACCCTTGATCAAGCGGTATGCGCGTTTATGTTCAAAGAAAAGCACTGGGTCTTCATCGCGAATGGCAGCTTTAAGCAACCCCTTTACATCATACGGAGTGGAAGGCATCACAATTTTCAAGCCCGGCTGATTGGCAAAAATCGCTTCAACCGATTGTGAATGGTAAAGAGCTCCATGAATTCCTCCTCCATACGGAGCACGGATTACCATAGGACAGCTCCAGTCATTATTAGAACGGTATCTAATTTTGGCTGCCTCTGAAACTATTTGGTTAATGGCAGGCATGATGAAATCAGCAAATTGCATCTCAGCTATCGGCCGCAGCCCATACATGGCGGCTCCAATTCCCACTCCTGCAATTGCAGATTCAGCGAGCGGGGTATCGATGACCCTTGCTTCACCGAATTGGTCGTACAAACCATTAGTGGCTTTAAAGACCCCACCTTTTTTTCCTACATCCTCTCCCAATACGAATACACGGGAATCGCGTTCCATCTCTTCCCTCATTGCCATTGTCACGGCATCTATATAAGAAATCACTGGCATTCTATTACCCCCTTACTTTTGTGCATACACATGATTCATAGCACTTTCAGCCTTCGGATATGGAGCATTTTCAGCATAATCGGTTGCTTCATTTACTATCTTCATGACTTCATCATTCATTTGTTTCTCAAGGTCATCATCCATGATTCCCACTTCTTTTAAATACGCTCCAAATGTCATTATCGAATCCTTCGTTTTGGCTTCGGCCACTTCGTCCGCAGTCCGGTAGCTTCGGTCATCATCATCACTTGAATGAGGCGTGAGCCTGTATGAAACGGTTTCTACAAGTGTAGGTCCTTCTCCCCTTCGTGCACGGTCAGCCGCTTCTTTCACCGCTGCATACACTTCCAATGGATCATTGCCATCCACCGTTATTCCAGGCATCCCATAGCCAATCGCCCTGTCGGAAACATTTTCACACGATAGCTGTTTCTCTATAGGAACGGAAATCGCATATTTATTATTTTCACACATGAAAATGACCGGTAGCTTGTGCACACCTGCAAAGTTGGCCCCTTCATGAAAATCTCCCTGATTGGATGAACCTTCCCCAAACGTTACGAATGTCACCAAATCCTTACCTTCCATCTTCCCTGCAAGTGCAATTCCAACAGCATGCGGGACCTGTGTCGTTACAGGCGATGAACCAGTGACGATCCTATTTTTCTTTTGACCAAAATGACCAGGCATTTGGCGCCCGCCGGAATTGGGATCTTCCTCTTTCGCGAAACCTGAAAGCATCAAGTCTTTTGCTGTCATTCCGAAGGTAAGAACTACACCCACATCCCGATAATAAGGCAGTACATAATCCTTTTGCCGATCCAGCGCAAACGCAGCCCCAACCTGTGCAGCTTCTTGCCCCTGGCAGGAAATCACGAAGGGAATTTTCCCGGATCGGTTTAAAAGCCACATGCGCTCATCAATTCTGCGGGACAAAAGCATTGTCCGATACATATCTAAAACCGTTTCCTCATTTAAGCCTAATTGTTCATGACGTTTTTCTACCATCATAAAACCTCCTGACCTTATTCTTTATGAATGAATGGCACGTCCATCGACAGCAAGTGCCGCCTCTCCGATTGCTTCAGAAAGACTTGGGTGCGGATGAATTGTCTTGCCTATTTCCCAAGGTGTCGCATCAAGCACTTTTGCAAGTCCGGCTTCTGAAATCATATCCGTAACATGTGGTCCGATCATATGAACGCCCAGTATATCATCCGTTCTCTTATCGGCGATGATTTTGACAAAGCCATCCGCTTCCCCGAATACAAGGGCCTTACCAACTGCACGGAATGGGAACTTCCCAATTTTAAGGTCATAGCCTTCTTTGTTTGCCTGTTCTTCCGTCAAACCGACACTTGCAGCTTCAGGGCTTGAATACACACATTTTGAAATGAGCGAATAATCCAGCCGTTCCGGTTTTTGGCCTGCGATATGTTCAACGGCCGTAATGCCTTCATGGGAGGCAACGTGAGCCAACTGGAGACCGCCAATACAATCACCGATTGCATAGATATGTGATTCCTTCGTTTGGAAGAAGTCATTGGTTTCAATAAAGCCTTTTTCTTTCACAATTTCCGTATTTTCAAGGCCGATCCCTTCAACATTAGCTGATCTGCCTACGGAAACCAGCATTTTTTCAGCTGTGAACTCCTCCACCGAACCCTTGACTTCTGCAGAAATGGTAACTGAATCATCCGTTTTTAGGGTATCAGGCAATACCTTCGCACCTATAACGAATTTGACGCCTTTTTTCTTTAAGAGAAGAAGCATTTCACTGGAAATATCATGGTCCTCAGTCGGGATGATTCTATCTGCATATTCCAGCACTGTCACTTCCACACCAAAATCATTGAGCATCGAAGCCCATTCAATGCCGATAACTCCACCGCCTACAATAATCATTGATTTTGGCAGGCTCTGAAGCTTTAGAGCTTCATCCGATGTAAGCACCAATTCCCCATCAATAGCTAAACCGGGGAGTGTCTTCGGACGCGAACCGGTAGCAATGATGACATTCTGAGGAATGAGCATTTCATTTTCACTGCCATTATTCATTTCCACGGAAATTGTCCCAGGCATCGGTGAAAATATAGAAGGACCAAGTATACGCCCTAACCCTTCATAAACCGTTATCTTTCCTTGTTTCATCAAGTGCTGAACACCTTTATAGAGTTGATCGACCACTTTATTCTTTCTTTCCTGCACCTTAAGGAAGTCTACCTTTACATCCCCGGTAACTATACCGAATTCCTCACTTTTCACTGCAGTCTGATAAACTTCCGCACTCCTTAAAAGTGCTTTCGAAGGGATACAGCCTTTATGTAGACACGTTCCGCCGAGCTTGCCTTTCTCCACGACAGCCGTTTTCAATCCTAATTGAGCAGCCCTTATTGCCGCCACATACCCGCCAGTTCCTCCTCCGAGGATAACGAGGTCAAAATCTTCAGCCAAAACCACTCCTCCTCACAAATACATACTATTTGTCACCATTTTTACTTGGCATATGTTTATTACGTTATCCATGTTGAAAATTCCTGTGTTTAATTAAAAAAACACAGGAATCTATATCTTGTGAAACTACAATCATTTTCTTCCATTCAAGATATGTTTTTCATTTTGCAAGAATTGGCTCCTTGAATTCCTCATGCGAGCAATTCGCTCCTCTGCCATCCTATCCGCTGCTTTATATGTTGGGATTTGATCGCGATTTGCTATCTCGATGACTCTTTCAATTGTATCATAAACCGTTTCCACTTTCTTAAGGGCTCTTTCCCGATTATATCCTAAAAGCTCATCGGCCACGTTTATGACTCCACCTGCATTAATTACATAATCAGGTGCATATATAATACCTTTTTCATGAATTTGATCGCCATGAACAGGTTCCTTTAATTGATTATTGGCCGCACCAGCAATGACCTTCGCCTTGATTTGATTGATTGTATGATCATTTATGACAGCCCCTAATGCACATGGTGCATAGATATCACAGTCGACTCCATAAATTTCGTCAGGATCAACTGCAGTCGCCCCAAAGGATTCAACCGCACGGGCCACGCTTTCTTTATTGATATCCGTAACGATCAGCTGGGCGCCCTCCTCATGAAGGTGACGGCATAAGTTATAAGAAACATTCCCGACGCCTTGGACCGCAATCACCCTGCCTTCTAAAGAATCAGTTCCGAATGCCTCTTTCGCAGCAGCTTTCATACCGCGATATACCCCATAGGCTGTTACAGGGGAAGGATTCCCCGAAGAACCGAATGCAGGGGAAATCCCAGTGACAAAATCCGTCTCCTCATGAATGAGGTCCATATCCTCAACCGTTGTACCTACATCTTCCGCTGTTATATAACGCCCATTCAGCCCTTGTATATACCTTCCGAAGGCACGGAACATTTCTTCATTTTTATCCTTACGGGGATCGCCGATGATGACAGTTTTTCCCCCGCCTAAATTCAAGCCGGCAGCTGCGTTCTTATATGTCATTCCTCTTGAAAGCCTTAAGGCATCTTCAATGGCATCTTCTTCAGATGCATACGTCCACATCCTTGTGCCTCCAAGCGCAGGCCCTAACGTCGTATCATGAATGGCAATAATCGCTTTTAAACCCGATTGTTTATCCTGACAGAATAACAATTGCTCGTAATCATACTTTTCAAGATATTTAAAAATTTCCATAAAGGAATCCTCCCTAGATGTTTTAATACATATCAGATGAGAACACTGAATTACTCCTCATTCTTACTTGTTACTACGTTCATTTAAAATAAAATCCGCTACTAGCATGATATTTTCCCACTGGGGAATGGTTCCCGTGAAAGAACCATTCACTTTTAAATATGCAAATAACATGCCAATTAAATACATAATGCGAGCCTTTTTATCCAAATAAAGGAGATGCTGGTTAATATGTTGGGCAACTATAGCCTATAACAAATTCAAAAAAATTTCATGTTAGAAGTGGAGTCTCGCTTAAATTAAAATAAATCAGAAAATTCCACGCAGTTTTTTTCATAGTACGCAATTATTTGCGTGCAAAAATTTTCACAGTTTTAGTTTTTCAATTTTGTAATATAGATTTCTAACTGAAATCCCCAGCGCTTTTGCCGTAAGTGTTTTATTTCCCTTGTGGGTATGGAACGCCTGCTGAATGATTTCGGCTTCATACTGGTCTATTATCTCCGAGAGCGGTTTCCCCGATACGTAGCCAGAATGCTTCAATAATAATTTCTCCTGTTTTACTGGAATCTCTTCGATAAAATCCGGAATATGTTGTATATCAATGACCGTCTCGTTCAATTTCATGAAAATGATTGCCCGTCCCAAGATGTTTTCCAGTTCCCTGACATTACCCGGCCAGTTGTAAATTTGCATTTTATGTATAGCTGCTGCTGTAATTCCCTCTATGCTCCGTCCATACTCCTGATTGATTTTATTAATCAAATGCTCCGCCAATTCTCTCAAATCTTCTTTTCTCTTTCTTAATGGTGCAATGAAAATAGGCATGCGGTTCAGCCTGAAATACAAGTCTTCCCTGAATGATCCGTTTGCGATGGCCTGTTCAAGATTGATATTCGTAGCGGCTATTACCCGGACATTGATGGGGATTGGCTTCGTCCCCCCCACTCTGATGATTTCCTTTTCTTGTAATACCCGAAGTAATTTAGCTTGGATGTTGGCTGGCAATTCACCAATTTCGTCCAAAAAGATACTCCCTTGATTTGCCTCTTCAAAAAAACCGACCTTCCCCCCCCTGCTGGCCCCAGTAAAGGCTCCTTCATCATAACCGAACAGTTCACTTTCAAGTAATGATTCCGAGATGGCTGCACAATTTACCCGTACGAATTTATTGAATTTCCTATCGCTCGCATTATGTATGGCATGTGCAAATAACTCTTTGCCGGTCCCTGATTCCCCTCTTAATAAGACAGTAGCAGGTGTTCTTGCCGATAATTTCGCCTGTTCAATGGGAAGCTTCATCTCTTCGGAAGCCCCAATTATATCATCAAAGGAATATTTAGCCTGCAATGTCCGGATAATCTGTCTTGCCCGATTCAGTTCGTGGGTCAAAGCTTGAATTTCCGATACATCATGAATGACGCCAACGCTCCCTTTCAGGCACCCATCCACAATGATTGGAGCAACATTTACGATCACTTCCTTATGTTTTGGGCCGACACGCATATTGACACCCCGAACAGGCTTTTTTGTCTGAAGCACTTTCATATGCATACTTTCACCTTCGTAAATATCGATGGAAGCCGGCTTACCGATAACTTGGGTCTTTGTTAAGCCGGTGATTCTTGTATATGCCGGATTGATCAAAAGCCCCCTGCCTTGTTCATCCACAACAGATATGGCTTCATCACTGGATTGAATGATCGCCTGGAGCATCGTCTGTATCTCTTTTAAATCAGTGATCTGCTCTGCCAATTGTACAGCTTCTGTTTTATTCCTAAACATGGAAAAAGCCCCTATGATTTCTTTATCGGCATTCACAAGAGGGATCCTTGTCGTTATGAGTTCCATCCCATTGCTAAGGGTGATTTCCTGATTTACTTCTTTTTGGTTCGTTTGCATAACTGACAGCAAGCCAGTAGAAGGGATGAAATCTTTAATATGTCTGCCAATCACATCTTCACGCTTTGTGTCAGATGCACGTTCCGCACTATCATTGAACATGATGATGAATCCTTCATGATCAATCACCACCATTCCTTCACTGGTCGTATT
Source organism: Peribacillus sp. NPDC056705 (assembly GCF_043656335.1). Taxonomy (NCBI): domain Bacteria; kingdom Bacillati; phylum Bacillota; class Bacilli; order Caryophanales; family Bacillaceae; genus Peribacillus; species Peribacillus sp. NPDC056705. The sequence continues at coordinate 174,290 of NZ_JBHTYI010000007.1, read as the reverse complement.
AAGAATCAAGTCCATTTTTGCCGAGGCATTCTCCAATTTACTTATTAATCGATTTTTCTCTTCAAACAGCTTAGTCATAATGAGGGCAACACTTCCAGGAATGAGAATCGTTTGTTCGCCCATGTCCCTTTTTATCTTTTTATAGACAGATGGGTCTCCGGTCGTATCAAAAATGATGTCCAAATCCCGCTCCAATCCCACTCTCCAATCAGTCACTGTAGGAATCCTTCGTTCATTTGCTGCAAGCATCCCTTCAGCAGATTCATTCGTATCAGCCATACAAACAATGGAGAATACTTCACTTTCCGAGAGGAGTTTCAACACGGTTGTCCCTCCCACTCCTCCCCCTACTATCATGACCTTTTGCATGAGCCATCCCCCTTAAGATATAATTACCCCTTTTAATAGATCGTTCCCTGCAATTTTTTTCATACTCCCAACCATTTTACCATATTGGCTCCCTTTAAAAACAGCCACCATCTCCCAGTCATTATCTTGATTCCCGGAACTTGACAAATAATTTATATCCTTTATCATTTTTTTAAGACGGAATTTTCGGAAGGGATTTGACCGCATGAAACGTTTAATCGCTTTTTTGATTCTTTTTATACCTGGTGCCTTTGCTGCCTATGGCATAAAAATAATGAGGGACATGGTATTCGGTATTTTACAGCCTCCCTATCCATTCCTTTGGCTGCAATTTTTAATAGGACTGCTCATAACGATTGGCGGAATAGCCTTTATCGCCGGCTTCATCCTTCATCGAGACCGAAAACAAAATAAGGTCCAAAGCAGGTTCACTAAATTTTAAACGTAAATAGAAGGTGCCATATCTCATATGGCACCTTCTTTTTTTATCTTGATTTCAATCCTTCTCTGATTCGTACGGCTTCCTCGGGAAAATCCGTAATGATGCCGCTGCACCCCAGTTTGAATAACCGCTTCATCTCTGCTTCTTTATTAATGGTATATGGCCGTACAAGAACACCCATACTCATCGATGCTTGAATTAGTGCATCAGGGGCAACCCTGATATTTGGGTGGATCGCACTACCGCCTATTGCCTTGGCATATATCCACGGCATGTATAGACCATCCCTATAAAGCGGTGCAGTTTCCAATTCAGGTGCCAATTGGTGGCAATTGACCAAACTGCAATGATTGAATGAAGAAAGGATTACCCTTTCCTCCATTTCGTAAGTACGGATGAGCCGGATGACTTTCTCTTCTAAGCCTGGATACAGAAAAAGAGTATTTTTCAATTCAATATTGCAAAAAAGCTGATTATCATAAAGCCAAATAAATAGTTCTTCAAGCGTCGGAATCTTTTCTTTTCCCAATTTACCCTTATGGGTTGCAGAAGCATTAAGTTTTTTTAACTCCAGCAAGGTCCGCTCTTTTACATACCCCGAGGCATTCGTTGTACGATCGAGCTTTTCATCGTGAATGATGACCACTTCCCCATCTTTGGAGAGCTGGACATCCGTTTCAATTCCGTCCGCCCCGACACGGGCAGCTTCTTTGAACGCCGCCATCGTATTTTCCGGATGTGTACCTGCAGAGCCTCGATGCGCAAAGATTAAGGTCATGATGAAACGCCGCCTCTCTCAATAATTGTTATATCCCAATTTATGAACAGAAACAGCAAATTATTTTCATCTAGATCAATCCTTCAATCAAAATGCAGGTGATTATTTTCTGCATAGAATGTTCCTTTCGTCAGAACACCCAATTTCTTTTCCAAGCTTTTGATTTGCAAGCGGATATCCGGGAAGGGCATTTGACCAATCGTAATTTCCCCTTCACCTTTTGATTCAGGCATGTCCATGATTGACTTCCGTTTTTCGTCCAATTGATATTTGAGGCATCTCCCTCTCGAATTGATTTTTTGTTTGTTCGTATTGAAAACTTTGCTCACCCAATCTTCCCGGAGAAATTTCATATACATCCTGCTTTTCCTTCATTGATTCAAGTTCCATTATTTTTGATTTATATAAAAGCAAAATCTCATTCAATTCTTCTTTAAAAGATCACGGTTAAATCCCTTCACTTTTATTAACGTTTTCCGTTCCATTCGATTCCCGATTAATTTCCCCTTCTTTTCAACCGTGAAGATATTTTCGGCTTTCAGGAAACTCCCGCTGGTTTTCTGTCCGATCTTTTAACCACTGCTACCTACTTCGTCTAAAATGATCTGTACCGCTTTTTCGACCAAACAAAAACGCCTTTTATTTATGGGATTTCCTTTAAAATCCAATAAATAAAAGGCGTTTAATTTTTTAAACCGGCGTAAAAATTTTGAAGTTGCCGATTAGAAAAAATCAAGAAGCAACTTCTTCCTGTCCTTTGCCTCCAGAACGGAGAGTTCCTATTTATATTTAGCGGCTCTAGCCTTTATATGTTCAATTGTTACCCTGAATCCTTACAACCGGTTTTTCCCTACCCCTGTCAAGAAGCTTTATGTTCGAGGCGCAGCTTATCGGCAACCATGGCAATGAATTCGGAATTTGTAGGTTTTGCCTTAGTCATGCTTACGGTATATCCGAAAAGAGATGATATGGATTCTATATTTCCACGGCTCCAGGCCACTTCAATCGCATGCCGGATAGCACGTTCGACACGGCTGGCCGTAGTATTGTATTTTTTTGCGATATCCGGATATAAAACTTTGGTGATAGAACCCAATAGTTCAATATCATTATATACCATCGATATCGCTTCCCTTAAATACAAATAGCCCTTAATATGTGCAGGCACTCCAATCTCGTGAATGATGCTTGTGATGCTGGCATCGAGGTTCTTCGGCTTGGATTCATTTTGGGGACGATAGCTAAATTGACTATGATTTTTTAAAACCGCCTGCCCTTTACCGCTTACCTGACGTATGTGATTGGCCAGATTTTCCATATCGAATGGTTTCAGGATGAAGTAAGACGCACCCAAATCAACAGCTTTTTTCGTTACATCTTCTTGACCAAATGCAGTAAGCATAATCACATTAGGCATAGCACCCCGTTTTACTTCACGAAGTTTTTCAAGTACACCTAACCCATCCAAATGAGGCATGATAATATCGAGGATCAATATATCCGGATCAACGCTTTCAAGCATCCCCAGGCAATCTTGACCGTTATGTGCCACCCCAATTACTTCCATGTCTTCCTGTGCAGAAATGTATTCATCCAGAAGGCCAACAAGTTCTCTATTATCATCTACAACGCACACCTTAATTTTTTTCACGCTTGATTTCCTCCTCAACTACAATTGGTCTTTTTTTCTATATGACTAAATTCTATTGTAATTGAACTTTTCGACAATGGAAACTAAATTCCTTTTATTTTTGAAAAAATATAAGGAATTCAATATTATTCTCCGGATATCTCTTGTTTTCGACTTCGTTTGCTATTCGAATAAAGCGATTGTCGAAAAATCTTCATATCGTTATCATTTTATCACATCGTTTCAAAAAAACCTCTATTTTTTAAAGAAATCAAATTTAATTCCTACCCAAAACCTCTGCTAACCATAACTTTCCATTAAAAAGGGGCATCCAAAAGGATACCCGGATTCTTAGCTTGCCTTTTCAAAATTATTTTTGTCGTATATATTTATACCGGCTTCGTTTAACATCCATTCGATATGGACTCCATACCCACTTGTAGGATCATTAACGAATACATGTGTGACTGCACCGATTAATTTCCCATTTTGTATGATAGGACTGCCGCTCATACCTTGAACGATCCCACCTGTTTTTTGCAGCAATTCTTTATCCGTCACTTTTATGACCATACCTTTAATTGCAGGAAACTTCTGTGGTATGGAACTGACGATTTCGACATCGAATTCCTCCACTTTAGAACCGTCCACCACTGTAAGGATTTTTGCTGGTCCTTCCTTTACCTCATGGGAAAGGGTGATGGGGAGTGGCTTGTCGTTAATTCCATTTTTATAATCTTGATTTAATTTCCCAAAAATTCCAAAGGGGCTATTGCGATTGATATTTCCTATTTTTTCTTTATTAGAAGAAAAGCGTGCCAATTTTTCTCCGGGATCACCATTGCTTCCTTTTTCGATGGATGTGACCGTCGATTGAACAATCTGTCCGTCCTTAACAACAATCGGCTTTTTTGTGTCCATATCGGATATGACATGTCCCAACGCCCCATATTTTTTTGAATCCGGGTGATAAAACGTCATCGTTCCGATACCAGCTGCCGAATCACGGATATACAAACCCAATTTGTAAGTTCCTTCATTCTTATCTTTTAGAGGTAATAGGGTACTGTGGAGCACTTCATTATCACGGTTAATGACAAGATTCAACGCCTCACCCTTTTCACCTGCCTGCTGAACAAAAGGGGTTACATCCCCCATCTTCTTTATCGTCTGACCATTGATTTCTGTAATAATATCACCGATTTCAATTTTCGCTTTTTCTCCCGGTGATTTTTTCCCCTGCGCAGTATCAATAAGATGATGACCTACTACGAGCACCCCAAGAGTATTAAGCTTTACTCCAATGGATTGGCCACCAGGCATGACCTTAAAATCTTTTAACACCCTGATGTCGACCTTTTTGGCAGGCAAGCCTGCTACATCCAGTAACACTTCATTCGTACCCGGTTTCTCAGCACCAAGTGTAATCGAGGCTTGTTCATCATGAAGCGAAATTCCATCACTGGATCTCGAAGTTTTTGCAGAAACAGGCAATGACTTGGAAATACTATATTGACTTCCTTCAAATAGTACAAGATGATTTGGAATTAAAAAATATTCACGAGATGGCTGGTATAACCCTAATGTTAATAGCGAAACAAGGAGAATTCCACCGATGATTCTGTTTATCCATATAAATTTCAATCCATTCACTCTCCTCGCTCTCTGAAACTTAATGGCTACACCTTTAATTTAGCCCTCATGACAGTCATTTATAACAGGTGCAAAAAATAAAAGCTATCCGTTTTTGGATAGCTTTACAATGAATGCTTATGATTAGTTTAATTAATCTACTTACCGGCCCTTTATGATGTTATCTTCAGCCTTTTGGCAAGCTGGATTAATTCATTGGCATGTTGTTTAGTCAAATCCGTTATCTCTACTCCTGAAATCATCCTGCCAATTTCTTTTATTTTTTCAGTTTCAATTAACGGCTTTACCGAGGTATTCGTGCGTCCGGCCCTTACATTTTTCGCTATGAAAAGGTGAGTATCCGCCATAGCTGCCACCTGTGGCAAATGGGATATGCACAGTACTTGTGATCCAGTTGCCACTTTATAGATCTTTTCTGCAATGGATTGCGCAACCCGTCCGCTCACACCTGTGTCCACTTCATCAAAGATAATGGACGTTATGCCTTGGTGCTTGGAGAATATGCTTTTCAATGCAAGCATGATCCTCGACAGTTCACCACCAGATGCGATTTTAGATAGAGGTTTTAATGGTTCACCTGGATTGGTGGAAATATAAAATTCCATTGAATCCAGCCCTGACTGATTGATGCCCCTATCTGACAATTCATCGAAAGTATAGGCCGTTTGAAGGAAATGTGGTTCGAAAATTGTCTTTTCCATGTATAAATCTTTTAATTCCTGATGAATCTTTTTTGTTAGCTGCTGAGCGAATTTCTGGCGAAGTTCAGACAGGTTCTTTGCTTCGACAATTAAATCTGCCTTGATGGATTTCATTTCCTTTTCAAGCTTCGCTATATGGGTTTCCCTATTTTGAAGTTTTTCGACTTCTTCTTCAATAGCGGCCCCATATTCCAGGATTTCCTCGATTGTCCGCCCGTATTTACGCTTTAATTGATTTATTTCATTAAGGCGACTTTCAATGAACTCGACCCGTTCTGTATCATAATCCAAAGAGTCTAATTGGTCACGGATGTTAGACACGGCCTCTTCAAGCAGGAAGTAGCTATTTGAAACGGTTTCAGAGCTGTTCTTTAAACCTTCATCAAGCCCTGCCGCTTCCTCCAAATTATTCATGGCTACGGAAAGCCAATCAATTGCATGCTGCTCACCATTTAAAGCATTATAACTGGTTTGCAGCGCTTCATGGATTTTTTCAAAATTATTAATTTTCTTCCGCTCTTCCATCAATTCCTCATCTTCGCGTAATTTCAAATCAGCTTTTTGGATTTCGTCGAATTGAAATTGGATCAAATCAAGGCGGTGGACCATTTGCTGTTCATTTTGGCTCAAACCATTCAATTGTTTAGAAGCGGTTTCATAACGTTTATATAGCTTTTGGTATTCAGTGAGTGCAGATGCGATCTTTTCACCGCCGAATTGATCGAGCAGTGGAAGATGGAGTCGTTCGTCCATTAATTCCTGATGTTCATGCTGGCCATGGATATCTATCAACGTCCGTCCTATCTCACGTAAGATGGCAATCGTTACAAGCTTTCCGTTTACCCTGCAAACGCTTTTGCCGCTCAGTGAGATATCCCTTCGAAGTATCGCCATCCCATCATTCATATCGATGCCAAACTCTTCCGCTTTGGCAAAGACGGGGTGTTTTTCATCTTCAATTTGGAATAATCCTTCTATTTCAGCCTTCGACTCACCATGCCGAATGAACTCTGCAGAACCACGTCCCCCCACCAAAAGATGAACGGCATCTATTATGATTGACTTCCCTGCCCCTGTTTCTCCTGTCAAGACCGTCAAGCCTTTCTCAAATGAAACGGACAGGCTGTCTATGATCGCAAAATTCCTAATCGATAATTCTGTTAACAAACTAGGTCACCTCACAACATTATTAGAGCATGTCCAAGAATTTGCCGGAAATGATCTTTGCATCTTCCTCAGAACGGCAGATAATTAAACAAGTATCGTCGCCGCCGATCGTTCCGAGTATTTCTTGCCAATTTAAATTATCAATCAATGCACAGATTGCCTGGGCATTACCTGGAAGCATCTTCATAACCAGCAAATTATTGGCTGAGTCAATGCGCACAAATGCATCGACAAGGATTCTCTTTAATTTTTGAAGTGGATTGAAACGTTGGTCGGCCGGCAGACTGTATTTATATCTTCCATCCGTTAAAGGCACTTTTACAAGGTGAAGCTCTTTAATATCCCTAGAAACAGTGGCTTGAGTTACATTGTATCCAGCTAATTTCAATTCTTCAACTAACTCATCCTGGGTTTCGATATCATTATTCGTTATAATGTCCCTTATTTTTATATGTCGTTGTCCTTTATTCATAAGTAGAAGCACCTCTTCTCAACTGTTGCTCATTTAATGGTAATGGTTCACTTTCATTTCTTACTTAAGCAGTCTGTCCCAATATGGGATTGCTTCAATCATCAGTACGTGCAAATAGGCCGCTTTTGAAAGTGGCTAATATTAATGTTATCGGATTTTTATGCAATTGTACAACTTTTTTCTCTAAAAATGAATATAAGTCTATTATTTGTACTTACCTATTTTATGTATCCATCGATAAATGATTCAAGTACATGACGCACAATGTATAGTTAAAAAGCTCCTTTAGCCAACCATTCAGCCAAAGGAGCCCATACAAAGTTCTAGCTATTCTTTTTTAAATTGGGCATGGGCCTCTCCAACGATGTCATCAACCGTTTTCGAAAGCAATATCGTTCCAACTTCCTTTGAGCCTTGCCAGTGTAAATGAAGTAAGAATTCAATATTCCCATCACCGCCGGTAATCGGCGAGAAGGAAGCATCCTTAATATCATAGCCTTCCTTTATAGAAAAAGAAATGATCTTATCCAACACTTGTTTATGGATTTTGGGATCACGAACAATCCCCTTTTTCCCCACTTGATCCTTCCCAGCTTCGAATTGCGGTTTAACCAAGGCAACGACATCACTATTCGGGACGAGCAAGGTCTTTAGCACCGGTAAAATTAACGTAAGCGAGATGAAAGAAACATCAATGCTTGCAAAGTTTGGCATCTCCCCATCGAGATCGGCGGGTGTAACATAACGGAAATTGGTCCGTTCCATTACTTTTACCCGCTCATCCTGTCTAAGCTTCCAGGCAAGCTGATTATAGCCGACATCAAGCGCATAAGACATTATGGCGCCATTTTGCAAAGCACAATCCGTGAACCCACCAGTTGATGAACCTATATCAAGCAGTATTTTTCCATTCACTTGTAAATCGAATTCCCTTAATGCCTTCTCAAGTTTTAGACCGCCTCTTGAAACATAAGGCATGACTTTTCCTTTGATCGTAAATTCGAGATCGACCGGTACTTTTTCCCCCGGTTTTTCGTACCTTTCTTCATTCGCGTAGACAAGACCTGCCATAACCATACGCTTCGCTTTTTCACGTGTATCGGCCAGGCCTTGTTCTACAAGTAATACATCTACTCTTTCTTTCATCACTTTCATATTGTCAGGCCCTTTTTTCTTTTTTGGGTGTTATCATTTTAATCTTTTTGATGGCTGTCTCAGTCGTTAAACCGATTTCTTCAAGAAGTTCATCGACACTTCCATGTTCAATGAAATAATCAGGTATTCCCATTCGATCTATAATTGCCCCATAAAATCCTTGATCATGGGCATATTCAAGTACAGAACTACCAAAACCACCTTGAAGTACAGCTTCTTCTATTGTCAAGATTGGCATTTTTTCACCCAGGAGACTGCTTAACATGTTCTCATCCAAAGGCTTAATGAACCGGGCATTGATCACCTTAACTGAATAATCGTCTTTCTCCAGCAGTTCTGCCGCTTCAAGAGCCATGGGAATCGTTGTTCCGAACGTTAAGATCGCAGCATCCGTTCCTTCTTTAAGAACTTCCCACGAACCGATTGGAATCTGCTTTAATTCGGTATCCATCACAACTCCCCAACCATTCCCACGAGGGAAACGCATAGCAATCGGACCATCATTATAGTTTAAGGCTGTATTGACCATATGCTGGCCTTCGTTTTCATCTTTAGGCATCATCAACACCATATTCGGAACATGGCGTAAGAAAGCAATATCGAAAACGCCTTGATGCGTTTCACCATCGGAACCGACCAATCCGGCACGATCGATCCCTATGAATACGTTCAAATTTTGACGGCAGATATCATGAACGACCTGGTCATAAGCTCTTTGCAGGAAGGTTGAATAAATAGCCAGGAAAGGTTTCATTTTTTGCGTTGCCAATCCTGCAGCAAAAGTTGCAGCATGCTGCTCGGCAATCCCTACATCATAGAAACGCTCTGGGAACTCTTGAGAAAAGCCCACCAACTTCGATCCTACGGGCATTGCAGGTGTAATCGCGACAATCCGCTCATCGTCACGAGCCAGCCTGCTGACAGTATCACTTACAAGAGCGCTCCAAGCAGGACCTTTACTAGGGGATTTCACGAAATCGCCAGTCTCGATCTTATATGGACCTGTCCCATGCCAGTTCCCTGTTGTATCCAATTCGGCAGGTGAATATCCTTTGCCCTTTTTGGTGATGACATGCAACAGTACAGGTCCCTTCGTTTTCTTGGCATATCTTAAATTCTCCAGCAATTCTTCATAATTATGACCATCTACCGGTCCAAGGTATGTGAAACCAAGCTCTTCGAAAAAGATTCCTGAGACCAATAAGTACTTCATGCTATCCTTCAAGCGTTCAGCTGTAGCTGCAAGTTTACCACCGACTGCAGGTATTTTTTTCAAAAGCAGCTCCAATTCATCTTTTGCCCAGTTATATTTACCTGCTGTCCGCAATCTTCCCAATATCGTGTGTAAAGCACCTACGTTAGGGGCTATGGACATTTCATTATCATTCAGGATAACGATCATGTCCTTTTTTTCATCACCGATATGGTTCAACGCTTCAAGCGCCATTCCGCCTGTTAGTGCACCGTCCCCGATTACAGGCAGAATAAAACTGCTTTCACCTTTGATATCACGGGCAGCCGCCATTCCCATTGCAGCTGAAAGGGAAGTCGAACTGTGACCTGTTTCCCAAACATCATGGGGGCTTTCAATCATTTTCGGAAAACCGCAAAGACCTTTATATTTCTTTAAGGTGTCGAACTCTCCTGCTCTGCCAGTCAGGATTTTATGGACATAGGATTGATGTCCGACATCCCATAAAATTTTATCATTCGGACTGTCGAATTCTTTATGCAAGGCTATAGTCAACTCGACGACACCTAAATTGGGCCCAATATGCCCACCCGTCACCGATAATTTTTCCACAAGAAATTTACGTACTTCCACACTTAACTCAACAAGTTCTTCATTATTCATCTTCTTCAAAAAAGAAGGGTCTTTTATAGATAGAAGATCCAAACAGGACCACTCACTTTCTGTAATTTTCGGTTGTAAGCATAAACAAAGCCTCATTAAAGAGGAATGGATGACTAGACCGAAAAATTGGTTTTAAGTTAAAAAATAGCCGCCAACACCCAGGTGATTTCGGCGGCTTATCATACCTATTTTATCACGTATCTCAATAAAAAAATTCATTTTGATTTTCACATATTTTTGCACAATGAGTATACCATAAAACCTCAATTGATAACAAATTTAGCCACAATCAATGATTACGGTTCGCTATTAAATCAGTTAGATCGTTCAACAAACCTGTTTGTAAGGTTGTTTTTCCTAAAGCGGCATGGGCAAGTTCTATATGATGTTCCAACTTTTCCTTTGCCCCTTGAAGCGTAAGTAAAGATGGATATGTACTTTTATGATTCCCCACATCACTGCCAACCGGCTTGCCGATCAACTCGACCGTCCCTTCAATATCCAGGATATCATCGCGAATTTGAAAAGCAAGCCCCAGGTGGTATGCAAAGTCACGTAAATGCAGTTGCTGTTCTTCATTCGCCCCGGCTAATATAGCACCGGAAAGGATGCTTGCAGTCAATAACTTCCCTGTTTTATGTTCATGTATATACTCCAATTCCTGAAGGGTCAACTGTTTATTTTCACCTTCCATATCCGCAACTTGACCTCCAACCATTCCTTCGGCTCCGGCAGAATTCGCAATTTCACTTACCAGGTTCAGCTTCATTTCAGCCGTCACCTCGGGATCGATCATATCCGTCACCAATTGAAAGCTATATGTAAGAAGCGCATCACCTGCCAGTATTGCTACCGCTTCACCGAACACTTTATGGTTCGTCGGTTTTCCGCGGCGGAGATCATCATCATCCATCGCCGGAAGATCATCATGAATCAAAGAATATGTATGAATCATTTCAATGGCAGCCGCTGCAGGAATCCCCATCCTCAAGTTTTTTCCAAAGGCCTCCAGAACGGCAAAGACCAATAACGGGCGAATCCGTTTACCTCCTGCCTCCAGTGAATAGACCATGGCTTCTTTGACCACTGCCGGAGCTTTAAGTTTATTGACATATTCCACGATTTCCCGTTCTATAATCGCCTTATATTCTTTAGAAAACATTTCAAAGGACTCTGTACCCATGTCATTCTTCCTCCTGTACAGCGAAGTTTTCAAGTTCCCCATCTTCGCGTAAAATTTGAGTCAACTGATCTTCAACAGCCTTAAGCTTTGAATGGCAAAGCCTTGATAAATCCATTCCTTGTTTATATATGGAGATGGCTTCTTCCAACGGTACATCGCCTTCTTCCAATTGCTCTACAATTTTTTCGAGATTCTCCATCGCTTCTTCAAATGTAGCTTCCTGTTTTTTTGTCATGGTTCAATCCGCTCCTTTATTTCTTTAATTTCACATTCAAGTGTTCCATCTTTTATCGAAACCGCTATCTTATCCCCTTTGGATACTTGCTGTGTACTTTTCACCAATGTCTCATCCTCAGCAAAAACCAATCCATAACCCCGTTCCATGATTTTTAGTGGACTTAGGGCAGATAAAGTGGCAGTTATATGGACGAACTGCTGTGATTTTTGCCGATAGATGGCTTCCATGGCCCTACGTAAAACCTTTGCATGCTGCTGTAATTCATCTTTCGCATTTTGCACCGCTTGTTCAGGATGCTGTTTTTTCAGAATATCGTTCAGCTGATTCAGCTCATCTCTCTTTTTCATGAAATACCGGGTGCTGGTCCTTCCTAGCCTGTCCATCGTCTTGTCGAGCTGTTCCAGCTTCTGTTCATACATTTTATGTGGATAACGGAAGGCATAAGACCTCTCCATCCTGGTCAACCGGGTTCGTTCAAAATTCACCGCTTCTTGAATGGAGCGGGTCAATCGGTTCTTGCGGTTCATCAGGCGTTCGAGTATTTCATTCAAGTGAGGAACCGCTAACTCTGCTGCACCAGTCGGTGTAGGTGCACGCATATCGGCGACAAAATCAGCAATTGTAAAGTCGGTTTCGTGACCGACAGCAGAAATTACCGGTATATCGGAATCATAAATCGATTCAGCCACAATCTCCTCATTAAACGCCCATAGTTCCTCGATCGATCCGCCGCCCCTTCCGACAATGAGAACATCGCTTTCCGCCCTTGCGTTAGCCATGGAAATTGCCTTGGCAATCGATTTAGCTGCATTATTCCCTTGTACAAGGGCTGGATAAACGATGATCCTGGCAATTGGATATCTCCGCTTGATGGTTATCAGGATATCCCTTAATGCCGCTCCGGTCGGCGATGTTATGACACCTACAGACTTAGGGTACTGCGGGATCGGCTTCTTGTGTTCGGCCAAAAACAAACCTGCCGCCTCCAGCTTTTTCTTCAGCTGTTCATAGGCAAGATACAAATCCCCCACACCATCAGGGGCCATGCTTTTCACATAAAGCTGATACTGTCCCCCTGCTTCATATAATGATATATCACCCTTAACAAGTACCTTCATGCCATTTTCGGGCAGGAATTTCATCCCTTTATTATTGGCGGCAAACATAACGGAGAGGAGTCGGGCTTTCTCATCCTTTAAAGTAAAATACATATGTCCGCTTGTATGTTGTTTGAAATTCGAAATTTCACCTTTTATGTATACATTTTGCAAATGGGGGTCGGCATCGAACTTCCTTTTGATGTACTTCGTTAAAGCCGACACACTCAAATATTGTTGGTTGCTCATATCATGTCTCCTTCCGATGGAAATCGGATATAAAGAAAACCGCTATAGATTACACTTGAAACTTGATCAATCCATGAATGGAAAAAAGCGGTCTCCCGTTATTATAAAACAAGAGGTCCGCTTCTTTAAAATAATTTAACGTTTTTTCAGCTTTTTATTGCTTGCTCGTACTGTTCATGTGCTTTTTGAGCAGATTTGACCGTATTCTTCATAAGCATGGTAATCGTCATTGGACCAACGCCTTTAGGAACAGGTGTAATGTATGAAGCCTTATTTTTCACTTCATCAAACGCCACATCACCGCAAAGCTTCCCTTCATCATTCCTGTTCATTCCGACGTCAATGACGACTGCGCCTTCTTTAATATGGTCACTCGTAATCGTGTCCCTCTTTCCGACTGCTGCCACAACGACATCGGCTTGCTTTGTATAATAGGCAAGATCCTTTGTCCGTGAATGACAGTATGTAACGGTTGCATTTGCATTTAAAAATAATTGTCCAGCTGGTTTTCCGACGATATTACTTCTCCCTACGATGACAACATGCTTACCTTCAAGGTCATAGTCGATATACTCAAGCATCACCATGACGCCGTATGGAGTACAAGGTAAAAAGGCATCTTGCCCCGTCATCATCCGCCCAATATTAATCGGGTGGAATCCATCAACATCCTTTTCAGGCGAAATCGCTTCAATGATCGCTTTTTCCTGAATATGTCCAGGCAATGGCAGCTGCACCAATATACCATGAATGCTGTCATCCTGGTTTAATTCAGCAATGCTCTGAATTAATTCCTCCTGCGATAGCTCCTCAGGCTTTTTAATCAATACAGAATGCATGCCCAAATCCTCACAGGCCTTTTGCTTATTGCGCACATAAGTTTGTGATGCTTGATTGTCACCCACCAGGATTACAGCCAAACCCGGAACGATATTTTTTTCACGTAATTGTTGAACTTCCTTACTGATGTCCTGCCTAACTGACTCTGCAATTTCTTTACCATTAATGATTTGAGCTGACATGTGTTTATTCCTCCCAAGTTAATTTTGCTAAAGAAATTGCTGCGAGAATCCTTGTTCAAGGCTGCAACTTTAGCTGCCGCTTTTCACCTTTACCTTGGATAAAACGGCATTTACAAAGCTGCTCGATTGATCATCACCGAATTTCTTAGCAATTTCAATAGCTTCATTCATTGCAACACTTACAGGAACATCTTCACTGTGAACCATTTCATAAACCGCGATCCGCAGTAAATTCCGATCAATGTTCGCCAGTCTTTCCAACGTCCAATTCTCTAAATTGTCCCTGATCATTCCATCAATTTGTTCTCGATTTTCCGATATCCCCATTACTAATTTCCTGAAATATTCATCAGTTGGAGCACCATCCAATACGCTTTCCATTGCTTCTTCTGCATTCGAGTTGGCAATATCTATCTGATATAGTGCTTGAAGGGATTTTTCACGGGCTTCTCTTCTTTTCATAATCTTACTCCTTTAACATCTACTATTATATATGAAAATGCTAGAACAAACGAACATTAAATAACATTTTTTCAAAAATATTAAGATTTTCGCTATTTTTTTAAAAAAATCAAGCTAAATCCCACTAAATTCAAGGCCAAAAGGGTTCAATATCTTGAATCAAGATAACATCTCAAGATTACTTTCCAATTAAACGGCCAACACAGTCCCATACTTTTTGAAAGTGTCAAAAAGCTCATGCCTAGCTTTCATGCTCATATTTCACCTTTTACACTCTAACAGAAATCACCCTTGAATTAAAGGGAAACTTCCAGACACCGCTTTATTATGTTCATTTAAATTTAATATTATAAGCAGGCTCCAAATTAGGGGTATCACGGAGTATACATTCAAAAAAACAAAAACCCGGCTTTTTGCCGGGTTTTTGCAGGTGTGAATCGAATGAACACTTACACTTCTTGTTCGTAATCCGCTTCTTGCTTAGCGTTTTCAAACGCAATGCCCACTACATGAATGTTCACTTCGCCAGCGTCGATGGCGGTCATATTCAACAAAGCTTCACGAATGTTATCTTGCACTTCCTGAGCAACTTTCGGAATTGAAACACCAAACTTCATGACACAATAAAGTTCGACTTTGATGGATTCTCCCGTTAAGTCCACTTTAACACCTTTACCGTGGTTCTTTTTACCAAGCTTTTCAACAACACCCGTAGCGAAATTCCCGCGCATATGTGCAACACCTTCAACTTCAGATGCAGCGATACCCGCAATCACCTCTATTACCTCAGGCGCAATCTCCACTTTGCCCAGCCCACTATTATAATCATTCATTTCCAGTAATTGGCCTTCCATTTCACTCATTCAAAAGCACCTCCTGTCTTCCTTTACATTATGAGTTCATTACATCATATATTTCAAGGAATTTGGTATTAAATTCCCCGGAAACAAATTGTTCATGTTGAAGTAACTTAATATGGAAAGGAATTGTGGTACTGATCCCTTCAATGACAAACTCACCTAAGGCGCGTTTCATCTTCTCGATCGCCTCTTCTCTAGTCGATGCATGGACGATCAATTTAGCGATCATGGAATCGTAATACGGCGGTATCGAGTACCCAGGGTATGCCGCGGAATCCACACGAACTCCGTAGCCGCCTGGCGGTAAATACATTTGAATCTTACCTGCGGAAGGCATGAAATTCTTTTCTGGATTTTCCGCATTTATCCGGCATTCGATAGACCATCCGTTAAAAGTGACATCTTCTTGTGAAAGCGATAGTTTATTACCTGAAGCAACTTTGATCTGTTCTTTAATCAAATCCACGCCCGTTACCATTTCCGTAACTGGGTGTTCAACCTGGATACGTGTATTCATTTCCATAAAGTAGTATTTTCTATTCACATAGTCATAAATAAATTCTACTGTTCCGGCACCTGAATAATTAACGGCAAGTGCAGCCGTCACTGCCGCCTGCCCCATTTCCGCACGTGTTTCACCATCCAACGCTGGTGACGGGGTTTCTTCAACAAGTTTTTGCAAACGTCGTTGGACCGTACAATCACGCTCACCTAAATGGATGGCGTTGCCATGATTATCTGCCATGACCTGTATTTCAACGTGACGGAAGTCCTCGATGAACTTTTCAATATACACGCCAGGATTCCCAAATGCCGTAGCGGCTTCCTGTTGCGTAATGTTAATGCCCTTGATAAGATCTTCTTCCGTCCTCGCAACGCGGATACCTTTACCGCCTCCGCCGGCAGTAGCTTTGATGATGACTGGATAGCCCATTTCATTAGCTAGGGCTACACCCTCATCCGTATCTTTAATTATTCCTTTAGAACCTGGCACGATCGGTACACCAGCTTTGCGCATGGTTTCCCTTGCTACGTCCTTTGTTCCCATTTTATTGATAGCTTCGGGGCTAGGACCGATGAAAATGATATTGCATTCACGGCATAGCTCAGCAAAGTCGGCATTTTCAGCTAGGAATCCATATCCTGGATGAATTGCATCAGATCCCGTTTTCTTGGCTGTGCTGATAATGTTCGTTGTATTCAAATAACTGTCTTTTGATAATTTAGGACCGATACAATATGCTTCATCCGCAATTTGAACATGTAATGCTTCTTTATCTGCTTCTGAATAGACTGCAACAGTCTCGATTCCTAATTCCTTGCATGCCCGGATGATTCGGACAGCAATTTCCCCGCGATTGGCAATTAATACCTTTTTAATCATTTAGAAACAGCTCCTCATTCCGGCTTTACTAAAAATAACGGTTGACCATATTCTACAAGCTGCCCTTCTTTTACAAGGACTTCAACGATTTCACCGCTTACTTCAGCTTCGATTTCATTGAAAAGTTTCATGGCTTCCACGATGCAGACGATGGAATCCCCCGTTACTTTATCACCTGTTTTTACGTATGCAGGTGAATCCGGTGCAGGAGATTGGTAGAATGTCCCTACCATCGGAGAAGTGATTTTATGTAAATTTTCCTGTTCGCTGACTGCAGCGGCAGGTTTTGCTGGTTCAACAGCTTTCGTCACTGCAGGAGCAGGGGCCGCTGCGGGCTTGACCTCTACAGCTGCATTGGCTTGAACAACATCTGGAGCAGCTACTGATTGTAATACTGTACCCGCTTCAGTTTTTTTCAATTTAAGTTTCGTTCCTTCATTTTCAAAAACGAATTCATTGATATTTGATTGATCGACTAGCTTAATAATTTCACGAATTTCTTGCACTTTCATTTTGTGGCACCCCTTGTCTAATTTAGTATGAATTTGTGAGGCAATAATATTTTATGTAACCATACCCTTAGCTTATCCTACTTTGTCCAATACTGCACAAAGTAGCCGCTTTCTTTATGAGAATGCGAATAAACTGAATACAAACCTCATCTGTATTATAACAGATATTTCACTTTCTCAAAATATTGTTTCCCTAAGAAAATTGAAAAGTTTATGACCAGCTTCTAACATCATACAATATTAGCTTATACAAATTCAATGATAGATTAGTTGTAACTTATTATCCATACTTCTATCTTACACCTTTATTATAATATTGTGAATATTTTTCAACTGGGGCACCTTAACGCCTTCTCTTGAATTTTCCCTTTAATTCCTAAAAAATCAGCAACAATATCCATTTTTATTACTTTTCTAGAATATTACGGATGGTCATTTTCACCATTTTTATTTGAGTTCCTTATGCCAATTGACATAAAAAAACTTTTCCTCTAAAGTTTCCAGATTGTAAGATAGTTTAAAAAAAAATCATAATAAAAAAGCCTCCTTTTTTTACTAAGGGGGCTTTCAAAATTTTAGGAAGTTGAACTGTTCTGTATCAGCATTTTTTTCTGTATGTGTGTTTACTTTTCCGGTTGGAAATCGACAACAACATTTTGTGCATCGCTCACTTCTTTCCTTACAAGGCGGATAATGTTATTGGCCTCTGTTTTCGTTTGTTTATCGGCCTTGACACTCACCTTTACATCCGTACCGTCCACCCGGACCAGTGCGGCATTGTAATCCATGGCAACTATTAAGTTTTCGATGATATTTTCTTTTACTTTCGTTTCACTTAATTGTTCGATTTTTGCATAAGCCTCGTCTCTTTCTTCAGCTGATAGTTCTGTGTTGCCCATCTTTGCAGTCAATTCTTCATTCAGCTTCGCCCGTTCATCTTCGATCTGCATCCTTAACGATTCGAACTCATCTCCAGATGCAATGGTTACAGAGGAACCTTCTGTATTTTTGGTCGTTTCTTTTTCACTTTTATTTTCCCCTTTTGTATCCGCTTTGTTCTCTGTTTTAGTTTCTGCTTTATTTTCTTGTTGCTCTGTTGCCGTCATATCGGCGGCATTTTCTTCAGGAGCGGTTAGATAATAGACTGAAAGCACAACGACCAAACTTAGCATAGTCAATAACCAAACGGTTTGTTTTTTTAATAACATGTAGATTTTCCCCCTTATTTTTTAGGCATGACAGAAACCCTGTGACTCGGTACATCAAGTGAGCGTGTGACAGCCTCGATGATCCACTTCTTTATTTGAATGTTTTCGGCCCCTTTAGCGACAACCAGGACTCCTCGTACACTAGGTTTTTTCGTTTCCGAAATGATCGGTCCTTCTTTTTCACCGCTCTTGACCAAAACTAGCTGTTCATCAACAGATGTGTCTTCGACCGTCCTTTTTCCGCCTTCCTGGTCGGTTTCTTCAGTGACTTGTTTTTGGGTGACTTTGTTTCTTTCATATACTTTTTTCTCGGATGCATCGACGTAGATCACGACTTTTACATCCTGGACGCCTGCGATGGATTCAAGCGCTTCCTTCATTTCATTTTGAAGATATATTTCATAGTCTTTTGTTGTCTTGAATTCTGATTTCTTCTGGCCGAATGTTTCAACATCCCCCTCATCATCCTGCTGTTTATCATTATTGAATACAGTCTTCACTTCAGGTGTTTGTCCAGTCTGGTTGGTGGTTAACAAATTCCCGGCCATCATGATTCCCGCTCCCAAAAGGACAACTATTAGAGCATAGACATACAGGGAAGGTTTTTTTTCCTTAGGCTCTTTTTGGTCAGGGTCTTTATTTAATAGTTTTTGCAGCCAGGATAATGGACCTTTGTCTTTGTTCAATACTCAGTCACTTCCTTTCCCCGGCAATTTCAATGATTTCTTCATCAACAGACCAACTTGTTGCCAGAAACCTTTTGACAGCATCCAGATTGGCATCATTCGAAGTGGATGGGCCATCTGCATTGATATCAACCTTCGCTACTGCCTCTATCTCCGAGTTTTCTTTCCCTTCTGCCTTTTCCAATGAGATGGTTATGTTCTGCAGATCATCAACACCCGGTTCTTCCTCATTCTTGACCCCTACATCAATTGAACTAATCTTCATGTTATAATCCACCATCAGCTCCTCTTCCACTTCTGCCTGTAAGTCAACAGCCATTTGTTTTAAAATATATGCACCCTGGGTAGCTTGTATTTCTTTTTTCTTCATTTCTGTCAAATTTCCTAAATCTTTTTTTTCCTGATCCTCAAATTCACTAGTAGCGGCAGTGAGAATATCGTCGAAATCCATATTGAATAATCCCAATATAGGAGTGATGATGATTGCAATCAGTAAAAGTCCGATGACCATTTTTGCATACTTCTGTAAAGCTGAATTGGGAAGAAGCATATCAATCACAGTAGCCAGCAATACAAAAATGATGATGTTGGATACCCAGCCAGCTAAAAAACTCACCAAGCCCTCCTCCTTTCTAACGAACCATCAGGGTAATGTTTCCAGAGGCGATTATGACCGTGACACTTAAAAAAAACATGAGTGAGACAATGGCCAATGCAGCGAAAATATAAATCATGCTTTTACTTATAATGTCAAGGCATTTTATTACAGGTCCTCCGCCCAGCGGCTGTAAAAGACTCGCTGCCAATTTATATACAAAAGAAATCATCAAGATTTTTATGGCGGGAAATGTGGTAATGAGCAAGAGAATGATGACGCCTGACAAGCCAACAGTATTTTTCAAAAGAACGGAGGCACTGATGACCGTATCCGTTGCATCGGTAAACATGCGCCCTATTACCGGTATAAAGTTACCTGTCACGAATTTGGCTGTCCTGATGGTCACTCCGTCTGCTACAGCTGACGATGCTCCCTGAACGGAGATCACACCAAGGAATATGGTCATGAATGCTCCGAGGATACCGATGGCAAAATTACGGAGAAGTTGTGCCATCTGAGTCACTTTGTAATGTTCGGTCAGCGTGCTGACTATGCTTAAAATCGCTGCAAAGAATAATAACGGAAGGACGACAAACTGGATCAAGATGCCGCTTGTATTCATCAAAAACATCAATACCGGATGAAAGAATGCTGCCGAAACAAGTCCGCCTGAAGCAGCTATCAATGCCAAGAGTAAGGGGATGAGCGCCATTAAAAAGGAAATCATCAAATCTATCGTATCTTTTGTATATTCCATCGCCACATGAAAACTGTTAAGTGCCAAAATGATCAGCACCATATAAACGATTGCATAAGCGACCTTACTTACGGAGCTTTGCTCGAACGCATTCTGCAAAGACTGGAGGAACATGCTGAAAACGGTTAATAAAATGAGTGATCCCAGCAGCTTTCCATTCACGAGCAGTTCATGAAAGATGAATTTTGTCATTCCCTTTATCCATTGGTCAAAGGAAAATTTCTTATCGCCGCTGACAAAATCCATAAAGCTCCCTTTCTGGCTTTCCGGTAAGAATCCTCCATATTCCGTAACGATGTCATCCCAATATTGTTTGAGCTCATCGACACCCAGCCTTTCTATTTGGGCTTGTACCAGTTCGGACTGCATGATCGGCTCTTGATCGATTTCGCCATTTTCTGGATTTTCGGCAGCTTGTCCAATAGATGCATGCAAAAAAAAGAGTAAAACGAATAGAATGGATAAGTAAGGCATCCGCTGCTTCATACATTCACCTCATTGACTAGTAGGAATAATCCGTTAACTTGGGAGCATCTGTAAAATCGTTTCGATAATGACCGTCAAAATCGGAATCGCCATGGCAAGAATCAAGATTTTTCCGCTCAATTCTATTTTGGAAGCTAGCGAGCCTTGCCCCGCATCTTTTGTAATTTGAGAAGCGAATTCTGCAATATAGGCAATTCCGATTATTTTTAAGATGGTCTCTAGATACACGGTATTTACATTCGCATTAACTGCAATTTTTTCTAACATTAAAATGATTTCGTATATTTTGTCAGCTAAAAAAAGAAAGATGGAGCACCCTGCAAAAACGACTAGCAGGAATGCGAAATTTGGTTTTTGCTCTTTGACGATCAGTGCCAAAAAGGTGGCAACTAGGGCAATGGCCACGATTTTTATGATTTCAATCGCGAATCCCTCCCTTACTGAAATAGAAATACAGATTTAATTTTTTGAAATAAATCCTCTACAACAGAAGCAACCATGAATAAAATATAGATAAATCCGAAAAGTGTCACCCACTGGGCATATTCCTTCTTCCCAACCTGATCGAGTATCGTGTGAAGAAATGCCACAACTAGCCCCACACCCGCTATTTTAAATATGATGTCCACATCAATGCCCATTTCCATTCCCCCCACATATTCCTACATCAGCAAGATGATCAATAATAGCCCTGTTAAAAAACCAAGACTTTTCATCATTTTTTCATATTTCCCCTGGCGGTCGAGTGCATCGCTCTCTTCCCGTTCCAAGTGTGCCATCGTTAGCATGATTTGCTTTTGCTGATGATATTTATCGCTTTTTCCAAGCGTCTCCCCAAACTGTGAAAGAATCTCGAATTCTCCCTGTTGTAAAGCAAGGGATTGCCATATTTTCTTTAAACTATCATCCCATGCTTCTTTGACGGTGGTCTCACCTGACTCGAGTCGATTTGCAAATGTATCGAAAAAGATGGATAAAGGTTTGGCCATCTGTTTAGAAAGTTTCCTTGCCGCTTCTTTCAAGGGTGTATGACCATACATGATTTCAGCTTCAAGCGATTGCATGGCGACTTTCAGTTGTCTTAGTTGACGAGGCCTCATACTTAATTTTTTCGAAGCTTCGAAACCTGCCCATGTAGTTGCAATAATAATTATCGCTGCTCCTATTATCTTAAACATGCGGGTTCACACCTTCTCCCAAGAAAATGGGAACCCCCGCTGCATCAAGGACTTTGTAGCTCCGCTTACCGGATTTACTTCTCTGTAATTCTATAAAACGTTCAAAGATGTTTTGCTTTAATATTTCAGCGATAAAAGGTCGCTTCTTAACCTCATCCAGTGTATGGCCATGTGTGGTTATCATGAGTTTAATGCCTGCATTCACCGCTTCCAGCACAGCCTGTGTATCTGCTGCACGACCTATTTCATCCACGATCAATACATCCGGGGACATTGAACGGATCATCATCATCATCCCTTCCGCTTTAGGACATCCATCGAGCACATCAACCCTTGTTCCAAATTTGAGCTGCGGCACTCCATGAACACATCCGGCAATTTCCGAGCGCTCGTCCACAATCCCCACCTTTTGAGAGGCGATGCCGCGTTTTTCATTACCACTGGATATCATTCTTGCAATATCACGTAATATGGTCGTTTTTCCCGTTTGCGGAGCACCGATCAACATAGTATGCTGCCATTCTTCGTCATACAAATATGAAGTGAGTGGTTCAGCTGCACCTATTTTTTCACGCGCAACCCGAATATTGAATGAGGATATATCCCTGATCGCTTTGACCGACCCATTTTCAAGGATCACCTTTCCAGCAAGCCCCACCCGATGTCCGCCCGCTATGGTTATATAACCTCGCTTTAATTCTTCCTCAAGTGTATATAACGAAAATTGACCTATTTGATTCAATAATTGATCTGCATCCAGATGGGTCACTTCATAGGAAAAGAAGTATGGTTTCCCTCCCACGATGACCTCAAGCGGCCTTCCAACCCGAATTCGCAGCTCTTCCATCCTATCGATCATCATCGGTGTCATACCCCGGAGTTGCTCGTTTAATTTTTTCGGTAAAAAAGAAAGAATCGTTTCCATTTTGACAATCCTCCTGTATACACCACTTTCAATAAAATATATGCCGACAAGCCCATTATGATGACAGGCTATTAAAGAAACAGACCGATTATTGATTTTTTAATCTTCCGAGATCAAAAAAAAAAACAAAAAAAAAGACCGAGAAATAATCTCGGTCTACAGTCTGTAGACAAATTCGAAGAAAACGAGTTTGCCTAAGTTTTTTATGGCTGTACAATTTGGACGTTGATTTCCACTCCAGGCACTCGTTTTCCGCGGGCGGTCCGGGAGCCTCCTCGGCGCCTTTGCGCCTGTGGGGGTCTCCCTTGGACACACTTTTCCCGCAGGAGTCTCGTACCTTCCGTTCTCAATCAACTTTGGTTTAACATTAAGATAGACCCCTTCCTACAGTCTTTTTAAAATAGGCGGATGAAAAAACTTGAGGTGATAAGGATTCTTTTTTAAACATGATTCTATTCAGCGAGATCAGCTTGAAATGATTACTTTAAACCAAATAAATGGTGCCAGCTTGTAAAATGGAGATTAAAGAGGGCTATCATGTGTACAAATCATCCTAATCCATTTGTGCGACTCGTTCATTTTTATCACAGTGTACAGAAAGTAAGGACCATCAGAAAGTGGTGACACTCCATATTTGGCAAGAATAAATGGAAGAAGCAGATCATCTGCGTCATCATGGAGTCCAATCCAATAAAAAATCAAAAAGGTTTCGGAATAAGAACATTCCGAAACCTTTTTGTCTACAAACGGAGGCCGAGAAATTAATCTCGGCCTCCTTTCATTTATGCACGTGATACGTAAGATCCTTCATTAGTGTTGATCAATAATTTGTCACCTTGGTTGATGAAGAATGGAACTTGAACCGAAAGGCCCGTCTCAAGTACGGCTGATTTCGTGCCGCCTGAAGATGTATCTCCTTTAATTCCCGGCTCAGTCTCCGCCACTTCAAGTTCCACTGTGTTTGGAAGCTCGACCCCAAGTGTTTCCGATTGGAAAGTCATGATATGTACTTCCATATTTTCCTTAAGGAATTTAAGTTCACGTTCAATGCTTGAAGCAGGCAGTTCGATTTGGTCATACGTTTCGTTATCCATGAATACATGGCTATCTCCACTTGCATAAAGGTACTGCATCTTGCGGTTTTCAATATGTGCTTTAGCGACTTTTTCACCAGCACGGAATGTTTTCTCCTGGATTGAACCCGTACGAAGGTTACGAAGTTTAGAACGTACAAAAGCTGCACCTTTCCCAGGTTTAACATGTTGGAACTCGATAACCTGCCAAATTCCATTATCTACTTCAATTGTAACACCCGTGCGAAAATCGTTTACAGAAATCATAAATTTGTCCTCCTACATGTACATGTTTACAGAATGATTAACTCTTTGGTTGAATGAGTAAGTGCTTCGTTACCTTCAATTGTAACGATTGTATCATCTTCAATCCGCACTCCGCCTACACCCGGTAAGTAAATGCCCGGTTCAACGGTTACAGCCATACCTGGTTCTAAAATGATATCAGACCTTAAGGATAATGCTGGACCTTCATGAACTTCAAGACCGATTCCATGTCCGGTCGAATGACCAAAATACTGCCCATATCCCTTTTCTTCAATTAGATTACGAGTTAGTGCATCCGCTTCCCTGCCAGTCATACCAGGTTTGATCCCAGCCATTCCCCGCAGTTGAGCTTCCAAAACAATGTCATAAATATTAATAAGTTCTTCACTTGGCTTGCCAACTGCTAATGTCCGAGTGATGTCAGACACATATCCGTTATAGTATGCCCCGTAATCCAATGTGACAAAATCGCCCTTTTCGATGATTTTATCCGTAGCCACTCCATGCGGAAGTGCGGACCTTATGCCGGATGCTACAATGATATCGAAGGAAGAAGAGGTTGCCCCTTGTTTCCTCATAAAGAATTCAAGCTCATTGGATACATCCAGTTCCGAGATCCCTGGACGCAGGAAATCCAGGATATGTGTAAACGCAGCATCAGCAATAGCAGCCGCTTCCTTTAATATCTTAATCTCTGATGAAGTCTTTATCAAGCGTAAATTCTCAATGACACCTGACACCGGCGAAAGTTGACCATCAATGGCCGCCTCGTATGCCTTATATGTAGCATAAGTCAGGTGCTCTTGCTCAAAGCCCAGCTTGCCGATATTCATCGCTTTAGCCTGCTTGCCCACTTCTTCGATGATGGTTCCTTTATGTTGAACGATCTCATAATCCGGTGCCTGCTTGCCCGCTTGTTCCACGTATCGGAAATCAGTGATGAATTTAGCTTCTTTTTGGGAAATAAGGACAACGCCTGCACTTCCCGTAAAATTGGTCATGAATCGGCGGTTATATGTACTGGTGATCAAAAAACCATCAATGCCCACCTTTTCCATTGAGGCCCTTAAGCGCATTAGTTTATTCATTTAATTTCTCCCCTTTGCAATCTTTGTGATCGCCTGCAACGCCAATTCATATCCGTGTATCCCCAAGCCGACAATCTGTCCCGCCGATACCGCCGCGGTCACTGATTCATGCCGAAAGCTTTCACGGGCATGTATGTTCGAAATATGCACTTCCACAACAGGAACATCAATTCCGGCTATTGCATCACGAATCGCATAGCTATAATGAGTAAAAGCTCCAGGATTAATAATAATCCCGTCGATCCCATAATCCTCTGACCAATGTAGCTTGTCGATAATCGCTCCTTCATGGTTTGTTTGAAAAGAGGTTAATTCCACATTTAACCCTTGAGCTTGCTGCATCAATTGTGCTTCCACATCCGCAAGCGTCGAGGATCCATAATGCGCAGGTTCCCGCTTCCCCAAGCGATTTAAATTCGGACCATTGATTAGTAAAATTTTTGTCATCATCAAACACCTGCTCATGTTAAAAGAATGCTTTCCAAGAACATTCTATCATAATTACAAATTGTCTTACTACTTTTTTACAACCAATAAGCAATCAGCTTTCCGACTGCTTCTCGGCTTTGTTTTTTTGGCGCATATATTCCTGATGATCGTATGATATAGAAAACCCTATAAAAAGTCCGTATATAATAAAAATGCAGACACTTGTTATAACCGTATTTACTGACATTTTAGAAAAGGTTGGCAAATCGACGAACATCGGTTTTAGGACAAATACCAGCAAAGCCCAGCAAACCACTCCTAAAATAATACCCGTAAAAGTACTCTTCATCCTTTTAAAAAGACTATAGTATAAAAAAGCGATCCCCACGGATAGAATCCCGAATAAAATTATGGTCATTACCGTACCGAGCCACTGATTGATCCAGGTCATGTTGGACCATGAAGTTAGTATGAATTTTGGGCTGAAATCCATAAAATTAAAATAATGGGCACAGATACCGATAAAACTGGCTAAAGCCCCCCCAACAAAACCGACAGCAAGTACATTGTAGATTAACATGCTTTGATATCCCTGTTGAATTTGTCCATTTTCATTAGAAGACATATCAATCACCTCCGCTACGTAGTATGCCCTTTGTTAATTAGAACTATTTTTTTTTGTTCTTAGGAAGGAGAATCACTAGAGGTTTTGTGATTTATTCTGTATGATTAAATCATAAATAATCTACTTTTTTCAGAGGAAAATACCCATCCTCTGTGGAAGTTTATAATGTACACAGGATACTACCTTCCTGTGATTTAACATTCATAAAGTAATCGCAGGGTTAAAGCTTCCATTCAATTTTATTGGAACGCCTTTAAACCCTTGTGATGCTTGATAATAAACATGTTAGCACCCTTGAGAGAGCTACGTGAATAACTATTAGGTTGGTGTAGAAATGTCTGAGGTTCAAAAACCCGTTTATGGAGGGCAGGCTGTAGTGGAAGGCGTCATGTTCGGTGGCAAACATCACACAGTCACTGCGGTACGCCGCAAAGATTCAACGATTGTATATTATCATCTTCCGCGTGAATCGAAACCTGTTGTCAACCGCTTAAAAAAAATACCGTTTCTACGCGGTATCGTATCACTGATTCAGTCAAGTGCCACCGGCTCGAAACATCTAAACTTTTCAACTGAACAGTATGAAGAAGAAGACGGGGAAAAGCAGGAAGAAAAGAAAAAAGAAACGAAGGAATCTTCTAAAATAAGTGTTTGGCTGGGAGTTGCCGTAATCGGTGTTCTTTCCTTCCTATTCGGGAAGTTGCTTTTCACTTTGATTCCAGTCTTTCTTGCCGAATTGACAAGACCCATATTCAGCGGCCATATGGCCCAGGTTTTAATGGAAAGCTTGTTCAAGTTGATATTATTGCTGGTATACATTTACGTAGTATCCATGACGCCTTTGATCAAGCGTGTCTTTCAGTATCACGGGGCAGAGCATAAGGTGATCAATTGCTTTGAAAGCGGAAAAGAATTGACCGTAGCAAATGTGCAGGCAAGTTCACGCCTTCATTATCGCTGCGGCAGCAGCTTCATTCTATTTACAGTCATTGTAGGAATGTTCGTCTATATGCTCGTTCCGACCGATCCATTATGGCTCCGTGTCGTGGATCGAGTATTGCTAATCCCCGTCGTGCTTGGCATAGCCTTCGAGGTACTGCAGTTGACCAACAAAGTACGGGATATTCCCTTTCTTCGTTACCTTGGCTATCCCGGCCTTTGGCTTCAGTTATTGACAACCAAAGCCCCTACCGATGATCAAGTCGAAGTCGCATTAGCATCCTTTCAAGAACTGTTAAGGATGGAAAAAGAAACAGAAAAAAGTTTAGAATCCGATGTCATTGTGTAAAACATCTATACACATTTTGAATATGGAAAATCATATACTAACTATGGGGATGCTCTTTACTTTTTTTCAAATATTTTACATTAATGATGTTTAAAATAAGCTCAAAATGCTTATGATGCTCTTAAGGAGGTGTCTTTGTTGAAACGTTTCATATCTTTCATGATATACGGAATCATCGCCCTCGGAGTCCTCGGACTAATGAGCCGACTATTTAATGACCCGATTGGCTTTTTTAGAAACATTCTCATAATAGCCATTGTCGCAGGGATTATTTATATGATTTATACCGGATTAACAAAGGGAAAACCAGTTAAGAAAGAGCAGCAAGCATTCCGAAAGGCTGCCCGCCAATCGAAAAAAAGGCTAAAAAACCGAACTTCGAAAAAAGATAATGTGGCTAGCTTCTCTGCAGCAAAATCATCAAAGAAAATAAAATGGAGAAAGAAAACGGATAGTCACTTAACCGTCATCGAAGGGAAAAAGAATAAAAAGAAAAATCGGGCTTCTTTTTAAGAGCCCGATTTTTTATTTACAATCAATAAGTCCATTTTTTAAGGAATTCTCTCGTGCACTGCCTGCCCAGATTCATCAATTCCCCCTTCTTTTCATCATTCAGATTGAAATCCATTGCAGAAATTTCCTTCATCGGGATAAATACAATATTATGGACGTGTTTCTTGGAAATATATCGTGCATCATGGGCATCTTTCATCGTTTTAAATAATGCGGAGAACAATTCAACCGCATTATCGACCTCATGCGGTTTCCATATCTCATCGACACTTAGCCGCAAACCGATGACTGGCCTTTCCTTTCTTACATGATCGGAATTGAATAGCCACATTGGAAAATTGCTTAACACACCTCCATCTACAAAAAGGAACTTGCGTTTTCCGACATCAATTTTGACTGGCTCAAAAAAATAAGGAATGCTACAACTCATTCTTACTGCCTTTGCCACTGGAAAAGTGCTCGGATCAATGCCATAGTTCGGTAAATCATCAGGCAGTACCACCAATTTCCCATTTGTAATGTCAGAGCTTATGATTCTGAGGGATTTCGGTCGAATATCCTTAAAGGTGACTACATTCCTTTCGGCAAGTTTACCGGCGACCCATGTCTCCAGTGCGTTGCCTTTATAAAGGCCAAGTTTCCAGTATAGAAGGACCCATTTGGCAAACGGGATAGGCAAAATACCACGCCTTTTGTCCAGCAGGGCGCTTAAATCTATATCAAGAAAAAGCTTTTCCATTTCTTCACCTGTGTACCCAGCTGCTACGAAAGCTGCTATTATGGATCCTGCACTTGTACCGGCTGTTCGATGGAATATAAATCCCCGTTCTTCTAATTCCTGCAGGGCTCCCACTAAACCATAGCCTTTAATCCCGCCTCCGGAAAAAACGCCGTCAATAATCATAGCTGCCCTCCCCTAATCCGGTCTTTACATTTCTAAGCAGGATTAGAGCGATTTATGACAGTTTTTAATAGAAAATTGCCTTGATTCAGGTAAAATACTGAATTTCCGCTTTAGGGAAGAATTCCGCGATATACGCACGAATGGTCGTTTCCAGTTCTGCGGCTTCTTCTTTTTGATAAACATATTTACCAATTCCATATCGGCCCCATTTATATTTACGCTTTGTTTCGTCCAGTTCCAATTTTGTTTTCGGGTAGTTTTTTTGAATCACTTTTTTTGCTGGGCCAGTAAACCGATGCTGAATTAATTCGAAGGTCAAGTCAGGGATATCCACCCCATTCAAAGCCTCACTCAACCGTTCGAATAATTCATGGTAGCCCTCCTTCCATGCTTCATGACGATATATTGGAGCTACGATAAAACCGAGGGGATATCCTGCCCCTGCCACTTTACGTGCCGCTTCCATCCTTTCTTCGAAGCTCGAAGTTCCGGGCTCGAAATTCTTTATCACATAACGTGAATTTATACTGAAGCGAAATCTTGTTTTTCCATTATGTTCAGCATCCAACAGATGGTCGACATGATGAAATTTAGTTACGAATCTTAGAACCCCATATTCACTTTTCCCAAAATATTCTATGGCCCTTTTTAACGAATGTGTCAAATGGTCAATTCCGACGATGTCCGATGTACAGGCTGCCTCAAAACGGGTAATTTCGGGCTTTCTCTCATTTATATATTTTTCGGCTGCTTCGAAAATCTCTTCAAGATTCACATATGTCCTAATATATGGTTTTGATCCGAGTGTCGTCTGTAAATAACAATAGTGACAATGCCCCATACACCCTGTAGCAAGAGGTATGGCATATTCAGCAGATGGCTTTGAGGAATCGAATTTCAATGTTTTTCTGATTCCTACCACAAGCGTCGATTTGGCGACACGATATTTTTGCAGATCATTTTCTCCAGGTAGATCCCTAATTTGGTTATGCGATGTGGTCTCACGGATTTCAATGTTCAAATCTTCAAATTTCTTTTTTAATTCCCGGCCAAGCGGGTATTCCAGTGCCCTTGGCTCAATATATACTAACTGTGGCATAAATGGTTTCATTTCGATCTCCATTCTTTTATCGATTTGTTCATATTTTCAATCGAACTACACAATCTAATTCATAAGGATAGTTTTTCTTTATTCTGTTAGCCTCATGATTGTTTATACTTGGAAATTTAAAATGAAGGAGATGCGATATGGTTAATAAACGAGACTTCTTGACAAATGGAACGGGGAAACAAGCGATCACCGTCCAAACAGATAATAAATATCCAAATCCAAGGAATATACCTGGAGACTCGGTCGATGAATTTTCGGTATTGAAAGATGGCAACCAATATCTAGCTGAAAAGGAAATAGGGCAGCAAAATGAAAATGGTTGATTGAACGCAAAAAGAAGACCGAATTTACGAGGATTCGGTCTTCTTTTGCTATGTAACTGAACAGGCTGTTACTTGAAAAAGCCGTTAAGATAGCTTTGCAGCATACTTAACGACTTCCCTTTCATCAGCTTATAGCCCGCATTTCAATTGCGCTCCGCAATTCGTGCAAGTATTGCATCCGCCCATTTCCTGGACTTCACCTTTACGGCAGACCGGGCAAGTGTTACCCACTTCCGATCCAATTGTAACATTCGTCGAACGCAGTTCATTTATCGTATCGACCAAAACAACTTTCTTCTTAACTTCCACATCTGTCAATTCATCCATTTCAAGCTGCTCGTCCATTTGGTTTTCTTCCGCTTTGAGCGTAAGGACCTGACTGTCACGGCTTCCGTCCACATATACAGTACCGCCTTTTGCTCCGCCTTTATATAGACGTTCATATACTTTTTCAACTTGTTCGACCGTATATCCTTTTGGCGCATTGACTGTCTTACTGATCGAACTGTCAATCCAGCGCTGAATGATGCATTGAACATCAGCATGCGCTTCCGGTGCCAATTCCATAGCGGAAATGAACCATTTTGGAAGCTCTTCTGTATCGGCTTCCGGATGACGTTCCAAGTATTCCTGTACAATGTCAGCCTTCACCTCTATGAATTTACCCAGACGGCCGCTGCGGAAATACGTGAAAGAGAAATATGGTTCAAGACCTGTTGATACCCCAACCATCGTTCCTGTGCTTCCTGTAGGGGCCACTGTCAATAAATGAGAGTTACGGATGCCATGTGCAGCAACACTTTCCCTGATATCTTCCGGCATTTTTTCCATAAACCCAGTTTGGGTGAAACGTGTTCTAAGCTCATTGGTTTCTTCGTCCGTTGACCCGATCAGGAACGGGAAACTGCCTTTTTCTTGAGCAAGTTCCACGGAAGCCCTGTAAGCAGTAGTCGCAATCGTTTCAAACACCTTGTCAACCAGGATATTTCCTTCTTCAGAACCATATTCCGTTTCACAGTAAATCAACAGGTCATGCAGACCCATTACACCAAGTCCAACCCGTCGCTCGCCCAGTGCCTGTTTTTTGTTTTCATCCAAGAAATAAGGAGTTGCATCAATGACATTGTCCTGCATACGCACACCGACTTCGACGGTTTGCTTAAGTTTCTCGAAATTAACCGTTTTGCTATCTTTATCAGCCATTTCAGCCAAATTGACTGCCGCAAGGTTACATACTGAATACGGGGCCAATGGCTGTTCGCCACAAGGGTTCGTGGCAACGACCTGCTGACCGTATGCTTTGGCATTCGTCATTTCATTAGCATTATCGATAAAGAAAATTCCTGGTTCAGCAGAATATGTCGCACAAATGTTTATTAAGTTCCAAAGCTCTTTAGCTTGGATTTTACGGTAAACACGGACTTTATGACCCATTTTTTCCCATTCACGAACATCACCGACATTATGCCATTCTTCATTGTAAATGGCCATTTCTTCGGCATTATAGCTCTCTACATCAGGAAAACGCAATTCGTATTCCGCATCTTGTTCCGCAGCTTCCATAAATTCCTTAGTCAGGCAAATAGAGATATTGGCTCCAGTCAGAAAATCCGAATTATGGACACTGTACGTTCCACCTGTACGGATCTTTTCTTCTGCATCCCTAATGATTTTCTCACTGAACCCACCTTGGCCAGGAATCTCCTTATAATTGATGATCCCTTGATACATAGCCGTTTCCTGTTCCGTATGCGGCGTGAATTTCAATTTATCCGTCGCATATTTCTTGATGGCTTCATCTTTAGTGTTTTCGACTAGGTAACGCAGAATCCTTGGATTTTGCATTTTGGAAATGATGAACTCCGCAATATCAGGATGCCAATCAGCAAGCATGATCATTTGCGCGCCGCGTCTGCTGCCGCCCTGTTCAACAAGATGCGTCAGTTTCGCAATATCGTCAAGCCATGATACTGAACCCGAGGATTTTCCATTCACCCCTTTTGCCAGAGTGTTTCTTGGACGCAGTGTCGATCCGTTCGTACCCACTCCGCCGCCGCGGCTCATGATCTCCATCACTTGTTTCCTATGTTCTGAGATCCCTTCACGTGAATCCGGTACGAATGGCATTACATAGCAGTTGAAATAAGTAACGTCCGTATTGGAACCTGCACCGTATAATACTCGTCCTGCCGGGACAAAATTAAGGTTCTTTAATTCTTCATAGAATTTATTGAACCATTCCGTTCTTTTTTCTTCCGTGGTTTCCACTGATGCCAAGCCCGTTGCATTACGTTTCGCAATTTGTTCATAGTATATTTCAAGCGGCTTTTCGATTATATCCAACGGACGGTTAACAATTCCTGTCTCCACTTCTTCCGGATTATCCAATACGCCACGGAATTCTTCATCTACCAATACCTTGGCTTTTTTGGTTTCCCAATCAATTTCAACGATGTAACCGAGACCCCTTGCCGGGAATTTCGGATCTTCCTTAATCGTCAACACGACGAAATCGCCTGCCGAGAGTGTGATTTTTTCAGTATCCTTAAAAGAATAGCGGTCAAGCATGACTAGACGGGACACTCCCTTATGCGCCATTTTCATATCAGCAGTTACAGGGTGAACCTGGGGAAATAAAGAAATATCCTTATTCAACCTTTCTAGATCAACCTTTAAAGCTTCTTTTATTACAACCGACATAATTCCCTCTCCTTTATATGTTTCAAGATCCGTTCTTGCTGCCGCAAAAATCCTTATGTAGCCTTACATGTCCGTTTCGCTTAACAAGTACCCTAAATTTATCATAGCGAAACTCAAAAATCAATATATAGTGTCGCATTAAATATTTCAACTACTATATATTGTGTTTGTTTTGAATGACTTTTAATTTTGTCAAACGATAAATCAATTAATATAGTTAGCAAAAGGGAGGAAAATGTCGATTTACGATAATTTTTCATCAGATTTCAATTAATTTGGACCTTGCTTTTTCCCCATCCCTTTTAGGGCTTATCCCTGCAAGGGATACCTTATTTGGTCAAAAAATCTGAAAAAACTTTTTTCTTTTATCACTCTTATTATCCCACTTCTTCTATCTCATGAAATTCCATTCATCGCTTTCATATTTACTTTCTGCAATGGCATTCACTTCCTGCAATTGCTTTTCGGTTAGGACGTATGGCTCTAAATCGATCGAAAGTCCTTCGGCAAAACCTTTTTCAAAAGCTTCTTTCGCTTCAGGGATGGTAACCTTTCTTCCAGCAATATCATTTATGGCCACAGCTTTATTTTTTAAGTTTTTTTGCATTCTCTCTTTAACCCTGTCATTTGAGAATTTAAATACGCTAAAAAGCTTATCATCATCAAGATCAAGCAAAATGGACCCATGCTGAAGGATGACGCCTTTTTGCCTGGTTTGAGCGCTGCCAGCGACCTTCCTGCCCTCGACGACCAGTTCATA
Source organism: Peribacillus sp. NPDC056705 (assembly GCF_043656335.1). Taxonomy (NCBI): domain Bacteria; kingdom Bacillati; phylum Bacillota; class Bacilli; order Caryophanales; family Bacillaceae; genus Peribacillus; species Peribacillus sp. NPDC056705. Next base: position 140,142 of record NZ_JBHTYI010000007.1, on the reverse strand, counting down.
CCAGCTTGGAGCATCAAAACAGACGGAAGACCTGGGCGATTTTAAAGCCTCTTTTTCCTGATTGGTTCGAGGCACGGCAAAATAAGCATCCAATCCCAGATTCCTGAACCCCATTAATATTCCTTCAGAAATGACACGATATGCTTCAGTAACGGTAGTTGGCATTCCCGGATAGGATTCTGGAACGATTACGCTATAAGTCAATTCATGCTCGTGCAGTACCGCTCGTCCTCCTGTTGGCCTGCGAACAAAACCAAGGCCCTGCCTTTTGACCTCTTCCAAATCAATTTCCGCTTCAGCCTTTTGAAAATAACCAATCGACAATGTTGCTGGATCCCAGCCGTAAAAGCGTATGATTGGCGGAATTTCACCTTTGCTTTGCCAGTTTAACAGTGCTTCGTCCAAAGCCATATTAAAACCCGGTGAACAATACCCCGAATCTATAAAACCCCATTTTTCTTTAGTCATCCTTACCCCTCGTTTCAATAGACTGTTTTTCAATCCCCCACAAAAAACTCACATGTAGTAGTTTAACAGACTTTAACACTCTAAAAAAGAACGTGCTATCAAGTCGATGAAGAATTTGATGAAAATTCTTTTTGATTATTGGGTAAAGCAATTATATAATAAGGATTGTCTGTATTCGTTAAGGTAGAAGGGAGTTTTTATGTTTGGAAATATTATATACACTGCTCATCATCTTGGGAGTGGTTATTGCGTATTCACTTTTTAATTGGTACCGCCAGCGTAAAATCGTTAAAACATTAACACAGGACGAATTTATCGCTAACTACAGAAAAGTGCAGCTAATCGATGTGCGGGAACCGAATGATTTCGATAATGGTCATATCTTAGGCGCAAGAAACATCCCTATGACTCAAATGAAAACCCGCTTGGTCGAAATTAGGCCGGACAAGCCTGTATATTTGTACGCTCAGAGCGAAATCATCAGCGGAAGAGCTGCAGCCATGCTATACAAAAAGGGCTACAGGGAACTTTTTCACCTAAAGGGCGGTTTCAAGATGTGGACCGGGAAAATCAAAGCAAAGAAATAAGACCCATATCCGCATGGGCTCTTTTAAATTAAAAAGACTTCTTGTGCATCATACGGGCTTTAGGGAATGAAAGTTAACTGTTGAACTTTAATGAACTCTTACATAAACATGAAAAAATCCCCGCCGGCAGGGCAGGGATTTTTTTTCGTGCAAGCTATCAGTCTATGCTTGATAACGCAGAACAGGTTTTCTTGCAGCAAGAGTTTCGTCAAGCCGCTTTATAACGGTTGTATGCGGAGCTTCCTGAACGATTTCCGGGGTTTCTTCCGCTTCCTTGGCAATCTGGATCATCGCATCGATGAACGCATCCAGCGTTTCTTTCGACTCGGTTTCAGTCGGTTCTATCATCATTCCTTCTTCTACGTTCAACGGGAAGTAAATGGTCGGAGGATGATAACCGAAATCCAGCAATCTTTTGGCTATATCGAGAGTCCTTACCCCTAATTTCTTTTGACGGCGTCCGCTTAATACGAATTCATGCTTACAATGACGATTATATGGTAAGTCAAAAAATGGTTCCAACCTACGCATCATATAATTGGCATTGATGACCGCATTCTCGGTGACGGCTTTAAGACCATCAGGCCCCATTGACCGAATATACGTATATGCCCTCACGTTTATCCCGAAATTACCATAATAAGGTTTTACCCTGCCGATGGATTGCGGACGATCATAATCAAGAACGAATTGCTCACCTTGTTTGACCACAAGCGGTTTAGGCAAGTAAGGAATCAAGTCCGACTTCACCCCTACAGGACCAGAACCCGGGCCGCCGCCGCCATGCGGGCCTGTGAATGTTTTATGGAGATTTAAGTGAACCACATCAAAGCCCATATCACCCGGTCGTGCTTTTGATAGAACTGCATTCAGGTTGGCTCCATCATAATAAAGCTTCCCACCTGCGTCATGGACAAGTTGGGCCATTTCCAAAATATTTTCTTCAAACAATCCCAATGTATTGGGGTTCGTCAGCATCAAGGCCGCGGTATCCGGTCCGACAACACGCTTTAAATCCTCAAGGTCGACTAACCCATTTTCATCCGACTTCACTGTAATCGTTTCAAGCCCGGCAACAGTTGCAGAGGCAGGATTCGTACCGTGTGCAGAATCAGGTACAATCACTTTAGTCCGTTCTGTATCGCCATTCGCTTCGTGAAAAGCGCGAATCATCATCAATCCAGTCCATTCACCGTGAGCACCTGCTGCAGGCTGTAATGTCACTTGGTCCATCCCGGTGATTTCCGTTAAGTGTTCCTGCAAATCAAATAATAGTCCCAATGCTCCCTGAACAGTAGCCGGATCCTGATATGGATGGATATGGGCAAAACCGTTGAAGCGCGCCACATTTTCATTTATTTTCGGATTATATTTCATCGTGCATGAACCCAGCGGATAAAAACCCGAATCCACCCCATGATTCCGCTTGGAAAGTGCTGTATAATGACGCATGATATCAAGTTCGGACACCTCAGGAAGTTCTGCCTCTTCTTCACGGATGTAGTCGGCAGGAAGGATTTCTTCGAGCGAAATAGTTGCAACATCCATTTCTGGCAGACTGTATCCGATTCGGCCGGAAGTACTGATTTCAAAAATGAGTGATTGATCTTGATTATTCATGTTGATCCCCCAATTCCTGCGCAAGTGCATCAATTTCTTCTTTAGTTCTAAGTTCAGTTACCGCGACCAGCATATGATCTTTCAGCTCAGGATAAACCGTCCCTAAATCGAAGCCGCCGATCATCCCTTTTTCAAAAAGGTTTTTATTGATTTCTGAAAACGAAGCAGGCAGTTTAATGACAAATTCATTAAATGAAGGACCGTCGAATATCACTTCCACCCCTTTTGCCATAATTGTTTTTTTCGCATAATGCGCTTTTTGAATATTTTGCACAGCCATTTCTTTGACACCCTTTTTCCCAAGCGCGGTCATTGCGACAGAAGCTGCCAAGGCATTCAAAGCTTGATTGGAACAAATGTTGGATGTGGCTTTGTCACGGCGGATGTGCTGTTCACGAGCTTGAAGGGTCAGTACAAACCCCCTTTTACCATTTTCATCCACCGTTTGACCGACGAGTCGGCCCGGAACTTTCCGAACAAGTTTATTAGTAACGGCAAAATAGCCACAATGAGGTCCCCCAAATGCCGCTGGAATGCCGAATGGCTGGGCATCCCCCGTTACGATATCTGCACCGAGTGCTCCAGGGGATGTCAAAGCTCCCAATGCAAGCGGGTTACTGGAAACGATAAACATGGACTTGACACCATGAATGATTTCCTCCATTTCTTTCAATGGCTCGATGCGGCCAAAAAAGTTCGGATATTGCACGATCACTCCTGCAATGTCATCATTCGCCAATTCCCTTAAAGCAGCTAAATCCGTCACACCGTCTTTATAAGGAATTTCGACCACTTCCACCCGTTGCCCTTTCGCATATGTCTTCACAACTTCCCTTGATTCAGGATGAACGGTTCCTGAAATGAGAATCTTCTTGCGCCGCGTCTGGCCTGAAGCAAGCATGGCTGCTTCGGCTAGCGCCGTCCCGCCATCATACATGGAGGAGTTAGCTACATCCATTCCCGTCAATTCGCATATCATCGTTTGATATTCGAAGATCGCCTGAAGCTCACCCTGTGAAATTTCTGGCTGATACGGTGTATAAGCCGTATAAAACTCAGAACGGGATAAAACATGATCGACGATGACCGGTGCGTAATGATCATAGACACCCGCACCAAGGAAGGAAGCATAGTTTTTAAGGTCCGCATTCTTGGCAGCTAGCCTTGATAATTCTTTCATTAATGCAGGTTCCGATTTAGCAGGCTTAATATAGTATTCTCCTTGAAAACGAACGCTTTCAGGGATATCATTGAAAAGTTCTTGAGCAGAAGATACCCCTATCACTTCCAGCATTTCTTGTTTATCTTGCTCTGTCATGGGTAAATAACGATGTTTCATCTAATGACCATTCCCCTCTATTTACGTGGTTTTTTATAAAAAGGTGTTTGTATGATAACGGCTTTCAAACGCTTGGAACGGATTTCCACTTCGACTTCCGCATCCAGTACCGAAAATTCCTTATCGATAATTACCAATCCCACGTTTTTCTTCAATGTGGGTGATTGGGTACCGGTCGTGACCTCACCAATGACTTTATCACCGCTGTAGATCTTATACCCATGACGCGGAATGCCACGGTCAATCATTTCAATTCCCACAAGCTTGCGGGGAGCTCCATTCTCCTTTTGCTCAGCAAGAACGGCTTTCCCGAAAAAATCCACTTCCTTATCCACTTTCACTGCAAAACCAATACCGGCTTCTATCGGGGTGATGTCCGCTGAAAGCTCCTGCCCATACAGCGGCAGCTTCGCTTCAAAACGCAGGGTATCACGAGCACCTAAACCAATCGGCTGAACCCCCTCTTCCTTTCCGGCTTCCATAATCGCCTTCCAAAGGGCAGGACCATTTTCACTGTCACTATATATCTCAAAACCATCTTCACCAGTGTATCCAGTACGGGATACCAACGTGGAGATACCGTTAATCAGGACATTTTCCTTGAACTTGAAAAATCCAATTTCACTTAAGTCAGTATTTCCCGATAGTTTTTGTAATATCTTTTCTGCAGATGGTCCTTGAAGTGCCAGCTGTGTATAGTCACTCGATACATTCGTAATTTGGACATCTTCCGTTAAATTAGCTTGAAGCCAATTGAAATCTTTTTCTGTATTCGCTGCATTGACCACAAGCAGATAGTCGTCCTCTGCCCTTTTATACACGATAAGATCATCAACCGTGCCTCCGTTTTCATAACACATGGCGGTATATTGGGCACCGCCCTGCTGCAGCTTTGATATATCATTAGTCAGCATCTTCTGTAAAAAGGAAAGGCTTCCAGGACCCTTAACATCGACTTCCCCCATATGGGAAACATCGAATAACCCCGCTTTTGTACGTACGGCTTCATGTTCGTCCTTAATACCCGAAAATTGGACAGGAAGTTCCCAGCCGCCAAAATCGATCGTTTTACCTCCGTATTCACGATAAACCTCAAATAGTGGTGTTCTTTTTAAATTGGTCAAAAAATGACCCCCTTCAGATTTTTTTAAAAAATTGATTGGCTTCATTATCAAAAGCTTCTTGTCATTTCGCATCAGGTATATCCTGATTCATGATGTGAAAAAAGCACAAAAAAGGACAGAGAAAGCCCATTTGAGCTTTTTCTCTGTCCTGAAACCTGAAAGTTTACCTATGTAATAGGTTTTCCCCTTTGGTGGCCGTCCCAAAACGGGCGGCGCTCTCCAGAGTTGCGTCCAATAAGAGTTCTTTTGCCTGAGAGATTCACTGCTAAGTTTGCTCCTTCGGCGCTACATCCGTAGTCTCTCCCCTTATCTTCACCCGCATATGAATGTTTCGCCAATGAAAGGAAGCGAAATAGCCCCAAGCATCGGTAAAACCTTTGAGCATCATGGAATGCATTCTCTGCCAATTCTCCTAAAACTTCAGAAACCGTTTGAGTGTCTCCTTCAGTAATCTTGGATAAATTAAGAGCCTATAGCCCATACTAAGAAAACGCGAACTGCAAAATAGATGTACAAAGATTCTTTGTAGCGTTTGGAAATTGAATTTTCTAAATATACTTATATCCTACCCTAAGAAACTTATCTCTGCAATATCTTTTGAAGAGAAATATTTTTCTTACTTCACATACGAAATGTTCGGGTTTTGACCCTTTATTAAGGAAATTATGATTTAAGAGGGAGTTATTTCTATGAAAATCAATATATCCTTCAATTCTGAATGGAATGACGAGCTTCTGCAAAAAATGGAAAATGACGGTCCATGGGGAAATTGGGAGCTTTATAAGTTGGCGGTTCAAATGGAGGAAAATCTTATCATCCCTGATTTTGAAGGTTTACAGGCGCCCAAGCACCTTCCGCAGTTAACCCCGCTTCCCCATCAATTGGAAGCAGCGAAGCAAGTGGTGGAAAAGATGAATGGAAAGGCCATTTTAGCTGATGAGGTGGGGCTCGGAAAAACAATTGAAGCAGGCTTGATCCTAAAAGAGTATATGATTAGGGGCCTTGTAAAAAAAGTATTGATCCTTGTTCCAGCCTCCCTTGTCACACAATGGGCTTTTGAATTGAATACCAAGTTTCATATACCTGCAGTCGTTCAGAGAAAAAGTTATGTTTGGGAATCCTGTGATGTAGTCATTTCATCCATCGATACAGCGAAACGCGCTCCACATCGAGATATCATTTTCACTCAGGAATATGACTTCATCATTATTGATGAGGCTCATAAACTTAAAAATAATAAGACGAAGAACTATGAATTCGTCCAAAATCTGAAAAAGAAATTTTGTTTACTCCTGACAGCCACTCCGATTCAAAATAAAGTCGAGGAGATTTTTCACCTCGTTTCGTTATTGAAACCGGGCCACTTGGGAAATGCTTCGCTCTTTTCGGAAAAGTATAAAGGGAAAGGCCGCAACATCATTGAAGATGAACACCTAAAGGAACTGGTCAATACTGTCATGATTCGAAACCGGCGGGCCGATACTGGCATTGAATGGACAAAACGGCATGTGGAAACCATCACCATTGAATTTTCTCCAACGGAACAGGCATTGTATGATGCTGTTTCCAAATTCAAGCCTATTTCGGATGGATCAAAAGGAAGCGCCTTTTCGGCTCTCACCCTCCAAAGGGAAGCATGCAGCAGCAGAGAGGCGGTCTTTTATACTTTAAAGAATATGAAAGAAAAATATGATCAGCCTTCCCCTGACTTTTTGGCAAAGCTTGATGATTTATTTTCTAAGGTGAATGAAACAGTTCAAAACTCCAAGGCTGAAAAAGCTTTGGAACTGATCAAGAAAATTGATGACAAAGTGATTATCTTTACCGAATACCGGGCGACTCAGCTATATCTCCAATGGTACCTTCAGCAGAATGGAATTTCTTCGGTTCCTTTCCGAGGCGGTTTTAAGCGCGGAAAGAAAGACTGGATGAGAGAATTATTCCAAAAGAATATACAGGTATTAATTGCAACAGAAGCTGGCGGGGAAGGGATAAACCTTCAGTTTTGCCATCACTTGATTAATTTTGACCTGCCATGGAACCCCATGAGGCTCGAACAGAGAATTGGACGGATTCACCGCCTTGGTCAGGAAGAAGATGTAATGATTTATAACTTTGCCACGAAAAATACAGTAGAAGAACATATTCTGAAGTTACTATACGAAAAAATAAATTTATTTGAAAAAGTAATTGGAGAATTGGATGATATTCTAACCAAACTGGATATTAACAACATTGAAGAATATTTAATCGATGTGGTCGGCGAGTCCAAAACAGAGGGCGAAATGAAGATCAAGATGGATAATTTTTCATCATTAATCCAATTCGCCCAATCCATGAAGGAAGGTGAGGTTCATGCAGCAACGGGAAATTCATGATTTTTTAAAAACTTACTTTAAGGCCAACGATTGTGAAATACTGGATAATGCGCCGGCCCACCTTACAGTCCAATTGACGATTGAAATGGATAAAGAATTGATGAATAGACCCTTTTATTGGCATTATCTAGAAAAAACAGGTGGCGTTCCGAACCCAGCACAGATGACTTTCATTACCGATCCAGAACAGGCTCCAGCCGATTTAAAGGGAGAAATGATTCATTTTGGCTCCCCACGCCTACATCAGATTATTCAATCAACCAAAAAGCTGGCAGGGTATACTAGACTTTTTGAGGATGCTCCTCCACCAAAGGGCGGCGGAAATAATCCTTTGTTTCCTTGGCTGACCCTGAATGTGAAAATATCCTATCAATGCGACCGTAAAAAAGATACTTTCATGTCGATCGGATTGAATTTAATCTCGGGTGAAATCATGGAAGGGTTTCACCATCGGGTTTTACCTGTAAAGGTCACCCCAAAAATACCGGATTACTCCTTTACGCTTTCACCTTTAATCATGCCCAAGAGTGGATTGGCAAGACTGGATACATACATCAGGACCAGTTTCGAGGATGATGACCATTCCTGGGCGGAGGAAGCAATGCTGCGCTGGCAGAATGATTTGAATTTATTGGAGCATTTTTACAAGGATATGGACGAAAAAAGTGAGAGTTATTATACCGAGAAAGAAGCACTAAAAGCCCAATATGAACCCAACATCAGAATATCCATCATAAACGGAGGATTATTCTACCTGTCAGATAGGGCATTGGGATAAGTATAGAACGAAAAGAAACAGATGTCCTAAGTTCGGGACATCTGTTTCATTTTTTGATATTTTTCCTTACGAACATCGACAAAGCAAAAGGGACAATGCCAAACCAATGGGACATACCATGATTTTTATCCTCTTTTCTGTGACGGCGCTTTTCTTTTCGTTCTTTTTTCGTCAGATTAAAATACTCGACAAGCTGCTGCGTCAGATATTTTATATAAGCGTTTGTAGACATTTAAAATCATCACCCTATGCAAAGTATGCCCGGTTTACGCTCCTTTTATTCCTTCGCTTGTACCCTGAACACGTGAACCTGTCGCGTTCCATTTAAAAAAAGTGTTGATTTTCGTATTACACAGCCTGCTTTTCCAACCATTCCTTCACTTGCCCAGCTTCTTTATCGTATTGAATGATGACCCTCCCCTCGCGATCATTTTTGGTCGTGGAAGAAAACTCGATATATACGTAAGGACCTTCTTGTTTCATCAAGGAATACCGCACCACACCATTGGGATATGAAATTTCCCCCTGGATGATTTTTGGAATCTCTTCGCCCCAATCTGCCGTCACATCCTTGATGGCTAGATGGACAAGGTGGTCGGCCACAAGCGATTCTTCCACTTCTTTATAAAACTTTTTATCAATGATAAACTGGTCTATCATTAGTATCGTGAACATGATGAAAACACTCGCTACAATCATGACCATCGGGAAAACGACTCCTTTCTGATTATTCATCGACTTTCGCAACATTCCTAATGAATGGGTGAAATCTTCGACTGAAAGTAGTCCCTGCTTTATCCGTTATATTTATTACAATGGCGCCGCCATCCTTCTCAACCTGAAATTCAGAAATGTTCTGCAAGATGACCTCATGCCCCATTCCATTCACTCGTCTTCGGACCTTATCTTCATATTGTTCATACGATGATAATTGCTCACCTGAAAGCAAATATAATTTATTTCCCATTACATCCTGAACTTTGGAACTTCGGACCTCCTGCTTCATTTGCATGGTAAAGACCTCCCACTCTTTAGGATGCAATTTATCAACGAATCCCATTTGGGTGTGAATGATAGAAAAAAGCTGTAGAACAAAAAGGGACGTCGTCATTAAAATCATTAAAGAAAAAAGCATTTCGATCATCGTAAAGCCATCATTTTTTCGCAGCATCACAAATGGATTCCAGATTACCCGATTCATCTTCATAACGTACACACCCTTCAATCATTCCCGGGAAATCCCCATGGTCCTTCCAAACCAATTCATAGGATCTTTTTTTATAAATGATCTCCTGACCAACTGCTTCTATCTCCCCATCCATGAACGCCGTCAATCTTTCATATAATAAATGGTGGGCTTCTGTCCTTACGGCAATATCTTTCCGATCCATCAATAACACTTCAAGAATTGGCAAAATGGCAAGGACCAGGAATATACAAACGGCAAAAGCGGCTATCAGCTCAAGGTAGACGTAACCTTTACAATTTCTCAATCCTGAACCTCCCTTTACCGATATTGAGGATCAGCTTGTACTTTACCCCAAAGTGCCACTTAAAAACTTTATATCCTTAGGTATGCTTCTCTCTAGGACGACCCCTTCCTTATATGACGAAACGGTATAAACCTTTTGGGTATTATCAATATGGAGGTAAATCAAGCTCTCATGACTGATGGCATACTGTTGTGCATAGAAAAGATCCTCATGGAATTGAGAAAGGAATAGCCTATTTTCCATTCCTTTTGTGAAGCTAGGATATAGATTAGGACCGATGGAGATCAGGATTATCCCGAGAACCTCAGCTAGGTTTTTTCCATATAGCAATTCATATACACTTGCCCTTTTATTCCTGGCAGTCATTTTGCAAGGTAAAGCACAGTCCCCTTTACATGGAAGACATAGCAATTCAACCAGCCGCTGTGCTGTCACGCCAATCAAACTCTGTTCAACCTCAAGCAAGCTGACACCAAATTCCAGTAACCTGGAGATGGCGCCCTGGGCGTCCCTTGTATGCATGGTTGTAAGTACCAAATGACCGGTCAATGCGGCACGCACTGCGATCTTGGCGGTTTCTGCATCCCTGACTTCCCCGACCATGATCACGTCTGGGTCATGCCTCAGAACAGCTTTTAGACCGACAGAATACGTAATGCCCGCCTTTTCATTAATTTGGACTTGCAATACCTTTTCGGATACATTTTCAATGGGATCTTCAAGTGTAATAATATTTCGATTGATCATCTCATTGGCATGGTGAAGCAGGGAATATAGTGTCGTGGTTTTTCCACTGCCAGTCGGGCCGGTAAATATGAGCATGCCATGGGAATGCTTCAGGAGCGCAATCAATTTTTGAACGGTGCTTGGAAATAAGGATAACTGTTCTAGAGGAAGGATATTCTGTTGGGGTATTAAGCGGATGACCAAACTTTCGAGATGGGCAGTGGGTAAAGTGGAAAGGCGGAGTCCGACCACCTGGTTGGCCAGATTGATGGTGATGGCACCACTTTGGGGCCTCCTTTTCTCCCCTATATCCATCGAGGCAAGGAACTTCAAATGAGCGATCAGCCTCTCTGCTTCAAAGAATGATAAAGTTTCCTTTGGAACAAGCTTATTGTCTATCCTGAATTGGATGAGAGGTCCCTCCCTTCGAAAAAAAATGTGGATATCCGATGCCGATTCCTGGACAGCACGGGTCAGTATTTTTTCTGCGGTCTTTTCAATCGATATCAATTCATTCATCACCTCCTATGATTCTTGTTGTATGGATTCGACAATCCACGACAAATTCCTGCTTCAAAAAAAAAAAAAAAATTCCCGAAAAAATCGAGAATCATCTCACATGCTCATTTTCAAATCAAGACTTTTGGAAACCAAATTTCTTAATGCGTCTACATTATGACCAATCACCAGTTTTTGCCCGTCCATGAGAATGGGCCTTCTTAATAACTTCGGTTCTTTTGTTAATAATTGGATTGCATCGGAAAGCATCATTTCGTCCATATTAATTTGTAAGTCTTTGTATGCTTCACTTCTTGTTGCTAAGACTTCATCAAGCCCTTCCGATGTCAATTCAAGAATTCTTTTTAACTCTGCTACAGTTGGAGTCTCTCTGAATAAATGTCGCTCATCGAAGGAAACATGATTGGCCTTTAACCATTTTTTTGTTTTGCGGCAAGAGGTACAACTTGGATACGAAAAGAAAGTTAACTGTGCCATACTAATCACTCCCCGTTCACAATTTGTATACATTATTAATCTATGTAACAATTGTATAACATTTGCACAATTATTGTATAGATATTTGTTTATTAATCCGCTTTATTTGTGAACATTTTATAAATTAAAGGGAGTTTGCTCTTTCTCTTATTCCATTTTTTTCTGCCTGCATTATAATGGACATAGTTAAACTATGGAATAGCAGGAGGAAGTAATGGAACAAACGTTAAAAATAACAAACGTGTTAGCTGATCCCACCAGATATAATATATATCAGTATATTGTGAATAAGCATGGTGATGTATCGGTACAGCAAATCGCCGATTCTTTTAACATCCATCCAAATGTTGCCCGTTTGCATTTGTCAAAACTGGAGGATATCGATATGTTGACCTCTGATGCCCGAAAGACCGGGAAAGGGGGTCGTCCCAGCAGACTTTATCGATTATCCGATAAAGTCATTCAGCTAAATTTTCCATATAGGAACTATCAGCTGCTTTCAAAGATTGCCATCAAGACGATGATGACATTAGGGGAACAAGGAAAACAGGCACTTTATGAAACGGGAAAAGTATTCGGGGAGGAATTGATCAATCAGCAACTAGCCTTGACATCGATCGATGGACTTGGTTTTGGGGAAAAGGTCAATATGCTTAAAAATGCGGCTACCCTCGCAGGATTATCTCCTGAAATACAAGCAAGCGAAGAAGAAAATAAAATATACTTCCGTATCTTCAATTGCCCGTTTAAGGAAGTGGCTGAAGTGGAGCCAAGAACAATCTGCTCCATGCACAATTCATTTTTGGAAGGTATGTTCGAAGCCTTGTTTGAGAATGTCAATATTGTGGAATTAGAAAATATGATGTCCAATTGTGCAACATGCTCATACCAGGCTTCGGTTCTCACATAGAAACAAAAGGCATCCTTTACATTACCTTACAATTTCATTTATAATTATTTTGAATGTACACGTCTAGACATAAGGAGGGATTCGGGTGGAACGCATGTTCAGAGTATGTGGATTTTGGACAGGAATTATGGCAATTTTCTTTTATCTTGGCCATATGCATCAAACGTCTTTGCTTTTCTTTGCACAAACGATCTTTTTTGTACTTTTAAGTTATTTGAAATTATCTGAGCGCATGTATATTTATGTTTTCGGCGCCTATCTTACCGTTTTCTTTGCAGGATTTTCCTACTGGAGCGTATTTATGATGACTCCGGGTACCGCGCATTAAGAACAAGCAATATTACATAACCCATGAATTTTGATTCATGGGTTTTTACTTGTCATCATTCAGGAAAGATCCTCACATCTTCTGCTATATTCTTTGTTTGGAGCAGCACTTTGAAATGTTCACTAAATCCCCCTGGAACGATTAGCCCCCGAATTGCACGATTACGCTTTGCCGTTTTCGAGAATGGATCAGTTCCTTGATGGTCCTTCAATTCCTCCAATATCCCTGCTTTAAGCAAGAAATCATTTTGAAGAAATAGCCCCTGATTGGAAAGTTCCTTTCTTTTTCCAATCTCGAGTAATGTGTCAAAATGGATATGTGTCGTCAAATCCATATCACCAGGATACATAAGCGCTTCTTTAATCATTTGATGCTGATGATAGCCCCTCAAGCTCCCTTGAAGATGAGCTGGCTCCTTCCATTCCCTTTCGGTATAGCCATAATCAATCGTAAGGAGAATACCCGATTCGATACAGGAAACGATCTTCTCATATTCAAGGACCATTTTTAGCGGAACTTCATATCGTTGTTTTTCATTTAAGGTGATAGTTCGTTCTGTAAGGTAAGATAGAATCTCAGGATTGTCCAAAGGTTCCCTCTCTTCCACCAATTCGCCTTCCTTTTCAGTGACGAATAACTCTACCAGGGCTCCGTTATACTTTTCAATGACATGTACAGGCAGCGCGTCGAAAAGTTCATTTGAAAAGACGATTCCATTTACATTCGTCCATTTTTCTAAACTGGGGGCAGAAACTGCCTGTTTGAACATCCCTATACGTTCTTGCTGAACCTTTCTATGAAATGGACTGCCATCCACAAGGATATAAGTCAGAGAGTCCCATATCTCCGGTTCCATTTCTTTTATGAAAACAAGGATGTCATAAGCCAGTTTACCATCCCCTGCGCCGACCTCGATGATTCTTGGTGAAACTCCGCACCTTTTTATCAAATAAACGAACCACCTGGCCAGTGATCTCCCAAATGCATCCCCAACATTGCCAGACGTATAAAAATCCCCTCTTGAGCCAATTTTCTCTTTTGCGCGTGCATAGTAGCCTATATTTGGCGTATATAAAACAGCATCCATATAGTCATGATAGGAAATCCTTTTTTGGGGGCTTCCTGCAATCAATTCCTTCAAGTGGTTTTTCAACACAATAGCCTCCGTCTCCATGATCTTCCACCATATTGAAAATTAAACTTTCCTTTTTCTTAATAAAACACAAGAATAATTTTTTTTATCGACCATACACGAAAACAAATTTTAGGTTCACAAAATGTTCAATTTTTCATCTCACAGTTCTTAAGGGTGCCACCATAAAAAAATGAATGCTTCTGGCAAATATTAATATATGCAACTTACCTCAGAGCAGGATCAGAAGAGTCATCCACACTAGGAAGACACCAGAAATTTTCTACAAGCCTTTTAAAGGTGAATGTCATAACGTTTTTTTATTCAGTATAGTTGCGGAAATGACCCATTTCAATATTTTTACATTATAAAATGTTAAAAATAAAACAGGTGCCATATGGCACCTGCAAAAGTCATTATCTCAAAAAGGGATTAGTATTCTTTTCATCCATAATGGTCGTGACAGGCCCATGCCCAGGAAAAACGATAGCATCATCAGAAAGTGTCAGCAGCTTCGTTTCAATGCTATTTAACAGCACTGCCTCGCTTCCGCCTATTAGATCGGTTCTGCCAACGCTTCCCTGGAACAAGACGTCCCCTGAAAAGAGGAAACGTTCTTCCTTCACATAATACGAAACGCTCCCTGGTGAGTGTCCGGGAGTTTCGAATACTTCGAAAGTGAATCCTCCAATAGTAAGCTCCTGCTCATTTGCCAGGATGTGATCGGCAGGCTTCATTCGCATCGGACTTTCTGGAAACCAGTTTTGAGAACCATTCAATGCGGGATCAAGCAGCCACTTGGCCTCTTTTTCATGAATATATGCAGGTATCCCATAATGATCCCGAATAGCATCAAGAGCACCGATATGGTCAAAATGTGCATGTGTCAATAAAATCGCCAAAGGCTTTAAATTTTTTGTTTGTATGTACTGTATGATTTTCTGTGGCTCTTCACCCGGATCGAAAATGATGCAATCCTGTCCATCGGAGACTACATAACAATTCGTTTGCAGCGGGCCTAAAGGGATTTGTTTCCATTTCATTTCCATCAACTCCAATATTATTTTCTATCTTCATCTTACACTAATTATCCTGCTAATGTTAATCCAGTTTACTCAAGTCATAGAAGTGTCACCTATTAAACCTCGACAAATAATTGAAAAAATATTAAGATATTAACAAATGCAATCTTTTCTACATATTTTTGGTAGTTGCTTTATTCTCTGGGTATATTATTAGGGATTAGGTATTCATTACGGAAAAAGGGGGTTTTGACATGATATTAATGGTTGTTTTCGGACTTGTGGCTATATTAGCAGTAGCAGCTGTGTTTACCTCATTAAAAAAGAGAAACTTCTTAGGATTCATTTTTGCAGCCGGCAGTGCAGTCGTGTTTGGCTGGTTCACTGTCATGACTATCATCAACAGCGGTTTTCCTGTTGCCCATTGAAGAAAAAAGCTCGCCATCCGGCGAGCTTTTGTTTTTTAGGTCATCATGTTTGTTTGAACAATCTTTGTATTTGATGGGTTTTCATATCAATGATTTTTTCAAATTGATATCCATATAAGCAGAAGTTGCCATCAAGCGAACAGCTTAATGGTTCATTTTCCATGTCCTTCATCAATTCTTCTTGTGTGCCTTTTTCCCAATTTAATTTAGTTAAGGTAAACCTTCCCTCATATTGGTCCGCATCTTTTGATTCATTAGGAATGAAGGTTATGAATTCCTTGTTTTTTTCAATGAAATCATAGGATGGGATCACCCAATCTGAAAAGCTTTTCAATAGCGGCACGGAAAAAGAGTGGATCGGCTTGTTTGTAGAATCATAAAATGCATATGTACCCCGATCTTTTTTTTCTGTCTCCACTTGAATCGTCATCAGCGCTTGTTTTATCTTTTTAAAGTGAATGACATCGAGCATAATACTGTCCGCTCCATCCTTATTAAGCGCTTTTCTTTCCAGGGGAGCCGTCAAAGCAGGTTCTTCCTTGTCCCAATCCAGAAACATCAATTCATTTTCACTTGCCCATTGAGCAAAGGGCTGCGGAAAGTCCAGAGTTTCCATAGTTTGTTCATCTGGATTCAACACATAACTGCTGTATGTCCAATCTTCATAAAAACTCGATACAAACAACTGGCCATCTTTAAATGAATTCCACTCATAAGCTAATTCATAGGCTGGGATCGCCACGGAATACAATGGATTTCCCGTTTTATCGAGTATTGTGATTGATGCTTTATCCGAAGAGGTGAAGGACGATAACAAAATATGCGTACCAGACGGACTGATCGATACTTCAGAAAACGCAAAAGCCGGCTGATAGAAAACGGAAGTATCATTCGTCTCCAAATTCCATGTCATCAACTGGGATAATTCATTACCATCCCGCTTCACAGAATATAAAATGGTTTTAGAATCCAGCCATCCAAAAATGGCTTCGATTTTTTCCGTTTCTGCAGTCGGGACCTTCAAATTGCTTACTGAAATTTCCATGTTGGATTGGGAATGTTCTTTTTCCGTAACATTTACGGGTTTACTAAGGTCCTTGGAAGGCTCACAAGCCGAGATAAGAAGGATAGTGGAGATAAATAATGGGATGAAACACAACATCTTACAAATGGAAAGCCGCATACAAAGTGCTGCTTTGGATACTTTAATCTCCACACACCTCCCACTTCAAAACTAAAACGCCTGGCATATGTGAGCGAGACATTAGAAAGAGAGTAAGGACTGACCAATCGAATCCTTACTCTCTTTCATTATAAAGTAAAAAAGAGAAAATGTGGCGGATAATGACCTTATATTTTTTTGGAAGTATATTCCTTAGGAGAATGCATCACATATATAGGCCTGCCATCAAAATCTTGACAGAATCTTCATATATACCAGGCAAATGGGATAGCGGAAGCGGATTGATGCCCTTTCCCAGTTCGATTGTGAATCCACCCCGTTTAAATTCCTGAATGAACCAATCTTTATACCCGGCATGGCTGTCAACATATTGTACGGCCCGATATCCGCTGCGCTCCTCAAACTCCCTCGCAACATTCGCTGCCTGTTCGGGCTCATGGCCCTCATATCCCCAATAGAATTCTTTTCCCTGGGTGTGAAGTGCAAGCACTCTTTCAAAATTCCGTCTTATTGCCAGCTCCTTCATGGCCAATGCTTCTGGTTCTGATAGCGCGGTCTCTCCTGGAAAATCCCTCGGGGCAGGAGCTTTTGGAATCTTTCTGCGCTTTTCAATCTCCCAATTGGCAGGATATTGATTATTCAGGTCTACACCGCGGATATTGGCTTTCCAAGCATAAAAAGCAGGATTACCATTATTTATTTTTAAAACATCAACCTTCCCCTCTGCCGCCTCCTTCCCCTTTAGGACAAGCTCGACTCCATCCGGATTCACCATTGGAACCATCGAAATGGTCATATCCCGATAGAAGGGCATACAATCCATTTCACATAGTGTACGATCATTCGTTACCGCCAGCAGAAAATCATTCAGCCATTTCATCAAAACTGCCGTAGTGATCCATTCATTAGCATGGAATGAACCGTTATAATGTATGACCTTTTCACCTTGACCGATTCTTACCTCAAGTAGTTCTTTTCCCAACACACTCCTCCCGATCGATTCAACCTTAATAAAGGGGTAATGAAAAGATAGAATATCGAGATCGTCAAGAAGTGATTGATATCCATAAGGCTTGTCGGTGACAATCATGGGATTCATCACCCGGACGGGTACGGAAAAAGGTTTTTGTCCATCTTGATTCAACAATATTATCCCATCGATGGGCAGGTGATATTGTAAAGCGATTTCGGCAAAATCAATATCTAACCGGGACTCTTCCTGAACAATGTACCCAGGTATCTGTACTTCCCTGCCATTTGGCAAAACCCCGCCAGTAATTGCGGGATTGGCATCCTCAATCAAAACCCGAGGAATTTGGAACAATTGACTGTAATATGCCAAATCATCCCCGCTTCTGCTCACAACTTTCATTCAGCCTCCGCTCCTTTCATTGTTTTATCTTTATGAAGCGAAAACAGAAAGATGTTCAGGAAGTCTAACGTGTTTCATAATTGTAGTGCTACTGATTCTCCCGAAAAACAAAAAAACCTGGATTGTGCCAGGTTTCCTTTATCAACGTTGCTCGTAAAATCGGAGTAAATCCCCATAAATGATTTTGTCGGAGTACTCAAGCTCCTGCTTTGCCTTATCCAAATACTTTTCACATGAATCCTTTGCTGTCGCGGCTCCGGTCTTTTTATCATAACAGGTATCCATCGTATAGAGATGATCCTTTGTGATGAAACTGCTATCGCGAAGAACGGTGAATTCCAATTTTCCTTCAGAAAAAAGATCTTTGCCGAATTCAATATAATCATCATTTTCAATCCCCAATAAATGAAGGAGAGTAGGCCTTACATCAATTTGGCCGGAAACGGTGGAAATCATTTTCCCCTCCTGCCCAGGGATATGTATGATGAGCGGGACACGCTGAAGTTGGATGGATTCGAAAGGCGTGATTTCCTTCCCAAGGAACTGGCTCATGGCAGAGTTGTGATTTTCCGAAATTCCATAATGGTCACCATATAGTACAATAATGGAATCCTCATATAATCCATCACGTTTCAAATCACCGATAAATTGTTCCAAGGCTTCGTCGGTATATCGTACAGTCGGAAAATACTGATTCAAAGTTTTGGAATTCGAATCATATGGTTCCAATGTCCGGTCTTCTTCATTCAAAGTGAATGGAAAATGATTGGTTAACGTTATGAACTTGGCATAAAAAGGCTCAGGCATCCGCTTCAAGTGAGAGATTGATTGCTTGAAGAACGATTTATCATTCAAACCCCAATTGGTGGAATTCCCTTCAGAGACTTTGTATTCATCACTATCATAAAACCGTTGGTACCCAAGAGAAGCGTACATTATGTCACGATTCCAAAAGCTTTTATTATTGGCATGGAAGGTAGCCGTATTGTAACCTTTTTCCGTTAAGATTTCGGGGGTGGCTTTGTATTCATTTTGGGCATGAGTGAAAAATACGGCACCCCTACCTAAAGGATAGAGGGAATTCTCAATAATGAATTCTGAATCGGATGTTTTCCCCTGGCCAGTTTGGTGATAAAAGTTATTGAAATAATAGCTCTCTTTAATGAATTGGTTCAGAAAAGGAGTGATTTCTTCACCGTTGACAGTTTTATTGATGACAAAGCTTTGAGTGGATTCCATTGATACTACGATCACATTTTTGCCTTTTGCCAGACCATAAAGGACATCATTAACCTCTTTTTGATTCGCACGGACATAATTTTCAATTTCCGACAATTCACTGCCATCCGCAAGGGCCCGCTGAGCAGATGATTTCGTCTGTAATATTGCATCATATAGATGATAATGATACGTACCGATATTCTTAACGAGGATTTCGCGGTCAAACGTTCTTGTCAGGAGTTCGGGACGCGCCGCTTCCGCTAAAGCCAAGTTAAAGAATGTCACTCCCAAAGCCATTAACAAAAAGAATTTACGGTCCTGGGGATTGTATCGACATTCATGGAATGTTTTTGGTCTGTATTTCAGCAGAAGCATCAAGACCAGAATATCGGCAAAATACAAAAGGTCACTTGGATTGATCAATTCATG
This sequence comes from Peribacillus sp. NPDC056705, assembly GCF_043656335.1. Lineage (NCBI taxonomy): Bacteria > Bacillati > Bacillota > Bacilli > Caryophanales > Bacillaceae > Peribacillus > Peribacillus sp. NPDC056705. The sequence goes on along the minus strand of NZ_JBHTYI010000007.1, from coordinate 120,608 downwards.
TACACTGCTTCCAAGATCGTTCATATTGCTCGTTTGAAAAAGAACGGGAATGGTTAAAAAGTCATTGAAAAAGCGAAAAAAAACAAGGTTGGCAAAAAGGACGAAGGTGATGAAAAAACTCATGATCAATAAGTATGCTGTCCTTTTATTTTCTTTTAAAAAAATATTCACGCCAAGAGTAAGCAAGAGGAAACTGACAGGATTGATGAATAGTATGAACTCTTGGATCCAATTATCAATATCTATCTCAAAACTTGTTTTATAAGCAATATATGTTTTAAGCCAAAGTGAAATCAATACGACCCAAAACAATGAATATCCCTGTTTTTTGACCCTTTTCAATCCTGGTCCCTCCTCATCGAAAAAGCGCTGGAGCCATGATGCAGAGCGCCTCAATCATGGGTCATGGTTCTCCCCTATGCAAAAGCAGGAACGATTGCCCCCGCCCTCAAAAGGGAGGAATTTTTTGAAGATTCCATCTTTTTTTCTTATAGCCCTGTTTTCAACAGGACAGCAAGGGATCACGTATTCAGTTGGCTTTTAATGAGCCAGGCTGCACCTATTACCCCTGCATCATTGCCCAGTGTGGCCAGGCTGATTTTCGTTGATTTACTAACCCGTTTAAATGCATACTTTCCGAAGGCAGAACGGACAGGATCAAGCAAAATGTCTCCCGCTTGCGAAACGCCCCCACCAATGACGATTTTATCTGGATTCATGACATTCCCAACATGTGAAAGTGCAAGCCCCAAGTAATTGGCTACCTTATTTACCACAGCTTTGGACAAAGGATCACCTGCTGCAGCGCATTGGAATAACAGTTTGGAAGTAACCGCATTTCCCTCTTCGACTTTCTGCTGAAGCATTGACTGTTCATCGGCGTTATTCAAGGCCTCTAAAGCCATACGGACGATTCCCGTTGCCGAAGCAACCGTTTCCAAACAACCAGTCTTTCCGCAATTGCATGGTGAGCCTCCGTCCGTTACAACCGTTATATGACCTATTTCTCCCGCAGCCCCACTGGTACCATGGACAATTTGCCCATTATGGATGATTCCGCCGCCTACACCCGTTCCTAAAGTTACACAAACGAGGTCTTTGGCGCCATTACCGGCACCTTTCCACATTTCGCCCAAAGCTGCCATATTCGCATCATTATCGATCACAGCCGGAAGAGATGTCTCCACCTCCATTAAATCTTTTAGAGGATAGTCCTTCCAGCCTAGATTGACGGCTTCATATATGGAACCGTTAACAAATTTAACGGGTCCGGGAGCACCCATCCCTATCCCTACTATCTTACTCTTCGGTTCATTAAGTTCCGCGAGCTTCGCATCAATTGCTTTGGCTATGTTAATCGTGATGAATTTTCCCTTTTCGGAGATGTCCGTGCCGATTTCCCATTTATGAATAATCTCTCCGTATAAATTGATCAGAGCCAGTTTGGTAGTTGTACCGCCTAAATCCACACCCATCAGCCACTTTTCCATCATTCTCACCTTTTTTATCAATTTTTTTTCTGTTTTTCCCTTTCAAGAGACAATTGCTGCCTAATTAAAAGAATCGCCATTTGATAATCTTTCGTATCCATCATCTGCATACGGTGGATTTCCCTTATTTCGGCTTCCATCAGTTCAAGCTCGGCTAAGCGATCACCAATATAAATAAATGTACCAAATCTTTTCAAGTATTGTTGAAGATCATAATATGTTTTCATAGTAAACCTCTTTACTCTTTTCTATAGGAAAGTATATCGAATCAGCCTCTTTGTAACAAGCGCCCATTTCCCCCTTTGATAATTTCCCCCATCCCCCTCATACATGTCCAATTGTATTCATATGATGAAATATCAAGAAAGTGGACTCTTTCGATTTGATTTAACAGCTTAATGTTTTTAATGCATTCATCACGTCGTGAAAACGGAGGGGAAAAATGAAAGTACAATTGAAGTATACCGTCTTTTTGGTTTTAACCACCATTTTTGTCATCCTTTATTTATCGAATCATAAACAGACAGAGGAAACCATCATTTTTTTTCCCATCGATTCCTCGCTCCATTTTGAATATGCCTCCACCCATCTGACACCGAAGGGTACCGGGGATTCCACCTATACCATCACTTGGAGGGTGGAGTCTACTTTGGACCAGCATGCTTACTTACGCCAGGACGTATCGCTTTTATACAAAAATGGAAAACTGGCAGGAGCTTTAAAAAATTGGCGCCAAAATAAACAAGAACTCTCTCAAAAAGCAAAATCTAAAGAATCCGAGAGCGGGCGTTATGAAGCGGTAACGTTTCATTATGCCGAAGTTCATCCGAGTGACACAATTTTCACCAGTGCCCAGCAGCTCAGTAAAGATAAACTGTATACAGTAACGACACCGGTTTTTCAATTTTTCCACCGTCCCCTTTCAAAAGAACAGGTTCAGTGGAAAAAAACGCTGGACGGCTTGACAGATCAAACGGTTCGAAATGGTTTGGAGAAAGCTGGTCAAGCTTTTCAGGTTAATCTGGAACAATACAATGTCATCTCTTTAACAGATCTGCCCTCAAAGAAAAATCAATGGCTTGCTGCCTTTCCCCAATTCAAACGGGAGGAAATCGTGGGAAAACTATGGGAAGGACTTTACAAAAATTATGTGTTGGGAATAAAAAAGGAGGATGGATCCACTGTGACTCCACAAGGTAGCACCACCCCCCTATTGCTTATGGCGAAGAATCATAGTGAAATACTTGTCTTGTTTACCCTGAAAGACGGTACCCCAATCATGTTGCGTCAAAAGTTGTTATAGTTGCTTTTCAATTTCCGCCAGAAGTTTAGTGTATGACTTATTATCCGGGGCAAGCTCAATGGCCTTATCAGCTTGCTCCTTAGCTTGATCGAATGATTCGAGATTCATGTAGACTAAGGCAAGGTTGTAATGGGCTTCATGCAAATCAGGATTACTTTCAATCGCTTTTTCATAATAATCCCTTGCTTTGTATATGTCCTTTTTATCAAAAGATAAATTTCCCAGCATAAAAAGCGATAGTGGTGCTTCAGGATTTGCATTCACATAATTGAATAGCATCTCTTCCGCTTTGTCCTCTTCATCATCATCTATATACTTTTGGGCCATTATGGCCATGGTATTATCATCTATAGCTGCACTTTCCTGATGATTGAAACCAAATTGCAGCAGGGCATAGGTCAGTATTACCGTGCCTATCAGAAAAGCCAGCTGCCGAAAGATATTCTTGGATTTCGGCAGGTGGACCACTCCAGCAGCCAGGAACCCTCCGATCAAACCTCCGATATGCCCTGCATTATCAATTCCCGAAACGGTGAAACCATATATTAAGTTAATGATGATCAACACAATCACCGATGAGCCCATCGAGCGCATGAATAATTTCGGATAGACGATGCCAAAGTACAGAAGTGCCCCAAAACAGCCAAAAATGGCTCCGCTCGCACCTGCGGATAGATTCGGGGTCATGATGAAGCTTCCTAAAGTTCCAGCGAAACCAGCGAATATATAGATGATAAGGAACCTGGCATTCCCATAAATCCTTTCAACTTCAGCACCGATTAAATACAATGAAAATGTATTCATCAGTAAATGAATGAACCCAATATGGACGATCATCGGTGTAAAGAACCGCCACCATTCCCCTTGTATGATATAAGGGGAAAATTTAGCACCAAACTCGATCAAAGTTTTGGAATTGGTGCTGCCCCCATTAAACTCCATCAAGATGAATACAGCTATTTGTATCGCCATGAATATATATGTAAAGAATGGCTTATTGGCATTTTGAAATACCTTTTGCTCTGCCTTAGCCTTTTTGACTGACTCCGAGATGGCGGCCTTCTTTACTGCGAGGACCTTTTCCTCATCTATTTCATTTTCTTCAGGAATTTGAATTGAAAGTGGCTTTTTCAAAACAAGTTCAAGGTTTCGCAACGAATCATGAAAGTTTTCACTCGTTAGAAGGAACGTGTTAACATTCGATTTTTTAAAGGAAGCCACCCGTGAGCTAAATTCATGATCATCCACCGGGGCGAATTCACTAACATAGATACTTAATATGTTTATGGGCTTCTTGTATAATTTCCTTCTGATCCTTTCCCCATTCTGCAATGTTCGTTCGATATCGCGTTTCAGCCAATTAGCCCAATCCAAATCATGTCGAATGAGTCTTATGACTGGAAACTCCTTATTCTTATCGCTCTCAAGCCAAATCTCCTGATGGTTTTCCGTGACAGTGATCATTCGATAATCATAATGGGCAGACAACTCCCTTATGGTTTCCCAAAACAAATAATCCTCTTTAAATCCCAATGCCTTCCCCACTTTCCAATGAAACTTAAGCTTTTAAAATTCCTGTTTCTTTAATTAAAACTATAGACGAAAACATGTAAAAAGTAAAAAAGGAGACTGTTAAATTCCACTCCACCCTATCTTTATAAATAAAAAAGGAACCCCTGATCAGGTTCCTTTTTAAGATGCCGGCATCCTCATTTAGTCTGAGTGAACATGCTTTGCATCATTTTATCCCTGAACATTGGCATATCCAGGGATTTAGTCACTAGAAATCTTCTCAGTATGCCGTTGGACAGCGCAACATTTATCAGGCGGTACCGGTTTTGGTAACCAGCATAAACAACTAAACCTACCAAGAAGATTTGAATAATTAATCGAAGCATAACAATCCCTCCTATCAATAGTTTGATACAGGACAGGATTTTTATGAGCTAAAAGTGATAATTAATAAACTTCTTCTTAATGGGCATACGTGCGTATAACCCTGGATGGGGTAATGAGTTTGCCGACCGCTATATCATGTACCTCTATCGGGAGTTCATCCATTAATTGAAGCTCGTATGTAAGGGCCAATGTATTTCCCCGGTAATAGGATAGGAAACGGTCATAATAGCCCCCTCCAAAGCCTAGGCGATACCCTTCCTTGGTAAAAGCAAGACCGGGTACGATCAATGCATCCAAATCCTCTTTGCGAGCCTTGGCTGTATCAGCCACAGGTTCTAGCAATCCGTAATAAACAGACTCCAGCTGATTGAAGGACGAGATTTTTTTGAATTCCATTGTCTTTTTTTCAGGATCACATTTTGGTACAGCCACTTCTTTTCCTTCATTCCATGCTTGTTCGATGATCCGTACCGTTGGAACTTCAGGCGGGATGGAGATGGTGATGCCAATTGTTTCAGCTCTTTTCCATTCCTCCAGTGAAAATAGGTTTTCAGCGATTCTGTTCGATAGTTCCTCATGTTCTTCTTTAGTCAGCTCCATTAAACGGGACCTGACTTCTTGACGGAGCTTATTCTTTTTTTCTCTCATCTCTTCCGACTCCTTTAGTCTACTTCTATCATTATCTCATAATATTTGTTCATTTTCGAAAATACCGTGTCGGAAATTGCCGAATCATTAGTGCTTTCTGAAAATATTCACTAAAGGGAAGTGAGATAGAAGGAATTAAAAAAATGAATAAAAAAAAACAACAGGAAAAATCCTGTTGCTTACTTTGTTTCACGGTGAGTCGTGCTGCGTTTTTCTCTTGAGCAGTATTTTTTAAGCTCAAGACGGTCTGGATTGTTACGTTTATTTTTTTTAGAAATATAGTTACGGTCTCCACATTCAGTGCAAGCTAATGTAATATTCACGCGCATTGTGTATTTCCCTCCAAACATATTGACATTTTCACATAGGACTTTTCTATAATAGCATTATTCAATGCGAATTGCTAGTATGTTTTTTGGGAAATCCAACATTTACTTTTTTGAATTCTTAATTGTTCACGTTTTGCATAGTCAGGAGGAGCTGATTATTTATAACTTTCGCTTCTTCTTTCGTTTCAGCATGAATGACCCAAGCCACGGCTTCCACACATTCTTTCGGTAAGATTTCCGTCTCTAACGTAAACACGCTGGTCACTTCCCCTTTGGCGAGCGGTGAATAAGCCAGGAGCCCTTCTTTCAATGATTTGAAGCATCCCTCTTGATAAAGGCTTCCCTTACCTTGGATGCAATATTGAGAGATGCTTTTTCCTTTCACAAATCCACCCAATAAGGCAATCGATTGAGGGGCTACATGTAAAATCGCCCGTTCATTCGGACTGTAAAAGGCTACTGCCTGCCTTTCGAAAGCGTTTTCATAGTGAAAAAACACTTTAGGGCGCTTAGTCTCGAATGAGGTATTCCTAATCGTGAACTTCGAAAAGGTCACCTTCCCCTGGGTATATGTTTGTGAAAGTGTCCGGATCTCTCCATTAGGATGACTCATCATATCTTCCTCAGGATACCAATCAAAACTCTCATCCATCCATAGTCCAACCTTTAGTCCCTTGCGAAATATATCCTGGTTATCCTGCGGCATATACGCGAATAGCGAATTCATAATAATCATCCCTTCCCCTTTATTTATCCTTATATAACTTATCGTTAGGCGCTGACAGTGAAACAATCCACTATAGAATCTGCACACCATTTTCTTATAGGTCACCCGATTTTTAACTATTCATAATATTTTGTTTTTTCGATTTATTCTATCTTTATGTTAGCACTGAATTGGCTTATGGACAATAAACACTTTTTGTCGAATTTTATGTATGTTATCTCTCAAAGGTTTTTTTCCCATTTTAATACCTATTTTTTTTTCTTCAACGACGGTCATAAGGCATTTCGACAATATTATTTAAAAAACAGGCAATAAATGAAGGATAAGGCCCACTTAGAATAGGAAAATCTCCATTTTTTTAAAAATATGTGTAAAATATAAGTATATTGTCGAAATTTATCATCTGAGGTGAAAACATGGAAATACTTATCATCCTTCTTTTTTCATTAGCGATCGTCCTTCTCATCATTTCCTTTTTCGGTAAAGATAAAGTTGCCAAATTAGAAGAAGATTTAGAACAGATGACACTAACGTATATGCAGGATATCTATCAATTAAAGATGAAGGTGAAGATTCTTGAAGAGGAATTCGTTATCCAGGACGACATTGTTCCCCCTGTAAAGGATAAATCACCTGTCAATCCCAACGATATCGAACCCATTCATGAAATTCTAAAAAGCCAGGTTCTATCTTTATATAGTCAAGGTCTCTCTTTGGACCAGATCGCTAGACAATCCTCGTTGACGAAGGAACAAACCATAACAGTGATCGAGCAGCAAAGAGTGCGGGGTGAATGAAGATGAACAAAGCAGGACTGCAAGGTCTTTCCGCCGGTATCATTTTTACCACAACAATCTTTGCTGGCTTTTATTATGGCACCGGATTATCCGCAGGCACTTCCCCTACTGCTGAGGAAGCTAAGGAATTGCTCGTGAAGAAGGGATTCGTCGTTACACTCCCTATGGAGGAAGTTAAAGAGAACGTCCAACCAAAGGATCCGGATAAGGATTCAATGGAGAAAGAGGCTTCGAAAAAAGACCCTTCCATCGTCACCTATACAATTAAAGTGAAAACGAATATGACCACAACCGAAATTGCCGATAGCCTTTACAAAGAAAAAATCATCGATGATGCTGCTGAATTCGAAGCTTACATGAATGACCGGGATTTCTCAAAAAAAATACAAATCGGCGAGTTTGTTGTTACTAATAATATGTCATATAGACAATTGGCCAATACTTTGACCCATTAATGAATAAGAGAGACTTTTAAATGGACGATGTCCGAGAAAAAGCCTCTCTTTTTTAAATTAGGAAGGGTTCATTCATTCCTGCCAATATATCTCCCTCTTACCAGAAAATAAATGTTTTCAGCTATATTCGTTGTATGGTCAGCCGTTCTTTCTAAATAACGGGCAATTAAAGACAGTTGTGTGATCTGCTGAAGGTTTTTTTCATCTGAAAGTCGAAGGAGACTTCGAATCATCTCTCCATAAAAGCGATCGACCTCATCGTCCATTTCAATGATTTCTCTTGAAAGAACAACATCTTCCTTCTCGAATGCATCTATCGAAAGTTCAATCATCTTTAATGTAATATCATGCATCTGCTTTAATGGTGTTAATGGCAGAATAAATGGCTGGTCACCGATTCGGATGGCTGATTTAGCGATATTCACGCCAAAGTCCGCCATCCTTTCAATATCTGAAGCTATTTTTATGGCAGCAATGATACGCCTTAAATCAATCGCAACCGGCTGCTGCTTAGCAATCAGCAAAATTGCAAAGTCATTAATTTCCTCTTCTAGTAAATCAGCTATTGTATCATCATCAATAACTTCAAGAGCCTCTTCAACATTCTTGTTTTCCAGTGCGGTAAATGATTTTGATATCGCACCTGAAGCTAAATTAGCCAACTTCACTATTTTCTCTTGCAATTCTTTTAATTGAAGCTCAAAATTTTCACGAACAACCATTGTCGCATCTCCTTTTCATTAACCAAAACGTCCGGTAATATAATCTTCTGTTCTTTTATCATTCGGATTAGAGAAGATGGTGTTTGTATCAGTATATTCGATGACTTCCCCATTTAAGAAGAAGGCCGTTCTATCAGAAATACGCGCAGCCTGCTGCATGTTATGGGTAACGATGATGATGCTGAAATCCTTTTTCAGTTCTTGAACCAGTTCTTCTATTTTCAAGGTGGATATCGGATCAAGGGCAGAAGTCGGTTCATCCATTAAAATGACATCTGGTTCGATTGCCAAACATCTGGCAATACAAAGGCGCTGTTGCTGTCCACCTGAAAGTCCATATGCATTTTCATGCAGACGGTCTTTCACTTCATCCCAAATGGCTGCTCCTTTTAAACTCTTTTCAACGATCTCATCAAGAATTTTTTTATTTTTAATTCCATGGATCTTTGGTCCGTATACAACATTTTCATAAATTGATTTAGGAAAGGGATTAGGCTTTTGGAAGACCATCCCCACCTGTGTCCTTAAATCTTCCACCTTATAGGACTGATCGAGGATATTTCTGTTCCTATATTTAATCTGGCCTGTCGTTTTCACATCCGGAACTAGCTCAATCATTCGGTTCAATGTTTTGATGTAGGTAGATTTCCCACATCCTGAAGGCCCGATAATGGCGGTCACTTCATTTTGATACATATCCAGGTTAATATTTTTTAAAGCATGGTTTTCACCGTACCATAAATTGAGATCTGACGTTTCATACACCGTTTCTTTTAAGAAAACGGAATCTGCATTTGCATTTTCTATTCCAACTGTTGGAGCCTTTTTGGGTCCCGTTAATGTCATATTCATTCTTTCCTTCCTCCAATCAGTATCTTTTCTGGAATTTGTTACGGATTATGACAGCTATCGAATTCATTAAAATTAACAGAGCAAGTAAAACGATGATACCTGCAGCCGCAACCTGCTGGAATTCTTCCTGTGGCCGGGATGTCCAGTTATAGATTTGCATCGGTAGCACCGTAAATGTATCCATGACCGATTGCGGTAAAAAGGCGATGAACAACGGGATACCAACCACCACTAATGGTGCCGTTTCCCCAATCGCCCGGGATAAAGCGAGTATTCCACCTGTCAAAATACCAGGTATCGCAGCTGGAAGAACCACTTTCAAAATCGTCTGCCATTTTGTTGCACCCATTCCATAAGAAGCTTCCCTTAAATCACGCGGTACAGAACGTATGGCTTCCTGAGCTGCAACAATGATGACGGGCAAGACGAGTAGACTCATCGTCAAACCTGCTGCCAACACTGAGCGATCCAAGGCTAGAGCCCTAACAAAAACCGTCAAACCGAGCAATCCAAATACAATTGACGGAACACCTGCCAGGTTTGATATATTCAACTTTATAAAAGATGTGATCCAATTCTTTCGTGCATATTCCTCTAAATAAATCGCCGTTCCCACACCGAGAAGAAGGGAAACTGGGGTAACGACGGCCATTAACCATATCGAACCGATAAGAGCTGCCTTTACACCAGCCTCTTCCGGTCTCCTAGAAGCGAAATTCTGGAAGAAATCAAAATTTAAATGACCAATTCCTTGAGTCAATATCCGATAAAATAAGATGGCCAATACCAGAAGGCCAAATAAAGTTGCTAAGAAGAATAAGCCTTTACATATCGTGTTAACCGCCAGCCGAGTGGGCATTTTTTTTACAACATGATTTTTGTTTATCAGTTTCATGTTTTAATATTCCTCCCTGAACTTGCGGGAGATGAACTGCGCCAATAAATTCATAATAAGCGTAAAGACGAACAGTGTCATTCCAACCGCATATATGCTGTAGTAAATCGTTGTCCCATACCCTGCGTCTCCAGTACTCACCTGTACGATATAGGCAGTCATCGTTTGAATAGAATTTGTGACGTCCATACTCATACTTGGAGTCGATCCACCTGCGACACTTACTATCATGGTCTCTCCAATAGCTCTGGATAAAGCCAGGACAATTGAAGCAACGATACCGGACATAGCCGCTGGTAATACCACTTTAATCGTCGTTTCCAGTTTCGTAGCACCAAGAGCATACGCACCTTCACGAATCGATTTCGGTACTGAGACAAGTGCATCTTCCGATAAAGAGGCAATCATCGGCATGATCATGATTCCTACCACAATCCCAGGACTTAAAGCATTGAACATGTCAAGGGAAGGGAATATATCCCGCAATACTGGCGTTACAAAGGTTAAGGCAAAGAAGCCGTAAACGATAGTAGGGATTCCAGCTAAAACTTCTAAAATCGGCTTAATGATTCTCCGTGTTTTCTCAGATGCATATTCACTCAAGAAAATGGCGGTTGCAAGACCTATCGGAACTGCAACTATCGCCGCTATTACCGTTACCTTTAATGTTCCAACAACAAGTGGCATAACCCCAAAGGAAGGCGTGGATGCAAAGGGTAACCATTTATGTCCTGTTAAAAACTCCACGATGGACACTTTCTCAAAAAATATAAAAGTTTCAAAAATCAACGTAAGGACTATCCCAATGGTTATAAATACAGAAATCACTGCTGTAAGGAACAACAGCTTAGGAATGATTTTCTCTATATTCCATCTTTTTTTGCTTTTTTTTTCTAGAATCAATCGCTGTACAGAATAGGTATCTGTTTGTTTCGGTTCCAACATGTATCCTCCATTCAGACACGCAATATTAAGGGGCTACCCAATCCCTCTATTTATAAGAAGAGATTGGGCAGCCTGTTAAATAGATTATTTTTTTAGTTCATTCAATTTTTCAAGATCCTTCTTGTACTCTTCTTCAGGTAAGCTGACGTAGCCTACTTCTTCAGAAAGCTCTCCAGCATTTTCAATGACGAATTGAGTATAATCAGCCACTTGTTCCTTTTCAGCTACACTTTTATTGGATACATATGTGTACAGAGGACGAGACAGTGGTGCATACTCTCCGCTTTTAATCGTTTCATGGGTAGGCTCAACAGCACCCTTACCATTATCAATTGATACAACTTTTAATTTATCCTTATTTTCTGCATAGTAAGCAAATCCGAAGAAACCAATCGCATTTTTGTCACCTTCGACCCCTTGTACAAGAACGTTATCATCTTCAGAAAGAGTCGCATTTTCGACCATTGGTTTTTCCTCTAAAATAACTTCGTTGAAATAATCGTATGTGCCAGAATCAGTTCCCGGAGAGTAAAATTTAATTTCTTCCTTCGGCCATTCCGGACGTATATCAGACCATTTCTTCACTGAGCCATTGTCAACCCAAAGCTTTTTTAGTTCGTCAACTGTCATTTTATCGATGAACTCATTATCTTTATTGACAACGATAGAAATACCATCAAACGCAAGTTTCATTTCTGTATACTTAACTCCCTTTTCATCAAGTAACGCACTTTCTTCGTCTTTGACTGGTCGGGACGCATTACTTAGATCCGTTTCACCAGCGATGAATTTTTTAAATCCGCCACCTGTTCCCGATGATCCTACAGATACTTTAACATCAGGTTGTTCCGCCATATATTCTTCAGCAACTGCCTCCATGATTGGAAACACAGTCGATGAACCATCCATAATCACTTCGCCCTTGAGTTGATCTGAAGCCGTTTCATTTCCTTTACCGCTGTTTGTAGTATCATTAGATCCACATCCAGCTGCCACTGCGATTACTCCACCCATTACTGCAGTCATTGCCATAAATTTGAAACGTCTCATTTGTATATCCCCCTAAGAATTTTGTATGAATATTTTGTCCTACTATCACATCATACTTTCAGACTGTAAATTCCGTTTAAAGCAATTGTAAATGTTCAGTAAATAATTGTTTATATATTGTAAAGGTAGTCAGAAAGTAATTAACAACAGTTTTTCCACTTTAATCACTCTCTTATTTTGTGCCCAGTGGCTGTTTACATGAGCGGAAAATTACTCCAACTCCTACTGAAGTGATTATAAGTCTTTTTCATAAGGGGAAAGTGCAAAGGTCGTCGAGGCATACTGATAGCATGACACCACTGAGCAATTTTACTTTATGACAAAAAAACACGTTTTCGGTTTTACCCAAAAACGTGTTTTAACCTTTTATTCATTTTCCTGGCTTTTCCTAACTTCAGCCTGATCCTTTTGAACGTCTTTACCATTCTCCACTTTCAAATCAGTCGAGGGTTCGGTATTTTCCTTATCCTTTTTAGCCCGTTCTTTTTTCAGTTCGAAATAAGTATCCATAATCTCTTCACCTATCTCTTTACTCATGCTGTGGCCTGTATGTCCTTGGTATGCCCACGGTACAACGACCGCAAAAGCTACCTCCGGATTTTTGGCTGGGGCATAGCCAACAAGCGTGATGTTCATCGTATCTTGGGGCTCGCTATAATCCAACCGGTTCGGGCCGTCATAGAATGCTTGCGCCGTCCCGGTTTTAGCTGCCACTGTATACGATTTATTCCCAAAATACTTATAAGCCGTTCCGCCTTGTTCCATCGCCACTTTATCGAAACCGCTCTGAACACGTTCAATCCACTCTTCCTTCATATCAAGACGATTAAGGACAGTCGGTGAAACATCTTCTGCAACAGGTCCCAATTCCTCGTTATTATCAACTGGATCGCGGATTTCCTTGACCATATGCGGCTTCATGCGGTTACCGCCATTCGCAATGGCTGAAACATATTGCACGAGCTGCATGGGTGTGTACGTATCATACTGTCCGATAGCCAGGTCAAGCAGCTTACCTGGAGATGTTTCGGAACCTTTGAACCCGCTCATTTCATTCGGGAGATCAATCCCCGTGCGGACACCCAAGCCAAACTGGGCAAATGAATTCCGCATGGTCGAAAAGGCACTGGAACTAACATTCAATGGCTCATTCGGCACATAATGCGCACCTGCAATATTAATTGCCGTTCTGAACATATAAACGTTCGAAGAAACCTTCAATGCTGTCAAATCATTTATGTTCCCGAAGTTACTATATGAACCTTTGGGCTTTGTACCTTTGATTTTCAACTTCGTATCATAAAAGTACGTACCCGGCTGGATCGCACCTTGCTGATAACCGGTTAAAACGGTAGCGCCTTTTACAGAGGAGCCCATCGTATAGGAAGTCGTGATATTCCCTAATGCAAAGTCCTCTATGGAAGATTTCCCTGTTTTCGGATCCTTCTCATATTTCTTGCCGGCCATCGTTAAAACTTCCCCTGTATAAGGATCCATCATAACGACAAAGGCCCTGTCCAAGAATTTGGTGTTACCCATTTTTTTCTTGGCGATCAATTGCTTTTCAATGATTTCCTCTGTTGCAAGCTGTAAATCCATATCTATTGTCAATATAAGATCTTTTCCTCGCGAACCTTCGGTAACCACTTCGGAATCGACGACATTTCCTGATTTATCGGTCACATTCCTTACTTTCGCTTTCTGCCCTTGGAGGATATCTTCATATTGCGCCTCAATATAACTCTTACCTACACGGTCATTCCGGCTGTAATCACGTGCAAGGTAGTAGTTCAGGCTTTCACTGGGCAACCCTTCTTCAGATGAGGAAACTTTACCCAATACAGATTTAAGTGTTTTATTATATGTATAAAAACGATCCCAATCTGTAGATACATCGACCCCTGGGAGAGAATCAAGGTTTTCACTCACCTTGGCGAATTCTTCTTTTGTTACTTTCTTGTTTTTCACAATTTGCGGGGTAAGGGCATATCCGCTTGCAAATTCCCTGTAGATGGCAAGGACTTCCAGATCTTTTTCCGAAAGCTTTGTTTCTTCTTCAGTAATCCGATCAAGCTGAAGCTTATACAAATCACTTTCTTCCATCTCGCCCTCTTCCACTTTTTTCCGTTCTTTATCCGTAATCTTTTTCTCGGCCAGCTTTGGATTTTTCAAAATCCAAAAATCCTTTTTATCGCGCTCAGTCACTTTGTCTGTTTCCTTTTCGATCAACTTCGCGAGTTTCTCGGCCGTTTCCACCATTTCCGTTTGTTTCGTACCTTGCTTTCGTGTATATGTAATTGCATCCAGTGGTTGGTTATCGACCATCATTTTTAAATTCCGGTCATACATTTTCCCACGGGGCACCGAATTATTCACGGTCACTTCCTCTGTTCTTTCAATCTCACGCCGGTAATCATCACCATAAACAATCTGTACAACACCCAAGCGTAAAATTAAAGCGGAAAACAAAACAAACACTAAAAAGAAAAGAATATTCAATCTGAAAGGCACATGCGTCTTTTTCTTTTTCTTTTTATTCACACTAAGCCACACATCCTTTTTACATAGTCATAATAGGTCCTATACTATTCTATAGAACATTTATATTTTTTTCTACCTTAGTGTTCTAGAAATATTAAACAACTAACGAACTTTACATAAAAAGTGACTTACGGCTCATAAATCCTAAAACCGTAAGTCATGTACATTGAAAAGAGGCCGCTAAGGCCTCTTTTCAATCTTGGTCAATGATATCGATTTTCCGTACAAACCAATATATCACGGTATGCCCTGCACCGACGATTAACAGATAAATCGGCAGTAATTGCTCTAGGTCGAATAACATGACGGAAATTATGAATCCTGAAATGGATACAATCCTTCCAATATGAACGAACAGTTCCCTGACAACGATATATTCAATCCTCATTTCCGCTGCTTTCCAAGCGCGGCCTATAATGTCATAAGTCAATGATATATAAGGTACCAAAAGAATTGGATAAGCGGTAGCGACAATTGCCCCATAAATGAGAAGCTTCCCGAATGTGATATCAAATGCAATCAATAAGACCCCTGCATACAACAGGATTCCTCCAATAAGAATTGCTTTTTTTCGCATCGGCTGTTTTATATACCGTGAAGCTAAAAAATACGCAACGAATGATATGGCCGAATTTAACAGTCCATAGCTCCCTAATGCAAGTTCACTTTCCGTCTGAATGAAAACGATAATCGAAATGATGAACATGAATGTGCCCTCTCGTATCCCTTGAAAAAAGTGAGCACGAGTAATCAAGAGCCAATTCCGATTATTTTTCCGTTCCTGCAATATCCGAAGGAAACAGTATCTGCCATGCGCTGGACGTCTTTTTAACGAAAAGCTAAGAAACACCGCAACGGAAAACAAAAGCAAAGACAATCCGAATACAATGGAATAACCCGTGAATTTTTCTAGCCTCGAAATGATGAACCCTGAAAGAATCGGACCGACCATTCCCCCAAATGATGATAGAATCCCTAAAAAACCATTGAAGAAATCTCTTGTTTCCGGTTCAGTTATTTCAAAAGTCAATACATTATAGGCAAGCCAATAAAACCCATAACCGATTCCTAACAGTCCTCCAAGCAACCAAAGGAATTCTGTAGCCCGTGTGCCGACCAATAGGACTGATAAATAAAATAGGGCCAAAAAGATAACACCCAGACGCAAAACAATGATTCGATCAACCTTTTTCGCCAGCCTGCCAGCAAAGACAAAAGTCAGCGGTTGAAATAGCACCACGGTTAGATTATACACGGCAATATCAACAATTTGACCGGATTGTTTCCACAAGTACACATTAACGAATGTATTGGATAAAGCAATACTTAGGCTGTACAGCCCGCCAATAAACAAAAGGAGGTGCAGATCCTTCTTCCCTCCCGCTTCACCCAACCATCTCTCTAAAATACCCATTGTTTTAACTCTCCTTTAAATTCCACTCTAGTGTTTGAAAAAACAAAAGAATTTATGTGAAAAAAGGTAAAGAAAACTCTTCGATTGGCGAAGACAGAGAAGTAGTTGCACTTACACTGTTTTCCTTTTGAACTTGAAAAAAATAAACAGTGTAAAGAAAACTCTTCGATTGGCGAAGACGAAGGGGATGTTCATGAATTTGGAGTGTTTACTCGTGAATTTCGGGCTTTTACTCGTGATTTTGTGTGTTACTCGTGAATTCGGGCTTTTACTCGTGAGTTTGTGTGTTACTCGTGAATTCGGGCGTTTACTCGTGAGTTTTGAGTGTTTACTCGTGATTTTGAAGATTTTATTCGTGAGTTTCGAGATTTCACTCAGGAATTTGAGCGTTTACTCGTGATTTTGTGTGTTTACTCGTGAATTCGGGGCGTTTACTCGTGAATTCGGGGCGTTTACTCGTGAGTTTTGAGTGTTTACTCGTGAATTCGGGGCGTTTACTCGTGAGTTTTGAGTGTTTACTCGTGAATTTGTGCGTTTCTCTTATATTTGCAGCTTTTACTGCTGAATTTCTTGCACTTCTTTTGGCGAACAGCAATACGAGTTGCCTTTATATTGTTTTTCATTAATTTTCCCTTTCGGATAAAAGAAACGAAAAAAAAAGACAGGATTCCTTTTCACATAAGGAATCCTGTCTTTTTTAATTACAAATTATTTTGCAGCACTGTAACGTTTTGCAACTTCATCCCAGTTTACAACATTCCAGAAAGAATTGATGTATTCAGGACGGCGGTTTTGGTAGTTTAAGTAGTAAGCATGTTCCCAAACGTCCAATCCAAGAAGCGGTGTTTTACCTTCTGATAATGGATTGTCTTGGTTCGGTGTACTAGTTACTTCTAACTCGCCATTGTTGACTGCAAGCCAAGCCCAGCCAGATCCAAAACGAGTAGTAGCCGCTTTAGCAAACTCTTCTTTAAAGCTGTCAAAGCTTCCGAATTTTGAAGTGATAGCATCCGCTAATTCACCAGTTGGTTGTCCGCCGCCGTTAGGTGAAAGGATTTCCCAGAATAAAGAGTGGTTAGCATGTCCGCCACCATTGTTGCGTACAGCTGTACGAACAGCTTCAGGTACTGCATCAAGGTTAGCGACGATTTCTTCAACGCTTTTGCTTAGAAGTTCTTGGTTGCCTTCTAGCGCATTGTTCAGGTTTGTCACATATGTGTTGTGATGTTTAGTGTGATGAATGTTCATTGTTTCTTTGTCGATGTGCGGTTCTAATGCATCATATGCATACGGTAATTGCGGAAGTTCAAAAGCCATAATAAAATTCCTCCCTATGTAAGCTGTTTTTTTGAGGGCTTCAGTTCTCGAAAGATACCTAAAGCTCGCTAGAAATAGAGTATCAAATTTTTGTAACCGTTTCAAACCTTATGCCTCAAATTTTCATTTTTCGATTATATTTCCTATGAGAATACCACGAATATAAAATATCCAATCATCAGAAGTTGAATGATGCCTTTTGTGATTACGCTGCTTATAAAGCCTATAACGGAACCAAGGCCGATTTTTGAAGCAGTGACCAGGTCTTTTTTATGTACAATTATCTCAGCCAGGAATGCCCCGATGAAAGGACCTATTAGTATTCCGACGAACGGAATCACGAATGGCCCGACCAGAAGCCCGATCGTACTGCCCCAAATCCCCGCTTTCGTGCCGCCATACTTTTTGACCCCGACCATAT
This sequence comes from Peribacillus sp. NPDC056705, assembly GCF_043656335.1. Classification (NCBI taxonomy): domain Bacteria; kingdom Bacillati; phylum Bacillota; class Bacilli; order Caryophanales; family Bacillaceae; genus Peribacillus; species Peribacillus sp. NPDC056705. The sequence continues at coordinate 102,803 of NZ_JBHTYI010000007.1, read as the reverse complement.
TCGCTATATAATCAGCTGCAAATAAAAGGATGACGAATAAAATTTGGACCGTCCAGAAAAACCAGCCAAATGGTTCAAAAGAATAAAATAGTCCATATAACAATATTCCGCCGAAAATGAACAAAACACTTGGGATGATTGGAAAAATCAGACCGACAAATCCCATTATGAACATGAGGGTAATTATTATCCAAAATAGTGTATCCATAACTAAACGCCCCTTTCTCAAATCATTTATGATTTGACTTTATCTCTCCATAATTGCCTCATTACTGATGATTGAAACCAATGAAGTGGAATACAGGTTGTTTTATTTTTCCCATATAGTTAAAATTGGTTAGGAATCTTATATAGTTAGGTGCTGAAAACATTGAACATATTCAAACAACTTTGGGTAAGCTTATATTCTCCTAAAGATATCGCTTCCTTTCAAAACCAAGGTATCGGGAAAACGATTTTATTCGTTTTCTTTATAAGTCTCATCGCCTTTCTCCCTTCAGCTTTTTATTTCGGTACAATGGTAGCTGACGGGATAGATGCCATGCACGAAACAGTATCCGAAGACTTACCGCCATTTGAAATCAAAAATGGCACGTTGACGACTGAAAAAGATGAGCCATTTAGCCTGAATAAAAACGGCTATCAAATTTTTGTAGATGGCACGGGAACCTTGGCCCCGGAAGAAGTAGCTGCAAAAGCTGATGAGGCTGTCGCGCTTTTAAAGTCTGATCTGGTTTTCGTATCCGGAGGCAACGTGCAATCCTCTCCATATTCAGTTCTGGAGGGAAATAATCAGGAAATATCCACTTGGCTTGATTCAGTGGAATCTGTGCTGCCAATCATCCTTCCATTGCTTCTACTTATATTATACCTGTTTACTGCTAGCGGAATCTTCATTAAAGTGACAATCCTTGCCGCTTTCGGTCTTTTTTTCAAAAATGCTCTTGGCCGTCCTCTTTCCTATAGGCATCTTTGGAGAATCAGTGCATACAGCATAACGCTTGCCACCATATTTTTCACCATCATGGATGCTTTTCAAGCAATTGTACCATTCGCTTCCATCATTAGTTGGTTTGTGACATTGATGATGTTATATTTATCCATTAAAGAAACATCAGCCAATAAGATCGGAAATTGAATTAAAAAGATTCGAACTCATACTATAGGCAAACTTGATTCTCATCGGGTTTGCCTACAGTATTTATGGGTTTGTAAAATTCGAACGTTGATTGGAACGTAGGACACTGACTTTCCGCTGGCGGTCCTCTTTGCTCCCGCGGGTTCTATCAACATGTTAAATTTAGATAGAACTCATTAGCCTCCAAACCAAGATCCGACGCACCTGTTCCGGATCTTTTTGCTTTTGTATAAAATCGATTAATCCGTGCCTTTCCGCATATGACTACAGTAATCATTTTTTTATATCTACTTAATTCGACAAAATACTCACCAAGTTATTCCTATACTTATGTTTGAAATAGTATTTAAGAGGTGATAGACGTGAAGGAGAGTCATATTGATGTACAGTGGTTGTTACTCATAATGGAGGCAAAAAAGATCGGCCTGACCCCAAAGGAAATTCGCTCCTTTCTTAGCACACATTCAAATATTAAGGATGTTCCTCAATAACCAAAATAGATATGAATGGTCAATCTCACATTCCATTTTAAAAAACCGCCCATTTTTAGGCATATTTTTTGTTCCCTCCAAGTATGATGAATTAAAGACAAGCTTGGGAGGATGGAAAATTGAAACGGCTACTGCTTTTTATCTCATTCTGTTTCACTTTATTCATTATTTATTTTGATTTGACTACTGGTACCCTGCCGGCTTCCCATCCACCGGCCTCTACAGGCGAACCGGCCGTGCCGGCCAGCCAGACAGCATCCGCACCATCTGCCGCTTATAAAGAAATCACCATGAAACCCGGGGATACCTTACTCTCCATTGTTGAAACGGAAAAAGACGGATCCAATCAGCCAATCGAAACGATCATCGCTGACTTTCAAAGTTTGAATGAAGGATTGAAACCCGAAAATATGCAGATTGGCAAAACATATAAGATACCCGTTTATAAATAACTGTCAAAAGGGATCTGCGCCTTCACAAGAACCATTAAAGTGGTTTTCCAAGCATCAGGTATATCCTGAAATAGGAAATATCTCATATTGAAAAAAGATTATGCGACCTATTTCCTTGTCAAGCGGTATGTACATTGATACAATATTTCAGAGAAGCAAATTAAAAATCAAAACTGATTTTTTCCTAAAGGAGAGAATTCCACTTGAGTGAAATCATACATCGCACCAAGACGCGGCCAATTAAAGTCGGAAACTTAACGATTGGCGGCAATAATGAAGTTATCGTACAAAGCATGACAACGACAAAAACACATGATGTTGAAGCAACGGTTGCAGAAATCCTTCGTCTTGAAGAAGCGGGATGTCAAATCGTACGTGTCGCCTGTCCGGATGAAAGGGCAGCTGATGCAATTTCTGAGATAAAAAAACGGATAAACATCCCTCTAGTAGTCGATATTCATTTCGATTACAAACTTGCTCTGAAGGCCATTGAAGGCGGAGCGGATAAAATCAGGATAAATCCTGGTAACATCGGACGCCGTGAAAAGGTTGAAGCAGTCGTAAAAGCTGCAAAGGCTAAAGGAATCCCAATCCGAATCGGGGTAAATGCTGGTTCTCTCGAGAAGAAAATCATCGAGAAATATGGCTTCCCGACTGCTGATGGAATGGTGGAAAGTGCTTTACACCATATCAAGATCCTGGAAGACCTCGATTTTCATGACATTATCGTTTCCATGAAAGCTTCCGATGTCAATTTAGCCATCGAAGCATATGAAAAAGCTTCAAAAGCATTCGATTATCCTTTACATCTTGGAATTACGGAATCAGGAACACTGTTCTCCGGGACCGTAAAAAGCGCTGCCGGACTAGGTGCCATCCTAAGTCAAGGTATCGGGAGCACGATGCGTGTTTCCTTAAGTGCCGATCCTGTCGAAGAGGTGAAGGTGGCAAGGGAGCTTCTAAAAGTATTTGGCCTTGCGTCTAACATGGCCACTTTAATTTCCTGCCCTACTTGCGGCCGAATCGAGATTGATTTGATTTCCATCGCCAATGAAGTTGAAGAGTACATCCAGACGATTAAAGCACCAATCAAGGTATCAGTGCTTGGTTGTGCGGTAAACGGCCCTGGAGAAGCCCGTGAGGCTGATATCGGCATTGCCGGGGCCCGAGGTGAAGGTTTACTGTTTAGAAAAGGTCAAATCGTACGTAAAGTGCCTGAAGAGACGATGGTCGAAGAACTGAAAAAGGAAATTGACAAAATCGCTGAAGAGTACTATGAAAAACAAAGAGCCGAAGCTGCTGTAAATAAATAAAACAAAAAAATCCCGAATTTTCATTCGGGATTTTTTTGTTTTATTTGAAAAACCCTTTGATGCATAATGACATCAAAGGGTTTAATGAAGCTAAAAGAACGGCAGGATGAATATGGCAACGATGATGGAGACTGCACCTATGCCAATGGCCCAGGTACCCAGGTTCGACCCTCGGCTTCTGGCCACTATTCCTACAATGATACCTACAATCCCTAAAATGAAAGGCATCATGAATAACGATAAAATGGAGATGATCAATGATATGACACCAATCGCTTTTCCTCTTGATGCCACATCCCCCGAACCATTATCCTCTGCAGGTTCATCATTTCTATATGACCCGATTCGCTGAGGTGGTGTTGAAATCTCGGCAGACGTTTCTTCCTGATACCGGTTATCCATATTGGTTATGGACCCACGACTCTCATATCGTCTGTCATCTTCAGGAGTATCTTCATTATAATACCGTTCATGATGCTGATCATCCACAACGGTTGGTTCACTGCCCTCTTTCGCCAATTGCATTTCATCGTCGATACTGGAGTATTGATCTTTTTCCATCGCGCATCCCTCACTTTCGTTTGTGAAGCATTTATAGTGTATGTAAAAATTGCAGAAACCATCGTGAAAATGGTTTCATGTCTTGGAAATAAATACGGGTTTTTACCAAAGCTCTGAGGGGATATGTTACACTATTACAAGTATTGAAAATGAGGAGAGATTCATCATGAAAAAACGTTTTGGCATCGATATAGACGGGACTGTCACAAGACCTGATTCCATGGTCCCCTTTTTAAATAAAGCTTTTCAGCTGAATTTAGCTTATGAAGACATTACCGAATATGACTTATTCCCTTTCGTGAATGTTCCAAAAGAGGATTTCACTAAATGGTTCATTGAGACCGAACCACTCATCTATTCCGAATCATTATTGGCTGAGGGTGCGAAAGATGTATTGGAAAAATGGACAGAACAAGCCAACCTTTATTTCATCAGTGCCAGGAGCACCCGTCTATTGGATGTAACGAAGGATTGGTTCACGACTAATCAAGTCCTATATGATCATATAGAACTTGTAGGTTCACATGATAAGATTGCTGCAGCCAAAAAATTCGAAGTCGATCTCTTTTTAGAGGACAAGCACGATAACGCAGTGGCGATTTCGGAAGAGTGTAAAATACCCGTGATTTTATTTAATACCCCCTACAACCAAGATCCTGTGCCTGAAAGGGTGATACGGGTCAACAATTGGCAAGAAGCCTCAGCCTGGGTGAATAATTGGATGTCAGGGAAAGTGGCGAGTATAAAATGAGACAAGAAAAAACCATTGACTGGAGGTCAATGGTTTTTATGCTTCCAAAGATACGCTACATGCGGGACAGCGTCCGTAAATTTCAAATTTATGCCCCGAAACATCGTATTCCTTCAAGCTTTCCTGAAGTTCCTGCATCGGGCACAGTTCGATTTCTTTCGTTTTTCCACAATTCAAACAGATGAAATGGTGATGGTGGGAAGAATGACCGCATGTAAAACGAAAACGCTTTTCCCCTTCCAACTCGGTCGCTTCAAAGATGCCAAGTTCGACAAATAAGGAAAGGTTCCTGTAAATCGTATCGAAGCTTAATCCTGGATAATCCTGCTTCATATTCTCCAATACATCTTTGGCCGTTAAATATTTATCACTGGAAGAGAAAAGCTGAAGCATTTCTTCCCTCTTTCCTGTATGCTTAAAACCTTTATCTTTTAAAAGTTGCATCGCAGTAGTTACGTTCAAAATACATCACCCCATCTATCGATTTTTCCACTTATCAAACAAAATTGACAAGATGAGAATTAGTACAGCTATTATTACAATGGTCCCACCAGGAGCGAGGTCAAGGTTGTATGATATGAATAATCCGCCAATGACAGAAACTTCACCGAATAATACCGAATAACCGATCATTTGCTTAAAGCCCTTCGCAAAGCGAAGACTAGCTGCTACCGGGAGCGTCATGAGCGAAGAAACAAGTAATATGCCAATGATTTTCATGGAAGCCGCAATGACCAGTGCGACCATGACAATAAAAATAAAATGTATCGCTTTATACGGTATTCCAGACGCTTTGGCATGCTCTTCATCAAAAGATAACAGAAATAATTCTTTATATAATAAGGTAAGCATCAAGGCTACGACTAACCCCACTGCCAAAATGACATACAGGTCCGCCCGGCTGACGGCACTGACACTGCCGAATAAATAACCATATAAATCGGTATTGAAACCATCTGCAATGGATATGAAAATGACACTAAGACCCATGCCTCCGGACATTATGATCGGGATTGCAAGCTCTTGGTAATGCTTGTACACCCCTCTTAATTTTTCAATGAATAATGAACCACCTACAGAAAACGCCATTCCAATATAAAGTGGATTCAATCCTGCTAAAGATAGAAAGCTCTTCTGCAGCAATAAACTAAACGCTATACCAGCAAGCGCTACATGACTGAGCGCATCGGAAATCATCGACATCCGCCTTACCACGACAAAAACGCCCACTAATGGCGCAATCGCTCCGATGATGATTCCGGTCAAGAATGCGTTCTGCAAAAATTCAAATTGCAATATCCCCGATATCATTGGGCTATCCTCCAAAACATATTAATGATCATGATTTAAAAATTGGACCCCATGTCCATAGATGGACGAGAGCTCACCTTCATCCAATTCATTATATTCACGGGCATCCCCATGAAAATGAAGCTTTTTATTCAAGCAGGCGACATGCGTGACTTTATCGGTCACAGTACCAACATCATGTGTTACTAAAATCAGGGTTATTCCTAATTTTTTATTCAACATCTCAAGCATTTCATAAAATTGATGGACGTTTTTTGAATCAACGCCAACCGTAGGTTCATCCAATATCATCAATTCCGGTTCGCTGACCAGTGAACGGGCAATGAATACCCTTTGCTGTTGGCCTCCGGACAATTCCCCGATATTACGGTTCTGATATTCAAGCATATCCACGGATTCCAGAGCCTTCTTCACCTTTTGCTTATCTTCTTTGCCTGCAAACTTAAACAAGCCAATTTTTTTGGTCAAACCGCTCTGAACCACTTCAAAAACAGTGGCAGGGAATCCTGAGTTGAAGGAATTCGCCTTTTGGGAAACGAACCCGACCTTTTGCCAATCTTTAAAGCGTCGTATGTCTTCCCCGAATATTTGAATTTTACCCTTTTGGAGCTTAAACAGACCAAGCAACAACTTCAAAAGCGTTGACTTACCGGATCCATTCGGCCCGACGATAGCTAAGAAGGCCCCTTTGGGAATTTCAAGTGAAACATGTTCCAGCACTAGATCTTTTGTATATTTGTAAGATATATCTTCAAATTTAACTATGGGGTTTACTACATTGTCCAAAGAGATCACCTATTTTTTAAGAATCATTACGATTAACAATCGTTAGTATAAATCAAAGAAGTCCAGTTGTAAAGAATCCGGTCTTCTTAACATGTGCCGATACACCCCGAAACACAAAAAATGTCATCTGAACCAATTTACCGTAACCAAAACGAAGTTTCATGTTCACATCCGCCGGCCTCCTTCATATGTTTTAACAAAGGAGGAGATCGTTTGAAATTATTTGAAATGATGGTCAATCATAAAATCAACAATATACGCCCCGGTGAACTGCTTTCCCTTGCTAAACAGCATAAGGTTGCACTCACTCAAAAACAGGCACAGGATATCACTGTACTTCTAGCCGGTAAAAATATTAACATTTTTGATATACGTCAAAGACAGAACGTACTTGGTCAAATTACAAAAGTTGCCGGTGCAAGCACAGCCAGGGAGATAGAATCCCTCTTCAACAACCTTACTTCCACTTTTTAAAGATCTTATGCCTGTTGCTATTTGAGCATACTTAATCCAAATACAAAATGAAAGGACGATTCATCTTCATTTCAATGAATCGTCCTTTTCTATAATGATTATTGTTGGAACCTGATCTTTTCCAATAAATCTTCTTCAAATTGATTATTCTTGAACATATCAATTTCGAATTTATAAGGTGCCCTTTTGTCTTTTTTGTCTTCCCCTACATAAGGTGTTTCCAGGATTTTCGGAACAGTGCTTAATTGAGGATGGTGCACAATATCATTCAGCGCCTTAAAGCCAATATGACCAAATCCAATGTTTTCATGGCGGTCCTTACGGGCGCCGCGTTCGTTTTTGCTATCGTTTATATGAAGGACCTTGATACGATCAACACCGACCAATTTATCGAATTCATTCAGTACGCCATCAAAATCCTCGATGATGTTATATCCGGCATCATGAGTATGGCAAGTATCGAAGCATACCGATAATTTTTCATTATGGGTTACACCATCAATGATCATCGCCAGCTCCTCGAAAGACCTGCCACATTCAGAACCTTTACCCGCCATCGTTTCAAGGGCAATCTGAACTTTATCGTCGGCAGTCAGCACTTCATTCAAACCCTCAATGATTCTCTTGATCCCCAGTTCACTGCCTGCACCAACATGAGCACCTGGATGAAGTACGATTTGCCTTGCACCAATCGCTTCAGTCCGGTCGATTTCGCTGCGTAAAAAGTTGACTCCAAGCTCATATGTGGCTGGATTCGTGGTATTTCCTATGTTAATGATATATGGAGCATGGACTACGATATCGCTGATTCCATTCTCCTCCATATGCAGTCTTCCGGCTTCGATATTTAAATCCTCGATTTTTTTACGTCTTGTGTTTTGAGGGGCCCCTGTATAGATCATGAATGTGTTGGAGCCATACGAAGCCGCTTCTTGACTCGCAGCAAGAAGCATACCTTTCCCGCTCATTGAAACATGCGATCCAATCTTCAGCATCTGATTTCTCCCCTATTTCTTTCTCTGTATACGACGTTCGCGTTTTTTAAAGTTTTCCACATCTCGTTGAATTTTCTTCTTGTATCCTGGCTTAACTTTAGTTGGCTTCTTGACGTGCCTGCTCGCTTTAACATCAATATCAGATTTTTGTTTTTTACGGTTTTTTCGTTTATTACGTTCGTCGATATCAACCCAATCACCATTTTGGATATCGGCATCACGGAACTGAATGCCCATTTTTTCAAGGCGGTTCAATGAATCTTCATCGGAAGTATCGTATATGGTAGTGGCAATGCCTGAATATCCTGCACGAGCGGTCCTACCCGTCCTATGGATATAAAAGTCCAAGTCTGAAGGCAATTCATAGTTAATGATATGACTTACACCTTCAATATCGATTCCACGGGAAGCCAGATCTGTCGCAACGATGAATTGATACTCCAAATCATTGATTTGCTTCATCATTTTTTTACGCTCACGAGGCGTTAAATCCCCATGAATTCGGCCGACATTCAATCCTTTTTCGCTCAAGGAATTAGCCACATGATCCGCCATTTTCTTTGTGTTCGTGAAAACAATCGCCAAATATGGATTATAACGAACGATGATATCATGAAGTAACTGCTCTTTGTTACGGTGGCGAAGCGGTATAAGAACATGTTCAATTTTCGAAGCTGTCGCTTGCTTGGGATTTACTTGAACATACTTTGGATTCTCCATATATTTATTCAAAAACGGCTTCAATTTTTCTGGAATGGTTGCCGAAAAGACAAGCATTTGAATTTTTTCAGCCATACGTGATGCAAATAAATCGACATCTTCAATGAATCCCATGTCTAGCATAAGGTCCGCTTCATCGACTACAAGCATTTTAGCTGTATACACCTGTAATGCCTGAGCTTCAACCAAGTCCTTGATCCGGCCCGGGGTACCAATTACCAATTGTGGCTGTGTCTTCAATTTATCTATCATTCGCTGTTTATCAGTGCCACCGATGAAACAACGGACTTGAATCTGCTCATCCTCAGGGAAATGGTCAGCAATTTTCAAAGCTTCTTTGTAGATTTGGTTCGCTAACTCACGGGTTGGTGCGGAAATAATCGCTTGAACCTCATTTTTACCAGCATCAAGCCTGTTCATGATCGGCAGCAAATAGGAATGTGTCTTGCCTGTACCTGTTTGCGACTGGCCAATTAAGCTACTTCCCTTTAAAAGCGACGGAAGCACGCGCTCTTGAATTTCCGTCGGCTTATCGAACCCTAAAGTACGAACCGCATCTAGAATGTAGCTTTTCAAATTAAATCGTTCAAATTGATTTTGTTTCATCAAAAAACTCCTTTATCCTGTCAGTCATTAGACATGTCCTGTTATTATAATAAATTTTACACAAAAAGCGCAAGCGCCTGGGTTGCTCGTGAAGAAAATAGGGATTGCCCCATAATGGTCAGGCCATCTACTTTTTTCCCTGTGACCCATTTACTTAAATCACAAAAGCGCATGCGCTGAGGTTAGTTCTCTTAAAATGGACTCTTGCAAACGAAAAGCCCCTGTCCTGGTCATAGCGTATCCCCCGCAGACATGGAGCTAAAAAGACTACCGTTACCATCTTACCTTCTTTCCGGTTACTTCACAACTGCCCAGTCACTCTTTCCTCAAACCTTTTCTGCCGAGTTGCATAATTTATATAGAAGAGTACATCGCATATAAAAACTGAGGAGGTGAAACCTATGTTCCCAAATAGAAATCGTCAACCCGGACCCGGTTTTCAGCCACCCAATGGCCGAGGGATGCAGCAGCAGCCTGCTCCTTTCAGACAGCCGCGGCAAATTCCCCATCCTTATCAGCAGATGCAGAGGCCGATGGTCCAAAACAGACCGCAGAGGCCACAGCCACAGGGACCTCAAGGTTTCCGAGGCCCTTTCTCCCAACCGCAGCGGCAGGAAATGCCGCCAGCAAAGAAAGAGGGGCTATTGTCAAAAATACTCGGTAAGTCGAAACAAAAAGGAGCTTCACCCAATTTGTTTGCGCCAGCCGCTTCCACTAACAAAAGTTCTTCAAGAAGCAGCGGAGGCGGTATTTTAGAAACATTAAAAAACCCCGATTCGCTTAATAATATGCTTTCCAACACGCAAAAAGTGTTGCAGGCCGCGGAACAATTCACGCCTATGGTGGAACAATACGGGCCAGTGATTAAAAATCTGCCTTCCATGTGGAAAGTTTTCAGGAGCATATCATCAGCCGATGAGACCAAGGATGCGGGAGCTACCGTTGAAAGCGGGCCAAAGGTTGAGGAACAAAAAAGCAGTGAAGTAAAAACAGATTCGAAGAAAAAAGATAAAGCTAAAGAAGCTAGCCCCATCGCCCAAGTTCGTACCGAAACGAAAAGGGAAAGATCATCCGGACCCAAGCTTTATATATAATGTCTGCAAAAATTTTTCCAATAACTGATTTTATGTAAATATGATGTTTTGTAATATCATCTATGGTCTTATATAATAGAAAGGTATAAAAAGTGGGAGTTTCTTGCCTTGAAGGAGGACACATAGATGAAAGTGATTAAAATTTCCCCGCGCGGCTATTGTTATGGCGTTGTCGATGCCATGGTCATCGCCCGAAATGCGGCTTTAGATAAAACCTTGCCACGTCCCATTTACATTTTAGGAATGATCGTGCATAACAAACATGTGACGGATGCGTTCGAAGAAGAAGGCATCATCACGTTGGACGGAAGCAACCGCAACGATATCATCGAACAGGTGGACAGCGGAACCGTCATCTTTACTGCTCACGGCGTTTCACCTGAGATTAGGAAGATCGCTGAGAAAAAAGGGCTTGTGACACTCGATGCAACATGTCCCGATGTTACCGCAACACATGACTTAATTCGGGAAAAACAAGCGGAAGGCTATCAAATCATTTATATTGGCAAAAAAGGGCATCCGGAACCAGAAGGTGCTGTCGGAGTTGCTCCTGATGTCGTTCACCTGGTTCAAAAGGATGAAGATGTGGAAGCCTTGACTTTGAATAGTGATAAGATCATCGTCACCAATCAAACAACGATGAGCCAATGGGATGTTTTGGATATAATGGATAAGGTCAAGGATAAATTCCCGCATGCCGAAGTCCATAAGGAAATTTGTTTAGCGACACAGGTTCGCCAAGAAGCGGTTGCCGAACAAGCTGGCGAAGCTGATGTTTTAATCGTTGTCGGAGATCCCAAGAGTAATAATTCAAACCGTCTTGCACAAGTGTCCCAAGAGATTGCCGGCACGAGAGCTTATCGAATCGCTGACATTTCCGAGCTGAATCTTGAATGGCTAAAGGATGCAGAAACGGTTGCCGTCACTTCGGGGGCTTCTACACCAACTCCGATCACGAAGGAAGTCATCACATTTCTAGAGCAATATGAAGCAAATGATGAATCGACTTGGAATACCGAAAAGAAAACGCCATTGCATAAGATTTTACCAAAAATTAAAGTGAAGAAATGATTGCACAAAAATAAAGGCAGCCACTAAGGGCTGCCTTTTTCGTGTTATTTAAATGAAGCGGAAAGGGTCTGTATTCAGCCGGGATGGAATGAATTCAACATCGTAGTTCTTTTCGCGGCACATTTTTTCAAGGATCCGTGCAACACCTTTTTTCATCACCTTTTCAACATTGTGGCCCGGGTCCACAATATTCAATCCAATCATCATCGCGTCATGGGCTGTATGGTAATACATATCACCTGTAACGTAAACATCAGCTCCCTTGAATTTCGCTGTCGTAAAGTATTTATTGCCGTCTCCGCCCAAAACGGCCACTTTTTTTATCGGACTTTGCAAATCTCCAACGACACGCACCCTTTCAACATCGAGAGTCCGCTTCACATGTTCGGAAAATTGTTCGAGTGTCATCTCTTCAGCAAGTACACCAACCTTTCCTAAGCCAAGAGACTCACCTTTGTTCTCCAGTTTATATATATCGTGAGCAACTTCTTCATATGGATGGGCTTTAATCATCGCAGCTAGCACTTTCTTCTCGATATTTTCCGGGAATATCGTTTCAATCCTCATTTCAGCTACCTCTTCAAGCTTACCTTTAGAGCCAATTACCGGTTCACTGCCTTCACCTGGCAAAAAGCGTCCGGTCCCTTCCCCGGAAAACGAACAATTGCTGTAGTTCCCGATCGCTCCGGCCCCTGCCTTACCCAGGGCATCCCTCACCTTTTGTTCGTCAGTCTTTGGAACATATACGACCAATTTCTTTAGAGCCGTCTCATAAGTCGGAATCAATACCTCTGTATCCTGCAATTGTAGCGCTTCGGCAAGTAAATCATTCACTCCGCCCTTAGCAACATCCAAATTGGTATGTGCAGCATAAACAGCGATATCATGTTTGATCAGCTTCTCGATGATTCGGCCTCCAGCTGCGTTTGTATCGATCTTTTTCAATGGTCGGTAAATAAGCGGATGGTGGGCGATGATCAATTCCACGCCATGTTCTATCGCTTCGTCTACAACCTCTTCCAGCACATCAAGGGCAATCAGCACTTTAGTAACCGGCTTATTGAGCTGCCCGACATGCAGCCCGATTGGATCTCCCTCCATTGCATAATGCTTTGGGGAGAATTGTTCAAACGTTTCAATGATTTCGTGGCCATTCACTGTCTTCACCCTTTAAGCACCTCCTCAATTACTGAAATCTGAGATCTTAATTCATTGCGCTTCGTTTCCAGTCCGCTTCTTCCGCTTTCATCCAATTGTTCGATGATTCTTTCCAAATGTTTTTTCTCAAGCTGCCATTTTTTTATGAAAATGTCACTGAATTGCTCTCTTAAGTATGGACCGAAAGTGAGGCCGGCTTGCTTGTTCACCCCATAAGGGCGTAGCGGTTCTCCTTTTTTCGCAATTAAGATCTCGTAGATTTTCCCATCTTCTTCAAGGATTTCCTCTCCACTAAGTTCCCAGCCGTTTTCGATTAACCAGCTGCGAACATTCGCTGCACCTACATTAGGCTGAAGGATAAGCCTTTCTGCCTTGCCGAGTTTTCCTTTTCCGCTTTCCAATATACTTGATATTAACGTTCCACCCATGCCTGCAATCGTAATGCATGTCGCTTCATCAGGATTCAATACTTCAAGCCCGTCTCCTTTACGGACTTCTATCTTGTCCCCAAGCCCCGTCATTGCCACTTGCTTGCGTGCTGACTGATAGGGACCTTCTACAACCTCACCTGCTATAGCACTGTCACACAAGCCGTTAGTCACCGCATAGCACGGTAAGTAAGCATGGTCTGAACCTATATCTGCTAGAATGCTTCCTTTTGGTATATGTATGGCAACACGTTCTAATCTCATCGATAGTTTTTCATGATTCATATTTATCAACTCTCTTAATTCAAATAATGTCTTACTATAATAAGTTTCCCATTCGATTATACCAAGTTCAATCGAAAAATTACAGATAAGAGAAATGGGGCCCTTTCTATGCAGTTGGCAAAAGAAATCTTCCACCTGGAATCTCCCTTTTCCGAAAAATGAAAAACTGACTCAAAAAGCTCGCTTTCCAACGATTTCTTGAGTCAGTTTCATGACTTATTTCAGTCCATGAATATATTCGGCCATGGCGTCAATATTCTGTTCTTCGACTAGACCTGGCGGCATTGCACCTCGTCCATTAGTGATCACTTCTTTAACCTCATCCACCGACAGACGATCGCCAACTCCTTTTAGGGCAGGCCCTACACCGCCTTGATAGGCGTCACCATGACAAGAGATACAGTTTTGCTTATAAATGTCCTCAGGTGATGCTGAGGCATTTTCTGTTTCTTCTGTCTTTTCGCCGCCCTCTTTTTCCTTAGCAAGATCTTTGGCATCACCCAAACCTTTAAACGAAAGTAAAAACATAAGTCCAATACCAAAAACCATGATAATAATAAAAGGCATTACTGGATTGCGATTCATAGTATTCCCTCCCCTATGTAGAACCTAAACTTACCATAATTAATATTATATACAAACAACTATATATTATTTTACTTGAAAAGAGTTTCAAGTAAAAGCCCAAAAATAGAAGATATTATATAATTTCTTAAAATTGTCAAAAACTTATGTATATTTCCAAACATTTTACTTTTTCTTACATATGTTCATAGTACCCTAAATTCATCATTTGAAACCGCTGGTTATGTTAATAAAAAGTAAAGAATGACAAGTGCTCCCAGGCCTCCCGCTATGGAAAAATGGAGCAGCTTCAGTTTTTTGCCCATTAGTATCCAGAGTCCGCAATTAATGAACAAGAAAATATAAAGGATACCTACTTTGCTGGGTGCCATGAATTCCGCAAAACTGATGGTTAGTAAAAGCAATGATAGCACCATTCCCATCAACGACATTTGAAAAATGATTTTCCTGCCGTTAAAGCGGCGGACCGCCAGCCAAAAGACAAGTATTGAAATTGTTGTCATAAGCATTTGCATTCTTATGGGTATTTCAGTAAAATAATTCAAAAATACAATAAATGCAAAAAGGGCTCCGATAAACAGCCCTGAAAAGATGCCGTTTTTTTTGCTCTCGGTTTTAATCGATTTAGATGGCGGCTGTTCGCCTTGACAGTATAATGCAAGCAGATAATTACAATATTGTTCTGGAAGCATACGGCTTTCCTTCCAGGAGTTTATTTCTTGAATGATGATTTTCTTTCTCATCTCATCCATGGATCTCACTTCCTCATCACTTTTTAACGGCTTAGCTTTTTAGTTATGTAAATTGTTTCCGATTCCCATTATACGGAAAAATGGATACGTATTGTTCTTTCAAGGATATTTTTACATCAAAATTTAAAAAAGAGCCGCTCCCGAACGCTAGGCATTCAAAGAGGGCTCTGTAAAGGACATATACATTCTATTCAAGGAAATCTTTCAAGCGTTTGCTGCGGCTTGGATGTCTCAGTTTACGTAGCGCCTTCGCTTCGATTTGACGGATACGCTCGCGGGTGACCCCGAACACTTTACCCACCTCTTCAAGAGTACGGGTGCGGCCATCATCAAGTCCAAAGCGGAGTCTCAAGACGTTCTCTTCACGGTCTGTAAGAGTATCCAATACGTCTTCCAGCTGTTCTTTCAAAAGTTCATATGCTGCATGTTCCGATGGGGAAGTCGCATCCTGATCTTCAATGAAATCACCTAAATGTGAATCGTCCTCTTCACCTATTGGCGTTTCCAATGAAACAGGCTCCTGAGCTATTTTCAAGATTTCACGAACTTTTTCAGGTGTTAAGTCCATATCCTCCGCAATTTCTTCCGGAGAAGGTTCACGGCCTAAATCCTGAAGAAGCTGTCTTTGGACACGGATCAATTTATTGATGGTTTCCACCATATGCACCGGTATCCGGATCGTTCGTGCTTGGTCGGCAATGGCACGGGTTATCGCCTGGCGAATCCACCATGTTGCATACGTACTGAACTTGAATCCCTTGCGGTAATCAAATTTTTCCACTGCTTTGATAAGTCCCATATTACCTTCCTGAATCAAATCAAGGAAAAGCATTCCGCGTCCGACATAGCGCTTGGCGATACTGACAACAAGACGAAGGTTAGCTTCTGCCAAACGGCGTTTCGCTTCTTCATCTCCATCTTCAATTCTCGTCGCCAGAGATATTTCCTCTTCTGCCGATAAAAGGTCGACCCGACCAATTTCCTTTAAATACATGCGTACTGGGTCATTAATTTTAACGCCAGGAGGAACACTTAAATCATTTAAGTCAAACTCTTCTTCTTTTGCAAGTTTCTTCTCATCTGGATCGTCTTCATCTTCGTCTTCCTCACCATCAGTGAGTATTTCGACGCCATTTTCTGCTAACACCTCATAGAACTCATCCATTTGATCGGAATCCAACTCAAAACCGCCAATCATTTCAGCAATTTTTTCTAAAGTCAAAGAGCCCCGTTTTTTACCTAGCTCTAGTAATTTTTCTTTCACCTGTTCAAGGC
The DNA here is from genome assembly GCF_043656335.1 of Peribacillus sp. NPDC056705. Classification (NCBI taxonomy): domain Bacteria; kingdom Bacillati; phylum Bacillota; class Bacilli; order Caryophanales; family Bacillaceae; genus Peribacillus; species Peribacillus sp. NPDC056705. The sequence continues at coordinate 86,557 of NZ_JBHTYI010000007.1, read as the reverse complement.
TAAATTCATTATCAACTTGTTTGGAACGTGCTGGTTTTTCAGCCATTAGTTCCCCTCCTTCCAGGACTTACACCTAAACGACTACAACATTTTACGCAATTTAATGATTTCCATGGCAATTTGTGCAGCAGTGACATAATCACTTCGTCTAACTGCATCTTTTTCTTCAACTTGTTTTTCTTTTATCTTTAACAACTTTTCATATTTCAACACTTGATTTATACAATCGGTCAGTTCTTTATCGGTAACTTCCTCATTCACTGACATCATTTCTATTTCAGAAACGATCCTTCTCAAGTTTGGATCCGGTAAATAAGTAAGGAAAAAGCTTGTATCCGGTTCGTGTCCATCTTCATAGAACGCATATAAATAGGTGATGATTGCCTGATGTTCATCTACATGAAAGACCGTTTGACCAAGCAACTGCTGAATTTTGAATGTCATATCCCTGCTTTTTAGCATATGGGCAATCAACTTCATTTCAGCATTATGGTGAGCAGGCTTTAACTTATGCTCATATTGCAGGGCCATCTTCTTTGGAGCTGCTGGCTGCGGCAGTGTCCCCTTCTTGCGTTCCGTAAAGAACACCTGACGCTGCTGCTGTTCCAGCGCATCCAATGAAAGGGAAAATTCAGAGGATAGCTGCCGGAGATAATGATCCCTCTCCACTGCATTGGGCAATCGCGAAATTTCTTTAAGGACTTCTTCGATATATTGAATTCGATCTCCTTCATTATTTACATTTTTCCCTCGACGCAAATAATGCATTTTGAATGCCATGTAGGTTAAACTGGCCCCTATTACTTCAGAAACAAAGCTTTTTTCACCGAATTCCTTTATGTAGTCATCGGGGTCCAAGTTATCAGGCATGAGAGCGACTTTCACGGAAAACTCATGGTCCTGTAACATATTAACTGCACGATTGGCAGCGTTCAATCCCGCAGAGTCCGAATCGTAGCAAATAAGTATCTGGTCAGTATTTCTTTTTAAAAGCTGGATATGCTGGTCCGTCAGGGCAGTACCCATTGTAGCGACCGCATTCTCCACACCTGCGCCAACTGCTGAAATGCAATCGGCAAAGCCTTCAAAAATGACAGCTTGTTCTTTCTTTCGTATGTGTGGTCTTGCATGATGGAAATTATATAAAGTTTTACTTTTATTAAAGATTGGCGTTTCAGGACTATTCAAATATTTGGGCTCATCGTCCCCCATCGCTCTTCCTGAAAACGCAATCGTATTTCCTTGATGATCCATAATTGGAAACATGACTCTATTTCTGAAACGGTCAAAATATGACTCGTCTTTTTCCCTGTAAATAATAAGCCCTGCCTGCTCCATGTATTCCGCTGGAAACCCGCGTTTTAAAAGGAATTTGGACACGAAGTCCCATGAATCCAAAGAGTAGCCAATTTGGAACTTTTCTATCGTTTCTTCAGTAAACCCGCGTTTAAGTAAATATTCGAGAGCATCCTGCCCCTCTTTCGTATTAACGAGGAGATGATGATAAAACTTCCTCAGCAGGTCATGGGCTTCAATCATTTGCTGAGAGCCTGCCGGCATGTTAGATCGCTTGGAATCCTTATTGATTTCAACATCCAAAGGAACATTTCCCTTTTCAGCTAAAACTTTTGCAGATTCCACAAAGCTGTAGCCTTCTATATCCATCAAGAAGGTAAAAATATTCCCGCCTGCCCCGCAACCAAAACAGTGAAAAATTTGTTTTTCCGTTGAAACGGAAAACGAAGGCGAGTTTTCACCATGAAAAGGACATAGGCCAAAGTAATTGCGCCCCTGCTTCTTCAGCTGGACATACTCCCCAATTAAATCAACAATGTCAACAGCTTCGCGAATTTGATTAATTTTCTCATCTTCTATACGGCCATTTATCATTTTTCCACCTTGCAATATTGGTGATAGTTTTTAATTCGATACTGATTCCTAATTCCCTGCAAAGTTCGACAATGTTTTCATAAGTTTATTTGTAAAACATGCACGGTCTTCCTTTGTGAATGCTTTCGGCCCTTTCGTATGCTTACCCTGCCTGCGGAGTTTCGCCGACTGATAACGCATATCCAAGAGCATGAAAATATTCTCGTCAGTGTATTCTTTTCCCCTTGGCGAAAGGACATAAACGTTTTTAGGAAGCAGGGTCCCAGCCAAACCAATATCTGCTGTAACGACAATATCACCCTTTTTTACTGAGTTTACTATATAAAGATCTGCCGCTTCTTTGTCTGCATCGACATAAACCCATTTACCTTCAGGGTTATTCATCATATTTTTATATGATGCAACAAAACAGACTTCAACATCGTGCAAATTTGCACAATGAAGGATTTCGTCTTTCACCGGGCATGCATCGGCATCGACGTGTATCGTAGGTTTATTATTCATACCTTCTAATTCTACATCTTTCTGCATAATCCTTTTTCTCCCCTAAAATTTATGAAGATATGGTGAATTTTCAGCATTGATTCAGAGGATTCCCTCTAAAAAGAGCACAAATCATTCTTCAAAGAATACCTGCTTATTTAAGTGAAAGCACCTCTTTTGCCTTGAAAAAGACCAGCCCTTCCTGAATTATACGGAACATGTCGAATTATTTTTATAATAAAAACCTTGACATCTCATTAACCTTTAGTTTATTCCTTATTAATTAAGTCTAAACCTTAAGATTACTTTTTTCTCACAATTTTTTATTATAGTCTATTTGATTAGAAGATGCCAACATTTAAATTCTGAATGTTTTTTCATGCAAATCAACGGATTTTCGTTTGGAAACCAAGAGGGATTTTATGTAATTATTTTGAACTTATTCTTGTTATTCCCTTTTTCGTCCTTGGCATTAAAATGTGAGCTGACACATAGAGTGTCTAGCTCACATTTTGATTTGCCTTAATTATAAGGATCAACGGTTTTTATTTTGAAGGATATTGATTATCAAATTGGCTGTTTCTTCGACAGCCTTATTGGTTACATCAATGATAGGACAGTTCAACCTTGATATGATTGTATCAAAGTATGTCAATTCTTCTTTTATTCGCTCCACATTTGCGTAAATGGCATGATCATTGAGCCCAAGTGACTTTAATCGTTCTTTACGAATATGGTTCAGCTTTTCCGGGCTGATCTTCAAACCGATGCATTTTTCAGGAGGTACCAGGAACAGCTCTTCTGGAGGTTCCACTTCAGGCACTAAAGGTACGTTCGCCACTTTATAGCGCTTGTGGGCTAAATACTGTGATAATGGTGTTTTGGAAGTGCGCGAAACACCCACAAGGACGATATCTGCACGTAAAATGCCCCGTGGGTCACGTCCATCATCATATTTCACAGCAAATTCAATGGCTTCCACACGCTTGAAATAGTCATCATCCAGCTTTCTCACCAGACCAGGTTCATTAAGCGGCCCTTTTGGCGCCCTTTCCTGAAGGATGTCCATGAGCGGCCCTAAAATGTCATAAGCAGACAGGTTTTCTTTCTCGACCTGTGCTTTCATATACGCTCTAATGGCTGGCTTGACAAGAGTATAAGCAATGATCGCCCCATCCAACTTAGCCAGTGATATCACTTCATCCACGTTTTGTTCATCTTCAATATACGGAATTCTCTTTATGGAAAAAGCAGATCCCGAGAACTGGCTTGCAGCGGCTTTTGTAACCAATTCCGCTGTTTCCCCTACTGAATCCGATACAACATATATAATTGAACCGTTCATATTCTCCGTCATTCCTTTTGCAAGCCCCCTAATAGCCTTCATCAGCCAAAGCTACGAATGCTTTCGTAATATTGGTTTTTGTAATCCTTCCAATTACTTCATAGCCTTTTTCTGTGTCTTTGACGACTGGTAATGAGTCGATTTGTTTATCAATCAATTTTTTGGCAACATCAATCAACAGGTCTTCTTTTGAACACATGGTTATATTGGGCATCCTAGTCATGATGATGTTGACTGGAATGGAGTTAAGCTCCTGTTTCCCAATACTCGCACGCAACAAGTCTTTCCTTGATAAGACACCAACAAGCAATGCATGCTTATCGACGACGAACATTGTTCCGACATCTTCTAAAAACATCATGACTATTGCATCATATACGGAAATGCCCTCGTCAACAACGACAGGTATCGATTGGTAGTCTCGTACATAAAGATGGTTGAGGCTATCTGTCAAAAGCTGTGTCCCTGACCTGCCTGTATAGAAATACCCCACCCGGGGCCTGGCATCAAGAAAACCTGCCATCGTTAAAATCGCTAGATCTGGACGAAGTGTCGCCCTGGTAAGGTTCAATCTATCCGCAATATGTTCTCCAGTAATCGGTCCGTTTTCTTTTACGATTTGTAAAATCTGTTCCTGACGCTTATTCAATTGGATTATAATCACCACCCCACTGCTTTCGCAGAGTAAAGTAACAAAAGTTGTTCATTTAATAATTATATACTAAATTATTTAATTAGGGCATTTTTGTCCTATTTATTGACCATTTATCTTTTGAAGAAATCGGAAGCCCTTATTTAAAGGGTTTCCGATTTCCATACATCCTTTCGATCATGTAAGGATGATTTTATTCATGGCAGCAAAACCTGCAACTAAATCACTGATTTCCTTCATTAAGGATAAACGGTTATTACGGATTGCTTCATCCTCTGCCATGACCATTGTATTCTCGAAATATGACTCTATTTCCGTTTGCAGCGAAACAAGCTGTTCAAACCGCTCATTCTCATCTTTGGATTCCATATAATGCTTTGCCACTTTTTGATATTTTTCGTATAACGCATTCTCTTGATCATTTTCAAAGGCACTAGGGTCGACAGTTACCTTTTTGTCACATTTCACGGCAATGTTCATGACCCGACTCAAAGCTTCCAGATTTTCTTTAAAGCCAGCTTCGTCTTTTTTCGCATTCAAGACATGTGCACGTTCCACGATGGAATGAATATAGCCGATCTCATTGAACAGAACTGCATCAATCAAATCGTAACGGATTTGCTGTTCTTGAAGCAGGTGTTTGACACGGGCTTTAAAGAATGTGAACATATCCGCTTTAACTTCTTCAAGATCACGTTTTAAGATGCCTTTTGATTCCAGTCCTTTAAGGCCTAAAACAATAAGCTCCTCTAAAGAAATATCCCATTTTTTCTCAGCTAGAATTTGGACGACCCCGCTCGCCTGCCTTCTTAATGCGTAAGGATCCTGGGAACCTGTCGGAATGACACCAATAGCGAAGAATGAAGACAAAGTATCAATTTTTTCAGCTAAACTCACAACCGCACCAATGACTGAAGGCGGTACAATGTCATCCGCATGTCTTGGCATATAATGTTCATTGATAGCCGCGGCCACTTCTTTGGCTTCCCCTTTTAGGAGAGCATATTTTTCACCCATATACCCTTGCAATTCAGGGAATTCATAAACCATATGACTCACCAAATCGAACTTGGCAATTGCCGCTGTACGAAGCGCCATTTCTTTTTCGGCCTTTAAATTCAAAGCATCCGCAAGGGCACCGGTCACTGCAGTTACCCGGGCAGTTTTCTCGGCTAATGTACCAATTTCTTCATGATAAACGATACTGTCAAGTTTTTTCAAAGCATCCGAAATCTCTTTTTTCTGATCTTCTTTATAGAAAAATGCTGCATCCGATAAGCGGGCACGCAATACTTTTTCATTCCCTTTAGAGACCTTATCCAAATGACGGTCATCGCCGTTACGCACGGTTACAAAGTAAGCAAGCAGTTTCCCGTCCTTATCTTTAACAGGGAAATAGCGTTGGTGTTCCTTCATTGAAGTGATAAGTACCTCAGCAGGAAGCTCTAGGAATTCTTCTTCAAAATGTCCAAATAACACCGTTGGATACTCTACCAAATTATTGACTTCTTCAAGCAGATCTTCATCGACCGGGATGATCCAGCCTTTCTCCTGCTCAAGCTCTTTAATCTGATCCAATATAACTTGTCGGCGTTTATCTGGATCCGCCATTATAAATTGTTCTTTTAGCGTATCCTCATACCGTTCCGGCTGCTCGATGATTGCGCTATCGCCCAAGAAACGGTGTCCTTTTGTTTCACGGCCCGTTTTCACGTCAGCAATGCTGAATGGAACTATATCATTGCCGAATAAGGCAATCAGCCATTTAATCGGACGGACGAAGCGGAGCTCCTGATTGGCCCAGCGCATATTTTTCGGGAACGTCATGCCGCTGATGATTTCCTGAAGCTCAGATAAAAGCTGAGCAGTCTGCTGTCCTTTTATGAATTTATTCACATGGGCATATTCCACACCCTTGAGTTCTTTAAAATAAATGTCCTCTGAAGTCATGCCTTGACCCCTGACGAATCCCAATGCGGCTTTAGACCAGTTGCCTTCACTGTCCAAAGCGATTTTCTTCGCCGGACCTTTTGCTTCTTCTTCGATATCCTTTTGGGATTCTTCCACATCTTTCACCAATACAGCTAAACGTCTTGGTGTGGAAAAAGCTTCAACCGTTCCGAATTCAATCGCTTTTTCCGTTAGCCATTGCTGTACTTTATCTGACAATTGTTTCATCGATGCTGTCACAAAACGGGCAGGCAGCTCTTCCAATCCAATCTCCAATAACAAATCACGCTTGCTCATTTGTATTCTCCCCTTTCACTTTCAGGATCGGGAAGCCTAATTTTTCCCGCTCTTCATAGAAGGTTTTGGCAACCTTACGCGCTAAGTTACGGCACCGGGCAATATAACCCGTTCTTTCCGTCACCGAGATGGCACCTTTGGCATCCAAAAGGTTAAATGTATGTGAACATTTCAAAACATAATCATATGCAGGATGTACAAGTCCTTCTTCCATTTGGCGATGCGCTTCCTTTTCATACATCGTGAAAAGCTGGAATAGCATATCAAGGTCGGAGGTTTCGAACGTATATTTCGAATGTTCGTATTCCGGCTGACCAAATATATCCCGAACTGTGAATCCATCTGTCCATTCTAGGTCAAATACGTTTTCCTTATCTTGAATGTAAGAAGCGAGACGTTCGATTCCGTATGTAATTTCCACTGAAACCGGCTTACACTCAAGGCCGCCCACTTGTTGGAAATATGTAAATTGAGTGATTTCCATTCCATCAAGCCATACTTCCCAACCTAGACCAGCACATCCTAGTGATGGATTTTCCCAGTTGTCCTCCACAAAACGAATATCATGCTCAAGCGGATTTATCCCTAATGCGCGTAATGAATCCAAATATAACTCTTGGATATTGTCAGGCGACGGCTTCATGATCACTTGGAACTGATGATGCTGATACAGTCGATTAGGGTTCTCGCCATAACGGCCGTCAGCAGGACGGCGGGAAGGTTCCACGTAAGCAACGCTCCAAGGCTCCGGTCCAATGGCTCTCAGGAACGTGTATGGGCTCATCGTTCCTGCCCCTTTCTCTACATCATAAGCATTCATCAATATGCAGCCTTGTTCAGACCAATGCTTTTGTAACGTTAAAATCATATTTTGAATATTCATCGTACACCTCCAGATTATTTAAAACGGCTCTTATTAAAATTCAGGAATAGGAACCCATTACATCTTGGCAAACAAAAAACTCCCGTCCCTATGCGAAATGCATAGGGACGAGAGTATACCCGCGGTTCCACCCTAATTGCCGTTTATAAAACGGCCTCTTTTCAAAGCAACATGCTCCGGAAACGCCCTTCCCTGTATATCCATATCCCGGCTTCCACCGTCCCGGGTTCGCTTTTTATGGAGAATGACAGATACTCTTTTCCATCAACGCAATCTTCTTATTTTAATGATTAGAATTTTATACAAACTAGCTTGGAATGTCAATAGGTCAGATCCTAAAACATATCTTTCATCGTATCAATCTGTTTCAGGAACTTTTTTGATTTCAAATGCAGACCGGAATATTCCTCATAATATGCATCGATGATCTTCCGAAGTTCTTTTTTCGTTTCAGGCTTAACGGAAATGTTTCCGAGCCTTGATAAATCGAAATAATAAAAGATTCGAAGCAGTTTGACGGCCGCAGGTGAAATTTTATAATGATAAGGGTCTTTTCCCAGACAGCGATGACAGATAAAGCCCGCTTCCCGAAGCGAGAAGGAGAATTCCCCTTCCGTTTCACCACATACAGCACACTGATTCAGCACTGGGTTAATCCCATTTACGGGCAGCATCTTCATTTCAAAAATGAATTTCAAAACCTCTGCGTCATATTCCTCGTTTATGTAATGCAAGGTTTGTGAAAGCAATTCATATAAATACGGATTCGGTTTCTTATCCTCGACACTTTTATCAAGCAATTCAACAATATATGAAGCATAGGCAGTGGCAAAAAGATCCTCCCGTATGAAACGGAGTGAATCGACCATTTCGCCTTGCTGAAGACTGCCGAGTCCGGTTGATGTGGTTACAAGAAAATACCCGGAGCAAAAAAGCTGTGTGACGGCAGAAAGCCTGCTGTTAGGTTTACTGGCTCCTCTAGCCATAACGCCAATTTTTCCTAGCTCACGGGTATATATAGTAATAATTTTGTTATTTTCTCCATATGCAGTTCGCCTTATGACAATGCCCTCACATTTTTGGAGCATACCAAGACACCACCCATGCTCGCCAAGACTAACCTATGAAACAGGAAAATCAATTTCTGCTAGCTCATCGTTCAAAACCAAGTGTCCTTCCTGTCTCTCGACTTCTATCTCCTTAAACAGCAAATAGGTGTCCACATTACCTGTTTCAGTAAATAACTCCCAGGTAAAATCCAACATATAAAGCCCACCTTTCATTTTTAACTAGCAATGAATATCCGACCATATGGTTAGCTTGACCGTTTTCCGAACTTTCATGACGCGTAAATTTTGTTAATTAATACTCGCTTTCATTGAAGCCATAATCGCGAAGCTGGCTTGCTTTGTTCCGCCAATCCTTCTGTACCTTCACCCATAGTTCCAAGAAAACTTTCGAGCCCAATAAGTTTTCGATATCCACCCTGGCACGGCTGCCGACTTCTTTAAGCATTTTCCCTTGCTTTCCGATGACAATGCCTTTTTGTGAATCACGTTCGACAACGATCGTCGCCATGACATTAATGGTATCACTGTTGTCCATTTTTTTAATTGAATCGATGACAACAGCCACTGAATGCGGAATTTCTTCACGTGTCAGGTGCAGTACCTTTTCGCGGACCAATTCGGAAATGATAAAACGCTCCGGGTGGTCTGTCACTTGGTCAGCTGGATAAAACTGGGGACCCTCTGGCAGATGTTCCTTGATTTGTTCAAGAAGTGTATCAACATTATTTCCTTCAAGCGCAGAAATCGGAACGACCGCCGCAAAAGGGTATAGCTGTTGGTATTTTTCTATGATCGGAAGTAAATCATCTGGATGCATCGCATCGATTTTGTTTACAACCAGGAAAACAGGCGTTTTTACGGATTGAAGTTTTTCGATGATAAACTCGTCACCGCGTCCGTATCCTTCCGTCGCATTGATCATGAAGAGAATCAAATCGACTTCCTTCAATGTATTCGTTGCCACTTTCATCATGAAGTCACCAAGCTTATGCTTTGGTTTATGAATGCCGGGTGTATCGATGAAAATCATTTGTGAATCGTTCTGCGTAAGTACACCCTGGACCTTATTTCTTGTAGTTTGCGGTTTATCGCTCATAATGGCAATCTTTTGACCGATGACCCGATTCAGAAATGTACTCTTCCCAACATTGGGTCGTCCAATAATCGATATGAAACCTGATTTGTAACCTTTTACTTGAGTATCATCAAATAGTTTATTCATTTAAATCCTCCGGTGAAAAAGCTCCTGGAAGCAATTCCTGTACTGTTAGTTCTTTTATATCCCCATGTAAGTTGGTTAAAACGACCGGCATATCCTTTTCACACAGTTCCGAAATAACTTGTCTGCATGCCCCGCATGGGGATACGGGACCATCGGTATCTGCCACGACTGCAAGTTTAGTGAATTTTTTATCGTTATGGGCATAAGCGCTGAATAAAGCTGTCCTTTCGGCGCAGTTACACATGCTGTATGCAGCATTTTCTATATTGCAACCATGATAGACCTTTCCATCAGAGGTTAAAAGGGCAGCCCCCACCTTAAATTTGGAGTAAGGCACATAAGCTTTATCCCTTGCTTTTTTAGCTTCCTCAATCAATTCGTTTGTATTCAATTCACATCTTCCTTTCAAATTGAGTACCATTTTGGCAACCTACAGGCCAAACTTGGGCAAAAAGATAATCAATCCAACTATTATAGAAAATATAGCATATATGAATACAGCTCCGGCTGCAATATCTTTTGCCTGCTTGGCAAGCGGATGGATTTGATCCGTTACCAGGTCCACTACCCTTTCAATCGCTGAATTAACGAGCTCCAGCGTAATAGTACCGGCTATTGCCGCTAAAATGAAAAGCCACTCCATCCCATTCAATGAGAAGTACCAACCAAAGAATACGACGATTGCCGTTATCGCGAAATGTATCTTGATATTGCGTTCCGTCCTAACGGCCTCCAAAATTCCCTGACAGGCAAAAGAGAAACTTTTTAATAAAGGATACTTTTTTTTACCCTTCTCTTGAAAGTCCATATTCTTCCAAGATCTCCTTTTGTTTAGTGAACATCACTTTTTCATCTTCTTCATTCATGTGGTCGAATCCTAATAAATGCAGAAAACCATGCAGTGCTAAAAATCCAAGTTCCCGGTCAAATGAATGACCATATTCTTCAGCCTGTTCTTTCGTGCGTTCAATGGAAATGATGATATCCCCTAACATGCGGGGCATTTCCGCACCGACGATTTCCACTTCATCTTCTCTCATTTCTTCAAGCGCAAAGGAAATGACATCTGTAGCTGAATCTTTATGCCGATATTCTTTATTGATTTCCCGAATCCTATCATTGTCTACAAATGTAACTGACAGCTCGGTGTCTTTTTCAATGTTTTCTTTTCTTGCCGCAAATTGCAGAATGCTTTCAACAAGCTGCTGAGCTTCCTCCGTTACTTCATTCGTTTCATCCATTAAATCGATAGCTAAAATCATTCTTTCACCTTCTGTCCTAATTTATCCGGCTCCGGATATTCAATCCTGGAGTGGAAGATACCATTCAGCGATTCACATAAGGAATGCTTCACGATACTCAATTCTCTCATAGTAATGTCACATTCATCAAATTGACCATCAGAAATCCTATCCTGAATGATGAAACTTACCAGCTCTTCAATTTTCTCCGGAGTTGGGTGCTTCATCGATCTCACTGCAGCTTCCACACTATCGGCTATGCCGATGACGGCCACTTCCTTCATTATCGCCCTCGGCCCGGGATATCGATAGGCAGCTTCAAGTGTGGACTCATCCTGTTTTTTTGCTTTATGGTAGAAAAACTTCAATAAAGTCGTGCCATGATGCTGCTCTGCAATATCGACAATCTCTTTCGGGAATTTGTGACCTCGCAGCATCTCCCCGCCATCTACGGCATGGGCAATGATGATATCCCTGCTCGTTTCCGGCTGCAGCCGATCATGCGGGTTCTCTTCATTCATCTGATTTTCGATGAAGAAGTGCGGCCGCTTCGTTTTACCTATATCATGATAATAGCTGCCGACCCTTGCCAGCAACCCATTCGACCCGATGGCTTCACAAGCCGATTCCGCCAAATTGGCGACCATTACACTGTGATGATATGTCCCCGGTGCCTCAATCAAGATCCTCCGCAATAACGGATGATTGGGATTCGAGAGCTCGATAAGCTTAATCGATGATAAGATCCCGAAACCTGCCTCGAAAAACGGTAACAGGCCCATTGTCAAAACGGCTGAACCCACTCCAGAACCTATGGCGGCAGCAGCATAATACAAGTACTCCATTCTAGTATAATGGCTGTCCATAATAAAGATGAGCGAAAAAACAAATGCCATATTGATTATAGACAATAGCAGCCCAGCTACCAGCACCTTTGATTTAAAATTTGGCCTGGATAGAATGATGATTGCCGTCAATCCCCCGAAAATGATATAAAGCCCCATCGAGAAATCCAGATTTCCAGGTGTATCACCATTAAATATAATCGTACCATACGAACCTAACAATATGATCATTGCCACCGCTAACTTATCATTCAATAATATCTTGATGAGCATCGCCGCCATGGCACCCGGAAAAATGTATTCCAAATTCGAGTTTTTCAAGTCTGCCAGAATGCTGACCGTTTTCATGGTAACCATTGAAAGGATAAAGACAAGACTGAAGATCAATAACTGATTGTACTTGTTATCCTTTTTGGAAATGGAATAGTAGAAATAGTAATAAAAAGCGGCAAAGGTCAGGAATATGAATAATAGCAGGCCGATATACGGGTAAATGGTAGACTCTGTATTTAAGAAGCCTGCCAATTCAAGCTGCCTATATACATCCCTGTCCACTAATTGATTTTCTTCAACGATGATCTGACCTTGAAGGATCCTGATCGGCTCCACGCTTTCAACCGCTTTCCTTCGCTGTTCCTCGGTTTTATCCTTATCAAAAAATACATTCTGAATGATTGCCGTACGTGCAAGGGAAGTGGAGGCTTTTTTCATATCGCCACTAATGCTCATATAATCCAATTCCTCTACAACCTTTTTCTTGGCATTTTCGACATCACTTGCAGCGATCCGCGAGCTCATCACATTATTCACGGCTGTAATGGTTGAATCCTTCGCTATTTTCAACTCATCTTCATCCGCCTGAACTAATGCCAGGAATACGGATTCCTCGATATTTCTATTCACTTCATCGGTCAATTTTTCTTTTAATATGGAAACTTTTTGAGCATCCGTCTTTACGGTCTCTTTTTTATTGTCTTTTCCCTCCTCTTCTTTATGGTCTTTATCGGGGTCCGTTTCTTTATTGACCTCTATTGCAGAATCGAAAATGGATGAAATCAGATCGACTTTATTTTTGGCATATTCCTTTTTTAAAGAATAAACATCCGCCACCTGTTTTGAAATCTCTTCTTTTTCCTGTTCCGTCTTATAGGTATCTTCCACAGTCTTGGTTGAACGGATTGTTTGTTCCGCAGGCTTAAAAAGCTCTACCTGGACCCTTTCCGGCTTAACATTGGAGAACATTAACGCATACGCAAATAAACCAAGTATGATGAACAGAAGCACTTGAAAAAAGCGATGGACCAACAGCCCTTTTATTTGAGTGAAAAATTTCTGGATACGATTCAAGGAAGGTCCTCCTAAAAAAATGATGTTTATTATTCTAGATATGTAAAATCATAACAGTTTTCATGTGAATTTTCACCTTCGTATTGATAAATGTAGCTTCTTATCCACTTTTTCCCCATAAAGTTTGTCATTTAGACACATCACGAAAAATCCGCCGATTGAAATGGCGGATTTTTTCTTATGACTTCGCCTGCTCGTAAGCAGTAATGATTTTGGCGACAAGCGGATGCCTTACTACATCACTTTGTTCAAAATAAACAAAGGAAAGGCCTTTAACATTCTTCAAGATCTCTTCTACCCGGACTAGACCTGACTTCATGCCTTTCGGAAGGTCAATCTGGGTCCGATCTCCCGTAATGACCATTTTCGACCCGAAACCAAGCCGGGTCAAGAACATCTTCATTTGGGCTTCCGTCGTGTTCTGGGCTTCATCCAATATGACAAAGGCATCTTCAAGCGTACGGCCCCTCATATAAGCCAGAGGAGCTATTTCGATCGTTCCGCGCTCTATCATCCTTTGCGTCTGTTCCATCCCTAGGAGGTCATGGAGAGCGTCATACAGCGGCCGTAGATAAGGATCTACCTTTTCCTTCAGATCACCAGGCAGAAAGCCAAGGCTTTCCCCCGCTTCGACGGCAGGCCGTGTCAGGATGATCCGTTTAACATGTCCATTTTTCAATGCGTTGATGGCCATCACTACAGCAAGGTAGGTCTTCCCGGTTCCGGCAGGCCCAATTCCAAATACAAGATCCTGTTTCTTTATAGCCTGAATATAGTATCTTTGCCCGATTGTTTTGACTTTAATGGATTTCCCCTTAGCCGTTTTAGCGATTTCCTCATCATATAATTCACCGAAGTACTCCAATGTGCCTTTTCTTGCCATTTCAATTGCATAAAGCACATCCCTGGAACTGATTGCGGTTCCTTTTCTCACCACTGTCAATAATGCATTGAGGATTTCCTCCCCCATCGTTACCCGCTCGATATCCCCGGCAACACTCACCGCTTCACCTCGGGTTATGACAGAAATGCCAAGCTCCTCTTCAAGCACTTTTACATTTGAATCTCCATTGCCCAATAATGCGATCGCTTCATTGGGTGATTTTATTTCGAGCTTAATTACTTTCACATCATCTGCCATTCGTTAGTCTCCTTGAATGATTGGCTGTCCAATCGCTATATCTTCAATAACTTGGTAATGTATAGATAATTTAACTTTACCATTCTCCATGCTTTCGTGCAAAATTTTTTCCTCGATGATTTCATCTTCCTCTTCCAAATGCTTTTTCAATTCTGCTTTAGCCATTTTCCGGCCTTCCTTCACCGCTTCTTCCTCGGTATAACTTCGTACAATATCTTCCTTGCTCCTCAAGGTCACTTGTTTATAGGAAACGGGTAGTTCCCATTGAAGAAAGTGAAAAGGCCTCACTGTCGTTTCTTTTTCCTGTTTTTCATATCCCGGATCCTTGAAACCCCATACCGGAAGGGAAAAGCCCCCGATTTTCAAAAAGTGCCTGCTCGTTTCATCTCCGTTAAAAACAGAAAACTTGGTTTTTAACGGAACTTCCACTTTCGCTTTATACCACGTTTTCCCTTTTATTACTCCCTGTGCCGATACAATCTCCTGTTTATCCTCTTTTCCAATCAATCCTGAAACAAGAAGCTGTCCTTTTCCTACATAATCATTCACATTAACAATAGATTGTCCCTTTTCAACGAACATATCAGCGATGATCGCTTTTTTTGAAGCAACCAAATTTTGTGGAGATGTTTTCTCGACCTCTTTAGGCTGCCGTTTTTCTACTACCCGAAAATGGTATGTCGTTCCCTTTAGCTCTACCCCTACCCATGTCAATGCCCCAATCCGGTCCGACAGCTTACGCTGAATCGTATCCACATCATCAACAAAGAATTGCACTTTCCCGATCTTCACGCCCATCTTGTCCAATTCTTTCCGGATCGCATGCTCGGTTGCCGGTTTGGCATCTTGAACCTCGATGCCCCAAACCATATTGGAAAGTACAAATATACAGAGCAGGAAAGCGATCATCCCCGCTAAAAACCCACTGTTTTTCATGACTCTCTTCATCAGGAAAGGGAACCCCTTTCCCTGCATGAACTTCACTTTACAATCGCTCTTACGCATGACCTGACGGAGTTTGGGGATATCCCTGATATCCAGATGGAAAATCAGGGCTTCACTTCCGACACGCTTCACATCCCAGATATGAAGCCCCCTTCTCGTCAGCATATTAATCAGCCGTTCTGCACCTTTGCCATAAGCCTTCACCTTTACATAGCCTGTATAATAGTTTGTCCATTGGTTTTTCATGGAGACCTCCCGGGATCATTCATTAATAAAATAGACCTTATCGATTTTGCCTTCGAGCATGATTTCTTCCGGCAAAATCGTCTTTATGACAAAGGCATTTCCCTTTATCAGCAACTGCCCGTTTTTCAGCATCAATCGCACTTCACTGTCTGAAAAAGCCAATAAGCCACGATGGTTTTCAATATAAATATGTAATTGTCCGATCATTGTAATTCGCGGCAGGTCCATCATGACATCTTGCGGAAGGTCCATTGTTTTGGTCATAAGCTGTTTCACTTTTTTTCCCCAATTGCGTGCCATAAAAAAGAACCCCCTTTCATCTCAATGTATGAAATGAAAGAGGGTTCTAGCACAAAATTATAAGTGATGAAAGTCTATTTTTTCATGCTCATTTAATGACGGGCTTAAAAAAGCCCGTGGTTCCGAATCACCTTCTGGACCTCTGAAGACTTCTCTTCGCCCTTGGCGGTCCCAGCACTTCTGACATGATGATGCCATCAATCAGCTGCTTTTTACCAAAAGAAGGCCCTTTGCGATAGACCGGACTGTCATTATCTGAA
This sequence comes from Peribacillus sp. NPDC056705, assembly GCF_043656335.1. NCBI lineage: Bacteria > Bacillati > Bacillota > Bacilli > Caryophanales > Bacillaceae > Peribacillus > Peribacillus sp. NPDC056705. Next base: position 70,440 of record NZ_JBHTYI010000007.1, on the reverse strand, counting down.
ATCGTTGATGTGATTTGATCCGCCTTCGCTTTTTGATATAAACGCTGCTGATCGTACTTCTGCTGAAGCCTTCTAAGCTCCGCAATCCTTTTGTTCGCCTCATTCGTCGTCTCATCGATCACTTCAACAGCCTGAGCTGCCTGCTGTTCGACTTTCCTTACGGGAGCAGGCGCAGGGCTTTGCTGCGGATTCTCCTGCTGCATTTCACCTTGAAGCTCCCGCATGACCTCCTGCCATTTCTTTTTCGGAGGCTTGTTAGGATCATCATATTGCTGAGGCTGCTTTTTCTTTCCTAACATGGACGTTAAAATACCGATCAAGACAATGATAAGGAATGGGTTCTTGAGAAAGAAATCAATAAAATCTCCCATTTAAAGACCTTCCTTCCCTGACCTAAATATTATTATTGTTATTGTTGTTATCTTTTGGATTGTCTGATATTTTACTGATGGAATCGCGCATATCCGTATCGGCCGTGATATTTTGGATATTCATATAATCCATCACTCCAAGATTTCCGCTTTTCAGTGCATCGGCCATGGCCAATGGAACTTCCGCTTCGGATTGAACAACCTTCGCTCTCATTTCCTGAACACGGGCAACCATTTCCTGTTCAAGCGCAACAGCCATCGCACGGCGTTCTTCGGCCTTTGCCTGGGCAATTTTCTTATCGGCTTCGGCTTGGTCCGTCTGTAATATGGCCCCGATATTTTTTCCGATATCCACTTCAGCGATATCAATGGAAAGGATTTCGAATGCCGTTCCTGAATCCAGCCCTTTCGATAATACCGTTCTTGAAATCAAATCGGGGTTCTCAAGTACATCCGTATGCATTTTCGAAGCACCGATCGTCGATACGATCCCTTCACCTACACGGGCAATGATCGTCTCTTCACCGGCACCACCGACAAGGCGTTCAATATTGGCCCGGACCGTTATCCTTGCCTTCGCTTTCACTTCAATACCATTCATCGCCACACCAGAGATGAACGGAGTTTCGATCACTTTCGGGTTAACGCTCATTTGAACGGCTTCCAGTACATCACGTCCTGCAAGGTCAATGGCTGCACCCCGTTCGAAAGGAAGCACGATATTGGCACGTTCTGCAGCAATTAATGCATTCACCACTCGATCGACATTACCGCCTGCAAGGTAATGGCTTTCCAATTGATTCGTTGAAACATTGATTCCAGCCTTATGGGCCTTGATAAGCGGGTTGACGACCCTGCTTGGTATAACACGGCGAAGCCTCATCCCTACTAATGTAAATATACTGATTTTGACTCCTGCCGCTAAAGCGGAAATCCACAGCATTACTGGTACGAATGTGAAAAACACTGCCAATACGATGATGGCAGCAATCACTGCCAGTACAATAAATATCGTTCCTGAAGTTATCACTTAATGATTCATCCTTCCTGTATCTTTTAATTTTAATTTGAATCCGGAATTTCCCGGACGACTACCCTTGATCCTTCAACTTTAACGATGATGATTGACGAACCTTTGGAAATAAAGCTTCCTTCGGTCACGACATCCACTCTTTCTTCTTTGACCAAAGCTGTTCCTGAAGGCCTCAAATCTGTAAGGGCCTTCCCTTCTACGCCTAATAAATCCAAACGGTTCGGATTGCTGACATATCCTTGTTCCGTTTTTGTTGCATCGGTTAATATCATTTTCCTGAAAAATTTCATCTGTTTTCCAAACACCTTTACAAGTAGGATGAATACCAAAATGGATACGGTGACCGCAATTAGCAAGGATATCGTCATATGGACCGGATCACCTGTTGCGAGGAATAAACTCCCCACTATCGCGGTAAATCCGAGCAGCCCGATAATCCCACCTGGGATAAAAAATTCAATTAGTACGAGAATGACCCCGATGATGAACATCGCCAACGATTCGTATCCGGTGATACCGGCGACAAGATGACCATAGAAAAATAAGACAAGACTGGTGATCCCAACGACCCCCGGAATTCCAAAACCGGGTGAAAACAATTCGATCACAATCCCGATTCCCGCTATCGTTAACAAAATGGGAACGACGATCGGGTTGGTCAAAAAGCGGGCAAGTTTCTCAGGAAAGCTTTCTTCGATTGAACGAATATCAGCATCCTCGACTCCAAGTATTCTATACAGCTCCGCTTTCCCAGAGACGGTGCCTTCACTATATCCAGCCTTTTTTGCCTGTTCAGCTGTAAATGTCAGCAACTTCCCTTTTTCTGCACCATATTCGGGCAGATCGATGTCAACATCCGCCATCGCCTGGGCGTATATGGGATCACGTCCATTTTGTTCTGCAGCAGTCTTCATGGCAGCTAACCAATAAGACTGCGCTTTCTTACCTGCAGCATTCCCCGTTGAATCTATCACAGCCGCAGATCCCATGGTGGCGCTCGGAACCATATAGATCTCATCTGCACTTAGAGAAATGTATGCCCCTGCAGATAACGCCCTGTTATTGACATAGGCAACTGTCTTGATTGGTGAATCCGACAGTAACTTTGCAATTTCCCCCGCTGCATCCACAGCACCTCCAGGGGTATTCACCTCGAAAACGACAAGATCTGCATCAGCTGCCTCAGCAGTTGTCAGCGCGCGCTCCAAAAAGGCCGAGAGTCCCTTTTCCACCGTTTCTTCAATTGGAACATGGTAAACGATCTTCTCGTTTGCAGATGCCGTCGCCCCCCAAAAAGAAGACATGGTGAACAGCAATCCAAATAAGAGTACAGATAAATAACGCCAAATTTTCAACGGAACGCCCCCTTTCCCGTATTAAACGCGGTAAGTGCCTCCATCGTTCAGGAGGAACACCTACCAGTAAATTCAGCACGCAACTAAAATTCGAATAAGGAGCAAATGAAGCGACCCTTTACTCTGTTCTTTAGTTATTACGTATGTATATGAAAAAGGTTTCAAAAAAAAGCAAATAAAATTAAAAGTGACCCCATTTTCTTGGGCTGCGTCTCAATAATATACGCTAAAAATTCATGAAATACACAAAAACCACAGGCAATTTGCCTGCGGTTAGGTTTCGAGTTTTAAGTTTAGAGTTTAAGATAGATGTTGTTGTACTAATTTGTTTACTAGAGAACCATCCGCTTTACCTTTAACTTTAGGCATTAAAGCTCCCATAACTCGCCCCATATCTGCTTTGGATGTTGCTTTGACTTCTTCAATCGTTTGTTTAACGATTTTAGAAATGTCTTCTTCTGAAAGTTGCTCAGGCATATATGCCTCTACGTATACTAGTTCGGTGCGGACTTTATCCACGAGATCTGAACGACCTGCGTTTTCAAACTCCTGGAGGGAGTCTTTGCGTTGTTTTAATTCGCGAGAGAGCACTGTCAATTCTTCATCATCTGTTAAATCTTGTCTCTGCTTCATGGCTTCGTTTTGAATAGAAGCTTTCAGCATCCGAATAACAGATAGTTTGTCCTTTTCCTTGTTCTTCATCGCTTGTTTCATATCATTATTTAAACGCTCGAGAAGACTCATCTTTCCACCCTCTCTTAGAATTTACGTTTTCTTGCAGCTTCAGACTTTTTCTTACGTTTTACGCTTGGTTTTTCATAAAATTCACGCTTCCTAGCTTCCTGAAGCGATCCTGCTTTAGATACAGTACGTTTGAAACGACGAAGAGCATCTTCAAGCGATTCGTTTTTACGAACGACGGTTTTAGACATCTCTTTCCCTCCCTCCGAAAACAACACACTAACTCAAGTTGTCAACATGTTATACATGTACTAAACAATTATAATATATCATCTTTAGCAGGTCAACTAATAAAATCAAACTTATTTTGAATATCATCATGTTATTATCATACTTTTTCACTAAACGATGATTAATTTGCATGAGAATCCAAATTATAGCATGTCTCCCGTCATTGGGCCATAAGCTTACTATGAGGTGACAGTCATGCATGAGCTATTATCATTCCTTTTATTCATTGCGATATTTTTGGCAGGTATGTCGGTTTTACGAATCGGACTGTTCAATATGTCGGGTGCAGCATTAAAAACTTTTCTCTCAAAGGTTACGGATAAGCCATGGAAAGGCTTCATTGCCGGAACCATCTTTACCGGGATCCTGCAGAGCAGCTCGGCGGTCATGGTCATGACGGTCGGCCTCGTTTCCGCAGGAAGCATAACGTTCCCGCAAACAATCGGGATTATTCTTGGAACGAATATCGGATCCACCTTTACAGCAGAGTTCATGACCTTCTCTCTGGATCGTTGGATCATCCCCGGTGTCGTAAGCGGCGCTTTCCTATGCCTCTTGCCGAAAGCATTACCGAGAAGCATAGGGATGTCACTGATCGGAATCTCGGCCATCTTCGCGGCGATGAGTGGTTTTAAAACGCTTTCGACACCGATTGCAGCCTATCCATCCATACAAACGCTCATCCATTACATAGAGGGCCACATGAGCTATGCCCTATTAGCCGGGATATTATTGACAGCACTCATCCACTCCAGTTCGGCAACCATCGGGATAGCCATGAGCTTTTTGATGAATGGGGAGTTATCCGTCTCTTCCGCAATCATCATCATGCTCGGATCGAATATAGGCACTTGCATCACCGGATACATGGCCAGCATCGGTTCCGGTAGACAAGCCGCCTTCACAGCTTATGCACATATTTGGCTAAACGTCATCGGGGTTGCCGCATTCCTGCCTTTTGTGGACATCTTGGAAAGGACTGCTGCCTTTTTCACCGAAAACAAAGGGACACAGCTGGCCCATGCCAGTGTCATTTTCAATATCTTGACTTCATTGGCCGTCTTGCCATTAGCAAGGCAATTCTCCAACCTCATTCTTTTGGTGCATCGGCCACATTTTAAAAAATAAGGAGCTGTCCAAAAGTCATTGGAGACTTTTGGACAGCTTCGCGGGAAGGATGGATATCACATGTAGCTGCACCAGATATAAATGGATGAATGATTACCGGGGGTCTTTCAATAAGCTCAAACCACTCAATATAAAGCAGCTGATATCAAAACCTTTATTAGAGAAAGATGTTAAATCAAAAAACGGTTATTGAAGTGTCATATACCCAAAATTTCACCACTCATATAAAGTGGTGTTAATGATAAAAGAAAATTAAAAACCTTTTTTCATTTCCCTCCCCCTGTTCATGCATTTATATAAGCTATTTTACTTCCTGTTTGATTCCCCTTACTATTCATTAAATCCACAATAAGCTTTTTTTCAATTCATGGGTTCCAAAATGAGACGGGTCCTCTTTTTTCATGGAAGAAAAAGGAGTGGGTCATTACCATTTCAATTACCATCCGTTTTTTATGGAAGTAATAAAAAAAGGCGAAGAAAAATAAAATATTTTTCTTCGCCTCTTTTATTTCAGGGAGTTATTATACGTTCCCTTTTTAAAATCAATAATCGGAATCAGCCGTTAAGCCCTTTACGATGGAGACACCTGCGCTCGCTCCAATTCTTGTTGCACCAGCTTCAATCACTTTCTGGGCATCGCTCGTGTTACGGACTCCGCCTGAAGCTTTGACACCGATATCCGGGCCAACCGTTTTTCTCATAAGCGTGATATCTTCAACAGTCGCTCCGCCGGTCGAAAAACCAGTTGATGTTTTCACATAATCCGTTCCTGCTTTTACGGCCAATTCACATGCACGGACCTTTTCTTCATCAGTCAATAAAGAAGTTTCAATGATTACCTTTGAAAGAGCCTTACCAGTGGATGCCGCTATTACAGCACGGATATCCCGCTCTACCAACTCATCATCCTTGTCCTTCAATGCGCCGATATTGATTACCATATCAACTTCGTGAGCGCCATTGGAGATGGCGTCTTTCGTTTCAAAAGCTTTGGTTTCCGGTGTGGTTGCACCTAGAGGGAAACCGATGACCGTACAAACTTTCACTTCTGAACCTTCCAAAAGTTCGCTTGCATATTTCACCCAAGTCGGGTTTACGCATACGGAAGCAAAGTTATACTCTCTCGCTTCTTCGCATAATACCTTAATTTGCTCTTTGGTTGCATCTGCTTTTAATAACGTGTGGTCAATTATACCTGCTACATTTTGTGACATTAATAAATCCTCCTCAAAAACAATCTATAACTAGTTGTACGTACCTCTCATGATACCATAGTTTATCCACTTTGACGATATATATAGTCTTTACCCGAAAGTGCCAAGAAAACACATAAAAAGAGGATAAAAAAAAGACAGCGATTAACCGCTGTCTTAGATATTGGATGCTTGTTGCAACGGAAAATCCTTCACTACCGTCACGAACTGACCTTCACTAGATGGATAGCCAGACTTTGTAATCTTCACTTTGACGATTTCACCGACCATTTCATCTGAAGCCGGAAAGATGATTTTCATGTAATTATCGGAGTAACCCTCATAAAGGCCACTTTCCAACTTCGTTTCAGGAATGACTTCCAGAACTTCCCCCTCGAATCGGGAGGCATACTCTTTTGCCAGCTGATCCGACAACGCGATAAGACGGTGGACGCGTTCATTTTTGATATCTTCATCCACTTGATCTTCCATACGGGCAGCAGGAGTCCCTGTCCTTTTTGAATAAGGGAAAACATGAAGTTCGGAGAATTTATATTTTTCTATAAAGTTATATGTCTCCATGAATTCTTCTTCGGTTTCACCCGGGAAACCTACGATGACATCAGAGGTAACAGCAAGACCCGGAAGTGCAATTTTCAACTTTTCGATTCGATCACCGAAGAAATCCATCGTATATTTACGTCTCATCCGTTTTAGAACTGTATCGGAACCCGATTGGATTGGTATATGCAAATGACGTACCACTTTTTTCGAATTCGTCAGCACTTCGATGATTTCATCTGTAATTTGGCTGGCTTCAATGGAGGAAATACGGATACGCTTCAGCCCATCGACTTTTTCCAAGTCCTGCAGCAGCATCGCCAAATTATAGTCTTTTAAATCGTCTCCGTAACCGCCAGTATGAATACCGGTGAGGACTAGCTCTTTATAGCCTGCCTCGACAAGCTGTTCAGCTTGGTGAATGACTTCTTTTGGATCGCGGGAACGCATCAAGCCACGGGCCCAAGGGATGATGCAGAAAGTGCAGAAATTATTGCAACCTTCCTGGATCTTAAGTGAAGCGCGTGTACGGTCTGTAAAAGCAGGTACATCCAGCTCTTCATAGACACGGTTTTTCATGATATTTCCTACAGCATTGATCGGTTCGCGTTCCAGCTTGAATTGCTCAATGTAATCAAGGAGTTTAACCCTATCTTGTGTTCCTACAACAATATCCACACCTGGTATGGCCATGATTTCTGCCGGCGATGTCTGTGCATAACATCCCGTTACCGCTATGACGGCATTCGGGTTCTTACGAATGGCACGACGGATGACCTGACGGCTTTTCTTATCGCCAGTGTTTGTCACCGTGCATGTGTTGATGACATATACATCCGATGCATTTTCAAACTCAACACGATCATATCCCCCAGTTTTGAATAATTGCCATATAGCCTCTGTTTCATAATGATTCACTTTACAGCCTAATGTATGGAAAGCGACCGTTGCCATTTTTCATCACCTCAAAAGTTCTACATGATAAGAAACAGCGGAAAGTGCATATAAAGGTGCTGTTTCAGTTCTTAATATTCTTGGTCCAAGACCGCAAGCCATAAAACCGGCATCAGTCAGTTTTTCAATTTCCTTATCTGCTAAACCGCCTTCAGGCCCAAATACGAATAGGATGGATTGCCCAGCGGTTAAATCTTTAAAGACAGAAGCGAGTACAGAAGCTTCCCCCCGTTTTGCCTCTTCTTCAAAAGCGATTAATTTATGATCGAAACCGGAAGCATAACCAGCAAGCTGATCTGCCGTCATCGGTTCCTTGATGGCAGGGATAACCGTGCGGTGGGATTGCTCAGCCGCCTCTTTTGAAATCTTCTGGAGTCTCTCCAATTTCTTACCTACCTTTTTGTGGTCCCATTTTACCACCGAACGAGCAGCAATAAAAGGGATAAATTCAACGGCACCCAGTTCAGTACCCTTTTGAACGATATATTCCAATTTATCCCCTTTAGGCAGACCGCTCGCTATCACAACCCTTACAGGAAGTTCCTTTTCTTCATTCTTCCATTCGGTAACTGTCCCTATAACAGCATCATCAGTAATTTCCGAAATTTCCGCGATAGCCGTCATACCATTACCTTTAACCGTGATGATCCGTTCCCCTGGTCCCATTCTCATCACCCTGGCTATATGGTGAAAATCATCGCCTGATATCTTCACCGTGTTTCCATTGATGTCTACTTCGTTAAGAAAATACCGTTGCACACTGCCACCTACTTCGTCTAGTCTAAAAAACTCACAGGCTAACAGTCAGGAATCCGGAATGCAAGCCGTGCAAAGATTCAAGCTAAAAAAAGGTACTCTGACTATCAAAAAACCCGATAATCAGAGTAACTTTTCAATTAATCATTTCTTTTCGCGATTATTGCCACCCAATCTTCCATCAAGATCGTTTCCTCAACGGTGAATCCAGATGCTATAATCGCTTCCTTTACATCTTGTTTCTTAGTTTGAATGATTCCGGAAGCGATGAAATATCCGCCAGGTTTAACCACTTTCGCTACATCATCCGTAAAACGCATGATCACTTCGGCAAGAATATTAGCCACGACGATATCCGCTTGTTCATTCACACCATCCAGTAAATTGCCTTGTGAGACAGACACTTTATCCTGCACTTTATTTAGTTCCACGTTTTGTTTGGCTGACTGTACTGCCACTTCATCCAAATCAAGGGACTGGATTCGTTTTGCGTCCAATAATGCAGCTGCTATACTCAGAACACCAGAACCAGTTCCTACATCAACGACTAAATCCCCAGGCTGCACTGTACGCTCCAGCGCTTGGATGCACATGACCGTCGTCGGGTGTGTACCCGTTCCGAAGGCCATGCCTGGATCAAGTTCAATGATCAATTCGTCACTGCTTACTGGAGTGTAGTCTTCCCATGTTGGCACGATGGTAAAACGTTCGGATATCTTGACAGGGTTATAATATTTTTTCCAAGCCGTCGCCCACTCTTCTTCATTCACTTCACTAATTGAAACAACATTCTTCCCAAGGTCTATATCAAAAAGAAGGAGATTATTGATTGATTCCTTAATGGCATCAATGGTATCGCCAAGGAAGCTGTTAACAGGCAGATAAGCCTTAATGACAACACCTTCATTCGGATAATCATCTGGGTTTAAGTGGTAGATTTCGCCAAAAACATTTTCTCGTTCCTTGACTAATTCTAGAGGATCCTCAATGACAACACCACTCGCACCTGCCTCATGAAGAATATTCGAAACAGGTTCAACCGCTTCATTCGTTGTTTGGATTGCAAATTCAGACCACTTCATAATCTACCAACTCCCAATTTGTTCTTTTACTTTTATTCACCTATCTTTAAAAGCACGCTTTACCTTTGAGAAAAATCCATCATCTTGTTCATCTACACCTTGTCCGCTGATATCACTGAACTCACGAAGCAGGTCCTTTTGTTTTTCCGTTAATTTCTTAGGCGTGACCACTAATACGACCACATGCTGATCTCCTTGGCCATATCCTCTGACATTCGGAACCCCTTTGCCTTTTAAACGGAAACGAGTGCTTGTTTGTGTACCTGCTGGAATCTTCAGCTTCACTTTTCCATGAAGCGTCGGAACTTCTATTTCATCCCCTAATGCTGCCTGGGCAAAAGTAACCGGCATTTCGCAATAAATATCATCGCCATCCCGCTCAAAGAATTCATGGCTGCGCACATGGAAGACTACATATAGGTCTCCTGCCGGACCGCCATTGATTCCTGGCTCTCCTTGGCCGGTTACACGCAACTGCTGGCCATCATCAATGCCTGCTGGCACCTTGACTTGGATCTTTTTACGTTTTTGGACTTTTCCGTCTCCGCCGCATGTTGAACATTTATGCGGAATGATTTTTCCTGTTCCTTGACAATGGTGACATGCTCTCCGGTTCACAATCCTTCCGAACGCTGTGTTTTGTTCAACATTCAATTGACCGGTTCCATGGCAATGTGAACAGTTTTCCACTTTTGTACCTGGTTTGGCACCGGATCCTTTACAAGTATCACAATCCTCTTCACGCGGAATTTCGATTTCAGTATCTTTTCCGAATGCAGCCTCTTCAAAAGAGAGCGTCATCGTATATTGTAAATCCGCCCCTTGACGCGGTGCATTAGGATCTCTCCTGCGTCCGCCGCCGCCAAAAAAACTACTGAAAATATCTTCAAAACCGCCGAAACCGCCAAAGTCCTGACCGCCAAAGCCTTGATTTGGATCTGTGTGTCCGAATTGGTCATAATGGGCCTTTTTCTGTTCGTCACTCAATACTTCGTAAGCTTCTTTGATTTCCTTGAATTTATCCGCAGCATCGTCCGCTTTATTAATATCAGGGTGATATTGTTTGGAGAGCTTTCGATACGCTTTTTTGATTTCATCCTTCGAAGCACTCTTCGAAAGGCCTAACACCTCATAATAATCGCGTTTACTCATATCTAAAATCCACTCCCGATTCGATTCACATAAAGGTAATATTATCACTGAACGAAGATAATAATCAACTAGAAAAGTGCAAACGGCTTTAACACATTTTTGCAAATGGTATAGCCAGTGCCAATTTGCACACATTTCCCTCTAAAATCCAACGATTCCCCACCAGTGATTGTAACACTTCCAGAATTCCATTCACTGTAAAAAAAGCCAAAGTCAAGATAACCTGACTTTGACTTTTTTTACAATGGCAGGCAGAAATACTGCCCAATATATCAGTGTCCCGATTGGGCCACTTTTATTTTTTCTCTTCTTCGTTAACTTCCGTGTATTCAGCATCAACCACATTATCGTCTTTAGCAGACTCGCCAGCACCGGCTTCGCCAGCTTGCTGAGCTTTTGCCGCTTCTTCATAAAGCTTCATTGTCAAAGCTTGAACGATTTCGTTAAGCGCATCCTTTTTCACGCGGATTTCTTCAAGCTCATTTTTCTCGATTGCAGCTTTCAGTTCATCCTTCGCTTCATTCGCTTTTGTTACTTCCGCTTCGTCCACTTTACCTTCTAGATCTTTAAGCGTTTTTTCCGTTTGGAAAACTAATTGATCGGCTTCGTTACGAAGTTCGACTTCTTCTTTACGTTGTTTGTCGCTATCGGCATTTTCTTCCGCTTCACGTACCATGCGTTCGATCTCTTCATCAGAAAGTCCTGAAGATGATTTGATGGTGATCGCTTGTTCTTTGTTTGTGCCAAGATCTTTCGCACGAACGTTCACGATACCGTTTTTATCGATATCGAATGTCACTTCAACTTGTGGAATTCCACGAGGTGCCGGTGGAATGTCACTCAATTGGAAACGACCAAGAGTTTTGTTATCCGCTGACATTGGACGCTCACCTTGAAGGACATGGATATCAACTGCCGTTTGATTATCAGCGGCTGTCGAGAATACTTGTGATTTACTTGTCGGAATCGTAGTATTACGGTCAATCAGTTTCGTGAATACTCCGCCCATCGTTTCAATTCCAAGTGAAAGTGGTGTCACATCAAGAAGGACAACGTCTTTAACATCCCCTGTCAATACGCCACCTTGAATTGCAGCACCCATAGCCACTACTTCATCAGGGTTTACACCTTTGCTTGGTTCTTGACCGATTTCCTTTTTGATCGCTTCAACAACCGCAGGAATACGTGTAGATCCACCAACAAGGATTACTTTGTCGATTTCAGATGCTGAAAGACCAGCATCTTTCAATGCTTGACGAGTTGGTCCCATAGTGCGTTCCACAAGACCTGCAGAAAGCTCATCGAACTTAGCTCTAGTCATCGATACATCCAAGTGAAGCGGGCCAGCTTCTCCAGCAGTGATGAACGGTAAAGAAATTTGAGTTGATGTTACGCCGGAAAGATCTTTTTTCGCTTTTTCAGCAGCATCTTTCAAACGTTGAACCGCCATTTTATCTTTTGAAAGATCAATTCCGTTTTCTTTCTTGAATGCTTCAACTAAGTAATCGATGATGACTTGGTCGAAATCATCCCCACCTAGACGGTTGTCACCAGCTGTGGACTTAACTTCGAAAACGCCGTCCCCAAGTTCCATGATCGATACGTCAAATGTACCGCCGCCAAGGTCGAATACAAGGATCGTTTGATCTTCTTCCGTTTTATCCAAACCGTATGCAAGTGCTGCAGCTGTCGGTTCGTTGATGATACGTTCCACTTCAAGTCCGGCAATTTGACCAGCATCCTTAGTTGCTTGACGTTCTGCATCATTGAAGTAAGCAGGTACTGTGATAACAGCTTTAGTAACTTTTTCACCAAGATACTCTTCAGCATATGATTTCAAGTATTGAAGAATGATTGCAGAAACTTCTTGAGGTGAGTATTCTTTTCCTTCAATGACTTCTTTATGGTCGGTACCCATATGGCGTTTAATGGAAATGATCGTGTTAGGGTTTGTAATCGCTTGGCGTTTCGCCACTTCCCCTACTTGCCTTTCTCCATTTTTGAATGCCACTACGGATGGAGTTGTACGGTTTCCTTCTGGATTCGGGATTACTTTTGGTTCCCCGCCTTCAAGTACAGATACACAAGAGTTTGTTGTACCTAAGTCAATACCAATAATCTTGCTCATAGTTTCACTACCTCCCAATTATTTATATGTAAAAATCCTATTCGTTCACTTTTACCATTGCAGGTCGAATCACACGGTCTTTAAGGATGTATCCTTTTTGGAATTCCTCGACGACGATGTTCGAACCGAAATTTTCATCTTGAACTTGCATGACCGCTTGATGCAAACGCGGATCGAACTCTTCGCCAACTGAACTGATCGGTTCGATGCCTTCTTTATTCAATGCATCAATGATCGCTTTATAGACCATTTCCATGCCGGATAGCAAGGATTTTGTCTGTTCATTATCCGCTTCGATTTTTGTAGCTCTTTCAAAATTATCAAGAGCCTCCACCAAATCACTAGCAATACTTTGAACTCTATATTTTTGGGCCGCCTCCATATCAAGCTTGGCACGGCGTCTTGAATTATCAAAATCGGCCTGCAGACGAAGGTAACGGTTATCCATTTCTTCGATTTTCGCCTCAAGTTCGGCAATCTTTTCATGAGCCAATTGAAGTTCATCTTTTTCAACCGGAGTTTCCTCATGGTTTTCTTCCGCCGGAATTTCTTCTTCAGCGAAAACTGCTTCTGCAGTGCTTTCCTCGATTGTTTCATTTTCCAATGTTTGTTCTTCGTTTTTATTTTCTGTCACAATCTCACCTCCCTAAAAGGGTTATACAATTTATGCTAAAGTAATATGCCAGGCCGCGGAATATACTCCTCCGCCACCTTAACAATATTACCTTTGCTACTATTTTTGATACAGTTTTGTCATCAAGGCCGTTAAATCTTTCGAGAAAAACGAAAGCAAACTGATCACTCTCGAGTATTCCATTCTCGTTGGACCCAATATGGCCAATGTGCCAACTTGCTCCTGCCCGATTGAGTAGGTTGCCGTAATCAAACTGCAGTCATCGAGCACTGTGTTTTGATTTTCACGGCCGATCTTGACGTGGATGCCCGATGGATTTTGAGTAATAAGTTCATAAAATCCCTGTTCCTGCTCAATCATCGATAAAAGCGTGCTTACTTTAGCAATATCATGGAACTCCGGCTGCCTCAGCATATTCGTTTTCCCGCCGAAAAATATTTTTTCGGGCTTTGTGTCCGTCAGGGTCTCCGCAAGGATCGAGACCATCGATCCATAGTTATGAATGTGGCGGCTCAATAGAACTGCAACTTCCTTATAGATCTTATCCTTTAAATCAACTAACGGAACATCGACCAAGCGGGAATTCAATATGTTCACCATCTTTTCAATTTCGTTTATATCTAAAGAAGGCGGTAAGGAAATCATTCGATTTTCCACATGACCTGTATCCGTAATAATGATGGCTATTGCCGTTTCAGGACTTAAAGGAATGATCTGGATTTTTTTCAGCTTATGCTCATTCACTTTTGGCCCGAGTACAATCGCCGTATAATTCGTCAGTTCCGAAAGTATTTTCGCCGACTTCTGAACGATCTTTTCCAATTCATAAATTCGTTCTACAAAGACGGATTTTAATATCTTCACTTCATTCTTTTTCGGAGCTTGAGGAGAAAGTAAATGATCCACATAATATCTATACCCTTTTTCAGAAGGAATCCTACCGGAAGAAGTATGGGTTTTTTCTAAAAATCCCATTTCTTCAAGATCAGACATTTCGTTGCGAATTGTGGCAGAGCTGAACGTAATTTCATCTTTCTTCGACAAGCTTCGCGACCCGACTGGCTGGGCAGAATGGATGAAATCCTCGATTATCACTTGTAGAATCAATAATTGACGATCAGTTAGCATGTAAGATCACCTCTGTTAGCACTCTGTCTTATCGAGTGCTAATATACTAATAAATTATCAAATGAAGCTTATGATGTCAACAATGAAAACCGCTAATTCACCGTTAAAATTACATAGATTTCCTTCAGTCGGAATCAATAACGCCTAAAAATGATTGGAACACTTCATTTCCCAGCAGTTTGCCGTGCTCAGTCAAGCGCACAAACCCGTCTTCCACCTTAAGCAGACCCTTTACCGACCCTTCTTCGAGCGGTTTCCTGAAAATCTCCGTCATTTCAACAAAAAATTTATTCTTAAAGATTTCCAATGAAACTCCTTCCGTTTTCCTGAGCCCCAAAAACATCTCCTCTTCCATCCGTTCATGAAGCGGTACCGGGTGTTCTTCCAGCACAGGCAGCTCGTTCGCCTGCAATGGCGTGATATATTTCTTCACAGGCCCATGATTGGCCACCCTATTACCTCCAGTATAGCCATGTGCACCTGCACCAATCCCATAATACTCCGCATTATTCCAATATGTCAGGTTGTGCCTGCTTTCAAACCCAGCTCGGGCAAAATTACTGATTTCATATTGATGCAGACCATGCTTCTCCATCTCTTCCATCAGCCTCTCATACATCGAAGCCTCGAGCTCCTGCGGCGGCAGGTTTAATTTGCCCCTTCGCATCTGGTTATAAAAAACCGTCTTCGGCTCAACGATCAATGAGTAGCTGGAATAGTGCGGCAATTGAAGGGCAATCGCTTTATCCAGCGTATCCTTGAAATCTTCCATCGTTTGGCCCGGCAATCCATAAATCAAGTCGATGCTTATATTCGTAAAGCCAACCTCTTGGGCCAAATGAATCGTTTCATATACTTCAGAGGCCCGGTGGGTCCGGCCAATTCGTTTTAATAATTCATCATTGAAGCTTTGCACTCCAAAGCTAAGCCTATTGACCCCCGAATCATATAGTATCTCGAGTTTTTCCCTCGAAAGATCCCCTGGATTGGCTTCGAATGTATATTCAGCCTTTTCAGGATCAAAGGGCAGGGTGTCATTGATTGCTTCACATAAGAATGCAAGCTGCTTTTCATCTAGAGAGGTCGGTGTCCCTCCACCGACGAAAACCGTCTCCAAGCCTGCAGTCGGGTATTTGGAAAGCTGCATCACCATTTCCCTTTTCATCATCTGTAAATATTCGTCGACCGGCTGTCCCTGCAAAAATACTTTATTGAAATCACAATAATGACAAATATGTTCACAAAATGGTATATGGAGGTAGGCGCTTTTGATCATTGTGTTCACAACCTTTTAATCGAATGAGTCGATAGAAAAAGAGGCTAGATCTCCTCTACCCTCTTTTTTCTAACTATCGTTTATTTTATTTATTTTTTTGGTGTCGTATCATCCATTTTCAAAACAGCCATGAAAGCTTCTTGCGGAACTTCAACTGAACCTACTTGTTTCATCCGCTTTTTACCTTCTTTCTGTTTTTCGAGCAACTTACGTTTACGGGAAATATCGCCGCCGTAACATTTAGCCAATACGTTTTTGCGCATTGCACTAATCGAAGAACGGGCAATGATTTTTTGCCCGATTGCCGCTTGGATCGGCACTTCAAATTGTTGTCTTGGAATTAGCTTCTTCAATTTTTCAACAATGACCTTCCCGCGTTCATAAGCAAAGTCCTTATGAACAATGAAACTTAAAGCATCGACAGTTTCAGAATTCAATAAGATATCCATCTTCACTAGCTTGGACGGTTTGTAGCCGATCAACTCATAATCGAATGAAGCATAGCCTCTTGTATTGGATTTCAATTGATCGAAGAAATCATACACGATTTCCGATAATGGAATTTCGTAATGAATGCTCACACGAGTCTCATCGATATATTCCATATCAATGAAGTTACCGCGTTTATTTTGACAGATTTCCATGATCGTCCCAACAAACTCCGTCGGTGCCATCATCGTTGCTTTGACATATGGCTCCTCGACCCGTTCGATCTTTTGAGCATCAGGCATATTAGATGGGTTATCCACTTTCAGGACCGTTCCGTCTGTTTGGACCACATCATAAATAACACTAGGTGCAGTGGTGATCAGATCGATTTTGAATTCACGCTCAATCCGTTCCTGGATAATTTCCATATGAAGGAGTCCAAGGAATCCGCAACGGAAACCGAAGCCCAATGCTTGCGATGATTCCGCTTCGAACTGAAGCGCTGAATCGTTCAATTCCAATTTTTCCAATGCATCCCGTAAATCATTGAATTTCGATGCGTCAATCGGGTATAAACCGCAATATACCATCGGATTCATCTTCCTGTAACCCGGCAATGGTTCTGTCGCGCCATTCACGGCACTTGTAATCGTATCACCGACAGTTGTATCACCAACGTTTTTAATGGATGCCGTAAGGAAACCTACATCACCGACGTTCAGTTCATCCAACAGCTGGGTCTTAGGGTTGAAGACACCCAATTCGGTAACATCGAATTCTTTGCCAGTGGACATCATTTTGATTTTGTCGCCCACTTTAACGGAACCCTCGACAACACGGATATAGGCAACTACACCGCGGTACGCATCAAACAGCGAATCGAAAATAAGCGCCTTGAAAGGAGCATCGGGATCACCTTGTGGAGCTGGAACCAATTCAACGACCTGTTCCAAAATCTCCTCGATTCCGATTCCGGCTTTAGCCGAAGCCAAGACTGCATCGGAAGCATCCAATCCGATCACTTCCTCGATTTCTCCACGCACCCGTTCCGGATCTGCACTCGGCAAATCAATTTTATTGATGACCGGAATGATTTCAAGGTTGTTATCCAAAGCTAAATACACGTTTGCAAGCGTTTGGGCCTCAATACCTTGTGCCGCATCGACAACAAGGACAGCGCCTTCACACGCTGCAAGGCTTCGTGACACTTCATACGTAAAATCGACATGTCCCGGTGTATCAATAAGATGGAAGATATATTCTTCTCCATCTTTCGCGTTATATTTCAATTGAATCGCATTCAATTTAATCGTAATTCCGCGCTCACGCTCTAAATCCATGGAATCCAACAACTGACTCTTCATTTCACGCTGAGTCATGGCGTTCGTTTTTTCAATGATACGATCCGCCAATGTAGATTTACCATGATCAATATGAGCGATGATGGAAAAGTTACGAATTTTTGATTGTCTTTTTAATTTTTCTTCTCTATTCATGACGTTCACTCCCACTAGTCGACACAATACACTATTTTTTATTATATCAATAGAAAATGCAAGATTCAACAGAATAGTTACAAAAGAAGCATCATTGCAGGGCAATGGATAAAAAAAGGCTGCATTCCGAATTCGGATGCAGCTTTTGGCAGGGCACACTCAACTTGTTTCATACCTAAATCATATCAATCAGGGCTTGAAAAGCACCTGATATGGACTCTCCCAGCGTTTTGCCGATCGATGAAAAAAAGTTGAAGGCTTTCATTTCTTCAAGTTTTTCTTTTTTCGTCTCCAAATCATGACTTGTTACTTTTTCGCCAAGGATATCCGCTTCCATCTCCCCTTGGTCCGATTGGTTAATCATGAATGCACTATTCAAAGAGGGATCTTCGTACCCCTTCATTTTTTTCATCCCGTCGTTTGCTTGCTGCATCCCAATCAGAACACCTAAAAATAATACGAGCACGATCCCTGTACATTTCAACCAAAATCGAACCATGATAAGAGAACTCCTTTCAAATCACTTCGCTTCCGAATCCCCGGTCGGGTTATCCACTGCTTTGGCATCCCAGTAAAACTCACTGAAAACATCGCTAAAGGCATCTACGGTCAAGTACATTTCCTCGAAAGTATTATCAACACCGCCAATTTCAATGAGCATGGAATTGCCTGATAAATCCTGATTGTATACTCCATTCTGCCCCGCTCCGCCTTGTTTCATAACCCCGCGTGAAATACCTGGGTATTTTTTCTCCAAAGCTTTATGAAGCTTATTGGCAAGCGCGGCATTTTTTTCGAAGTTCGGGTTATTGCCCCCAATCACGAAGGCAATCTTGGCATAATCTTTACCGTTAATGTTAATGGTCGTATGTTTTTTTCGTTTCGAATCACGGTGGATATCAATCATATATTCTAGATTTTTGTTAGTGGCCAATGCCGTCTGAACAGACTTTCGGGATTCTTGATAGGATTTGGCATAATTTAATCCTTTATTATTCAGATTTCCCATGATATCCGTTTTATCGAGCGAGGAACCGATCCCCTTATCAGCCAGATCTTCAACCATCCTTTCACCGAGTTTCGTAATATTGATTTTAGAATGGTAGGCCAGGTCCGGATTTGTCACGCCTTTTAAATATGGAAGATATGACTCCCGATTATGACTATGGTAAATCTCGACCACTTTCCGTCCATTGGTCGTTTGTTTCGGCTGATTGGCCGCTCCTTTTTCCGGTTCTTCAATCTCATCCAGGTTTTGCAGGGATGCATCCCTTTCTTCATTCAGGACGTCTACTGGCGGCGAAGATTCATATGGCATATTCGTATAGTTCGTTCCTTCCCCAGCAACGAGAATTTCATTATCAAAAATCGAAAAGCCAGGCAGTTCCCTTCCAAGTAAACTTCGCGGGTCCTCGAGTGAAATGTTTGTCGAGACTTTTATCAATTGATTCGTGATCACTGATTCCTGCTTACCTTCCGGCAGGGCATTAAAAAGGTAATGGTTTTCATTGGCCAGCATCGAGAACAGCATTTTTCCCGAGAATTGGTTGGCTACAGTATGTACGGAATTAGAAGATATCCGATACTCCGGTCTTAGGGAAGTCATGACCCCACTGACTGAAAAAACAAAAAGAAGCAAGGCGAGAATACCTAGAAAAGTTTTTATTATTGTTGATCCGTGAACGGCTGTTATGATTCCTGGGGAATTTCTTCTTTTCATCCTTCCACCCTCTCTATAGCTTGTCTATTAATACCTATGACTTTGCTAGAAAGGGTAGAACACCATTTTTGGGCACTGAAAATGATTTAACGGGTGTAGTAGCCGGCATTATCCTGATTTATTGAATGATGCAAGGCTGCATTTAAACCATTGGCTATCAAATTGGCCATATCCTCAATGAAAACATCGACTTCTTTCGGTGTAACCATTAAATTTTGACCAAGAGGTGACAGCACTTCATAAATCAATTTCCGTTTCTCTTCATCAGGGAGGACACCTATCATTCCCAAGAAGGTTTGGCGCTCCTTTTCACCTGGCATATCCTCTTCCGTCAACTTCGTGCGCTTCCCGAAACTGAATCCAGCGGGTGCCAACGATCGTGATGGTCTGTCCCCTTCATTCAGTTCCTTGCCAAAGTGCTTCAAAATATAATCTATCGTATCGCTGGCAATTGATACGGCATCCACGACGGTAGGTATTCCAATTGCTATAACAGGAACTCCCAGTGTATCCTGGCTCAATTCCTTTCGTTTATTTCCAACACCAGACCCTGGATGGATGCCTGTATCCGTAATTTGGATCGTGGAATTCACCCGTTCGATCGAACGGGCAGCCAATGCGTCAACGACGATCAGGAAATCAGGTTTACTTTTTTCGATGACTCCTTTAATGATGTCACTCGTCTCGATTCCCGTAATCCCCATCACACCAGGGGAAATCGCACTGACCGGCCGATAGCCTTCCTTGACGGACTCCGGCTGCAATTCGAACAAATGCCTTGTGACTACAAGGTTCTCAACGACTGCTGGTCCCAGAGCATCGGGAGTAACATTCCAATTACCAAGACCGACAACCAAACAGCTGCTTTCTTTGGTGATCTTATTCCGTTTCAAGAAGTAAGCCAGTTCGTTGGCGAACACCTTTTCCACCCGTTGCTGCGTTTCCGTATCCTGCTGGCGGATGCCCTGCACTTCGATGGTCAAATAACTGCCCTGTTTCTTACCGATTTCCTTTTCCCCCTCAGCCGTGACCTCGACCAAGGATACCTTCAGATCATCCACTTCTTTTTCCTTGATAATGACCCCTTCGATACGAGATACATCAACTTCCTCTACAACACCTTTATGTTCAAGGGCAATTTCCTTTGCTTCTATCGCCAAATCTGTACGAATTCCGTATTCACTAAGGTCCAAATTATTTTCCATAACGGCCTCCTGATGTTTGAATTGTATCGAATCTAGTATTTTCAATAGTCTCTCTTAAACATTCTGTCATTTTTGCTTTTTTATTATTCATTTTTTTGGTACAATGAGTGATGACGAGATGAATTTATTCCCGAAATTATAATTCCTTTTCGATTCTCAATCTGAAGTATTGCATATTTATGAGCAGTCTGATAGAATATCACTTGTGCTATTTGATATGGATTTGAAAAGTCGAGTTCATATAATCTCGATTTCTTTGTAGGAGGTGAACGGAATGCCAAACATTAAATCTGCTATTAAACGTGTGAAAATTAACGACAAAAAACGCGTTCATAACATTACTGTTAGATCAACTATGCGTACTACAGTGAAAAACGCTGAAGTTGCATTAGCTGGTGAAAACGTTGAAGCTGCTAAAGAAGCTCTTTTAACAGCTGCTGTGAAATTAGACAAAGCTGCATCTAAAGGATTAATCCATAAAAATGCGGCAGCCCGTAAAAAATCTCGTTTAGCGAAAAGACTTAACGCTCTTAACGCATAATGACAAAAAATAAACGATCCAATCGGATCGTTTTTTTTGTGCCGTTTTTTGCATAAAAAAGGTGACAGGATATCTGTCACCTTTTTTATCATCTAATTTTTAAAAGCAGCAGCTCAAGGGTGATTGCCTTATCCGCTTGGCCGGTCTTCATTTTATAATCCGCTTCCGCTAAATCGTTCATGATGCTCAACAGCTCGCGTTCCTGGAATTTCCCCGTCTTTTCAAGTGCCAGCTTTACCCGGTAAGGGTGCACCTTCAGTTGACCCGCAATTTTTTGCTGGCTATAACCCTGACGGGAAAGCTCCTTCACTTGATACATGAGCCTGACCTGGCCTGCAATGACACTCAAGATCTTGATGGGTTCTTCATTCTGCCTGAGAAGATCGTGCAGTATCGTCATGGCACTCTCCATCTTTCGCTGTAACACATGATCAACAAGCGTGAAGATATTCTGTTCAAGGGATTTAGCGACCAGCTTTTCCACTATCCCCACCGTTATATGTTTATCATCTTCTGCATAAAGCACCATTTTATCCAGTTCATTCGTCAGCATCATCAGATTCGTTCCTGCAAGTTCAAGTAAAAGCTCTATAGCTTGCTCATCTATTTGGACTGAAGAAGTTTCGACCCTCTCCTTCACCCACCCCTTTAATTCATGATCACCAAGCTTCTTCGCTTCAACGAGAACCGCCTTACGCTTAAGTTCCTTGGTGATTTTTTTCCGTTCATCCAGTTTCTCATAAGGTGCTGTCAATACGACAATAGAATAAGGGACCGGGTCAGCCAAATACGCTTCCAGTCTTTTTACATTATGCTCAACTCTTGACTTCGTTTTTTCAGCTGTCAAAAAAAATGGGTTTTGCATGAAAACAAGGCGCCTTTCCCCGATAAACGGGAGGGTTTCGACATCTTCAAGCGCAGTTTCAACAGGCGTCTCTTCTAAATCAAATTGAGCAAAGTTAAAATCCATCTCATCTTCGTGAAGGACATTCTCGATCAACAGCTGCTTCGTTTCATTAATTAGATAGGCTTCTGTTCCATATAACAAGTATACTGGAGCGAATTGCCCTTTTTTTATACTTTTCCAAACATCTAATACCAATAGAATCCGCCTCTTTACTATGTATTCTTCCCTAATGGTATAGGTGGATGGACCATTTGACAAGCTATAAAGGGAACTAACCCTTAAAAAGGGCTAGTTCCGGATCTATATGAACACTTACAAGAAAGGCCCGGGTAATCTTCCTTGAAAGCGGGTAGAGTATTCATGTAGAACAAAAAATGAGCTTTTCTCTTTCGCTTGCTTTGTTTGTACTTATATTTTGACCTCAAAAATCCAAACTATTTGTGTCAACTCTTGTCAGTAAAGGAAATGAGGAATGAAGCCTGTAGATTTTTTTTTGGTAATGTTTTATACTATTAGCAGAAATAGGAGGGGTAAATAATGAACGAATTCGAAAAGAATGTTCAGTCAAAAACAGATGACGTCGCTGATTCCGCTATAGGATTCATCGGTTCTTTTGTATTTTTCGCTGCCATGTTCACCATAGCTGTCGTCATTAAAGCTGTCGGATCCTGATTTCTTTAACTACATGCACTTATTTTTCCTGATGGAGGCTGCCGCTGCAGTCTCTTTCTTTTTGATTTTCTACATACTATGGGAGTATCTTCCGAAAGGTTCCACTGCTTTTGTAATACTTGTAAATAATAGAACCATCCTCGTCCGTCCTGAACACCTTTATGCCACTTTTCTCAAGATTCGCAATTACGTCTCCATGAGGGTGACCGTAGCGATTATCCTTTCCAACTGAAATAAGTGCCGCTTTCGCCTGTATCTGTTCAAGGAATGCCGCGGAAGAAGAAGTTTTACTGCCATGGTGTCCAACCTTCAAGATATCCGCCTGCAACTGCGGAAATGTGCTCAATAATTCCCTTTCACCTTCTTCTCCCATATCACCGGTTAATAACCAAGACAATCCCCCAAGCTCCGTGAATAGAACTATGGATGAATCATTCTTATTTTCCTCTTTCTTATATGGACCGAGAACAGCAAACGGCGCTCCTCCAGCAAACCAATTATCCCCCCTTCTCAGTACAGTCATTTTCATTTTTTTATCTCTAGCCACAGACACAAAATCCATATCCCTATATTGCTCTTCACTCCAGCCTCCAATGATGATCTCCCCAACTTTAAAATTCTCAATCAATTCTTTTGCACTTCCCATATGATCTGCATCCGGATGGGTTAAAATGAGTTTGTCCAATTGGTGGATTCCCTTACTTTTCAATAATGGAATGATGATATCATCCGCGGTGTTGAACTTCTTTCGCTTTTTTGCCCACGTGTCGATTGGAAATGTAATTTGCCCACCCGTATCGATCAAATAATTGCCGCGATTGAACGGCAGGATAATTAAATTGGAGTCACCTTGTCCAACGTCGATGATCTGCACTTCACCAAAAGGAGAGAACCTTTGTAAATTATATTGAAAAAACAAAAGGACAATCATTATTCCGCACCAGATTTTACTTTTTTCAAAAGATATATCCCAAGTCAGGTATAACCCTAAAAGGGAAATAACAAGTAATACCATCATGATGAAAGGTGGTTTTCCAAACGGAATGGAAGCCAGCGGCAAATCCGATGCTGCATCCGCGGCTTTATTGCATAGTACGAATGTGAAATTCAATAATGATATGAGGGGTTGCCCCAAGGGAGGCAGCAATAAATGAATAAGGAGGGAAATCAGCGAAAGCGGCAGCAATATGATGGAATAAAGCGGAACATACAATACGTTTAGAAACACGCCAAGAAAGGATACTTCAAAAAAGTGGAAAAGCAAAATCGGAAGGGCCGCCAATTGGCAGATGGAACTGATGATGAATAGCTGCGTTGTTTTCTTAGGATATTGTAAGAAAATGCTTGAAGACATGATAATGGAGAAAGTGACTGCGAATGAAAGCTGAAAACCTATATCATAGATCATGTTAGGCTGAAAAAACAATAATGCCATATAAGTCAATCCGATTGCGGCACCCGCAGAGAGTCGCTTCTTGAATAACAGGAGCAGAAAGAAAAGCATAGCCATTAAACAGGACCTCACCACAGATGGACTTGCACCTGATAGTAACATGTAAACCGGAAGGAAGATTAAGATGGCCACCATCATTCTTTCCCGTGTAATCCCAACCCTGATGCCGAAGTAAAATAACATCCCTGTTAAAAAACTGACATGGAGACCGGAAATCGCAAGTAAGTGAACTAGCCCTAACCGCTGGTAATTAGTAAGGTCGCCTTCATCTATATATGTCTGGTCGCCGAATATGAGAGCTGTGACAAAACCGCTTGATTCTTCTGGAAATCGTTCCATAATATACGTAATTCCCTTCAGGCGCAAATTACGAATCGAAACCGGAATCGAATTTTCAGCCTTTTTGCATTCTTCAAAGGAAATGGAATCTGCTTTGAATATCCAATGGATGCCTTGGCGAAAAAGATAACGTTGGTAATCGAAACTGTTTTCATTCCTGTTTTTGTCGGGAATTTGCAATGTCCCTCGAGCCGGACATGATAAACCGATGCGCAGAAACCGACTCAGCTTTTCCTGTTCCAATTCGGTTGTGATTTTATAACGAAGCACTAGCCGTTCACCTTTCTCACCGCGCACGAATCCTTTTAACGAATTTCCATCTATATTCGGTTCGTCGGTAAATGTGATGATAAATCGGCTTTCCGTACCATGATAGGCTGTTTTGTTTCGGTGATCAGAGAAGGAGGCAGCCCCTAAAAGTATCCCCATGATCACCAAATGATAACTTAGGGCCTTCACGCTTAACCCCACCGAAAAATAAAGGAAACAGAGAAAAATAAAGATAATGATCAGCAGCCTTACATTTAAAAAAGAATGGGCCGTAACACCAAATGTAGCCGAAACGGCTAGTAAGATAAGATGTCTAGCCATGCCTGCCCCCCGTCCTTTTTAATTTTCAAATATTTGATTGGCCCGCTTTTCCAACTCCATTAAATCTTCTTTTGTCAGGTCTGTTCGTTCAAGCTGAGCCAGCAATGAAAATACAAAGTCCTTTTTTTGTTTTCCATTAACATCGATGGCCCCTTTTGCTTCAACTTTCTCGGTCTTGACACCAGCCTGTTTGAATAATTCCAGGGCATATGGATGATTTTTGTAATCTTCCGCATAATAAACAGCCTTTATGCCAGCTTGGATGAGTGATTTACAGCACTGAAGACATGGAAAATGCGTTACATATATTTCTGCCCCATCAGTGGGCACCCCAAATTTCGCACATTGTAAAAGTGCATTCATTTCTGCATGTATCGTTCTGATACAATGATTATCAATTACATAACAGCCGTCATCAATACAATGCGTCCCTCCCGCAATGGACCCATTATATCCCCCCGCAATGATTCGGTTGTCCCTGACGATGGTCGCCCCTACAGTGAGGCGTGTACATGTGCTTCTTAAAGCTAATAAATGGCTTTGCGCCATGAAATATTGATCCCAACTAATTCTGTTCATGTTCTATCCCTATCCCCTTACCACTAGAATGATTTTCTTCAATTTTACCCTCTTCCTGGCCATTTGTGTAGCATATTCAATCATTCATTTAACCGAAATGGAATCCCGTAACCTTTCAAATGTTTTATCGCCGATTCCCGTTACCTTCTTCAAGTCATCGACCTCCTTGAATTTCCCTACCGTTTCCCTGTATTCCAGGATTGCATTCGCTTTTGATGGTCCAATTCCCGTCAGGGTTTCCAATTCTTCCTGTGTAGCTGTATTCAAGTTCACCAGTCCTCCTGATGTCCTCCCAGAGACGGCATCACCAGACGGCCCGACTTGCATATTCTCCAACTTCCCCTCGTCTTCTTCACCTATTTCCGGAACATAAATGACCATTTGGTCTTCGACGATTTGAGCAAAATTCACTTTATCTTTATCAGCCTTGTCCGTAAAACTCCCCGCAGCCGAAATCAAATCGATCACCCGGTCACCTGCCTGTGCAGTGAATAGGCCTGGGGATTTGACCGCTCCTTTAACGTCCACTTTAATGATCTCAGGTTCGGCAGGAGTTTCCTCTTCACTCTGTTTAATTTCAGCATCTTTTGCAGTAATGGCAAAGATATCTTCTGTATCAGCCGGACCCTCCCCTTGTTGCAAAAAAAAGTAAATGCCCGCTGCCACAAATGCCACGGCAACAGTTACCAACATCCATTTCCGTTTTAGGATCGCTTCCATTTCTTTACCTCCTTGTTGGATTTCGCACGATACATTGTCATAGGACAGATTAAAAATACATAGTGTTTCTAGGAGAATCAATCGCTTTAAGTGAGAGGAGTTGATCGGAATTGAAGAAAATCGGTGTTATCGGAACCGGAAATATGGGAACCATTTTAATCGAGGCATGGCTGGAGGCAAAAATATTGAATCCGGCGGATCTAATCATTACAAATCGCACGCTTGCCAAAGCATTGCTACTGAAAGAAAAACACCCTGGTATCAAAGTTGCGGAAAGCGCAGCCGAAATCGTCCAACAAGCTGACTTTATCTTTCTCTGTGTAAAACCATTGCAAATTAACAGCCTATTACAGGACATCAAACATCATATAAAAAGGGATCAGCTGGTTATTTCCATCACAAGCCCGCTTTCAGTCTCCCAGCTTGAATCCGCCGTGAACGCCCCTTGTGCCCGTTTTATCCCGAGCATAACCAACCGTGTGGGTTCAGGGGTATCGTTACTGAGCTTCAGCAATAGCTGCAGTAAGGAGAAAGTGTCAGCTTTATTTGATTTGGCCTCTGCCATATCGGCACCGGTCATCATTGAAAATGATATCACCCGGGTAGCTTCCGATATCGTCAGCTGCGGTCCTGCCTTTTTCAGCTATTTAGCACAAGCTTTTATTGACGCGGCTTGCCAAACGACGAAGATAGATAAGGAAACGGCTACGACTTTGACTGAGAATATGCTGGTTGGCTTAGGGGAACTGCTCGGTAAAGGGGTTTATACATTGCCGACCTTACAGGAAAAGGTTTGTGTAAAGGGTGGAATAACAGGTGAGGGGATCAAGGTTTTAGAAGCGGAAACCGGGGAAATGTTCCATCATCTTTTTCAAGCGACACATGAAAAGTTTGCAGAGGATCTTCACGAAGTTGAAGAGCAGTTCGGCCATCCTTATTAATATTCGCAATCAATATCTTTAACTCCTTCTGAAAGTATAAAAAAGAAGAGGTCAGACCTCCGCTCGTACAGTAAGATGTACGAACGGGGGCTCTTGACCTCTTTATCATTTACTGGCTACAAATAAGATTCTTTCGGTTTCCGCTACAAGCGGTGCTTCTTCAAGGTCCGCCAGAATTTCAGAAACCGTAAAACCTGCTTGCTCCAACCACTTTTTATATTGTTCAACCGGATAGGTCCGTTGATAATGCAACTCATCAAAACGGTCATACAGACCGCTTTCATCATCCCTTACGAAAAAACTTAAATCATGTTCCACACTGTAAGGTTCTTCACCTGGGAAGCAGTCCCATATATAGGATACTTCTTCACCATTGACAGCAAACGTATTATCACGAAAGATTTCTTCCATTTTATAAATGGAATGGACATCAAACAAAAATAATCCGCCATCCTTCAAATGCTCATGAACCCGGCTGAACGTCTTGGCTATATCTTCCTCATTACGAAGGTAGTTCAGCGAATCACAAAAAATCGTGACACAATCAAATTGGCCAAGTCCTTCGAGTTCTGCCATATTCTGCTGGAAAAGCGGAATCGATAATCCAAGCTTAACCGCTTTTTCATTAGCAACAAGAAGCATTTCATCAGATAAATCCACACCGGTGACTTCGAATCCGTGTTGCGCCAATTCAACAGTCATTTCCCCGGTTCCACACGCTAAATCCAGGACTTTCCTGCCGCCAATTCCGTACTGTTCCAGCTTCGCCGTAAGGATCATCAGCCATTTTTCATAAGGTGCGTCCTTCATCAGTTCATCGTATACATAGGCAAAGCGTTCGTACGTCATGAAGTCAGTTCACTCTCTAGATCTTCAAAAGGTGCATCTCCCCATAAACGTTCGAGATTATAGTAATTTCTTTCATCTTTATGGAAAATGTGGGCCACTACATCGCCAAGATCAACAAGCACCCATTTCGCCTCGTCAAAACCTTCAAGACGTTTTACATTGATTCCTGATTCATCAGCTTTGCTCTTCATTTCACGAGCTATTGCTTGTACTTGTTTTTCAGAATTACCGTGGCAGATCAAAAAGTAATCCGCTACTAGGGAAATACCTTGCATGTTCAATGCCACGATATCCTCCGCTCTTTTATCGTCCGCCGCTTTTGCTGCAATTACAAGAAGTTCACGTTCAGTCATTACATCTTCTCCTTCAAATTTATGATCAAATCATTATATGTCTTAAATGTGTCAGGGTAAATTGCCTGATTCCTTTTCATTAAAAAAACAACTGTATTCCTTAAAGCCTGAATGACAGCATGATCCAAATTTTGCTTTGCCGTCTGCCTGACTTCATCGACACCGGGAAAAGAACGTCCCGGCTCAATATAGTCAGCAAGGTATACGACTTTATCCAATAGGCTCATGCCAACCCTGCCAGACGTGTGATAGGCAATCGCATCCAAGATTTCAGCGTCCTGAATGCCAGCTTCCTTTTTCACCAGATAAGCCCCGACAGGAGCGTGCCACAGCTCCATATTGTATTCAAGTAGAGCCTGGTCCATTTTTTCAGCGATTATTATTTGCTCCATTTCCTCTTTTGGACGAAATTTTGCATAATCATGGAAAATGGCTGCCAGTTCGGCTTTTTTGACGTCGGCACCATACCGTTCAGCAAGTTCAATCGCTGACTCGACCACACCCAATGTATGAATGTACCTTCGCTCGGTGATTTGTTCTTTGACCAGCGCCAATGCTTTCTCACGATTCATATAAACCATTCCCTTTAATATACTTCACCACTGGATCTGCTATTAAATATTTCACGGTTTTCCCCGTTCTTAACTTCCTTCGTATCATGGAAGATGAAATGAACATCTGGGGGACTTTCACCATCGTGATTGGGTATAAGGTCTTTTCGTTATATCCAGGGCGCTTCACACCGACGAAATTGACCATATGCACCAGCTCGTCGATACGGTGCCAATTTGGTAAGTACTCAATCATATCTGCGCCAATTATGAAATAGAACTCATTGGTTGGCTCTAGTTCTTTCAGCAATTTTATTGTGTCATACGTATAAGATGTGCCTTTTCTTTCAATTTCAATACCCTCAATATAAAAAGATGGGTTTCCGGCTAGCGCGTTTTCCAACATGGCCAGCCTGTCCATATCGGTTACTTCCTCCGATTTTTCCTTATGCGGAGGAACGTGATTCGGCATGAACCTGATTTCATCTAGCTCAAGGGCATCCAGCACTTCATTCGCTATAATTAAATGCCCGATATGCGGAGGATTGAATGTACCGCCAAGAATTCCAATTTTTTTCATAGATAGGTTCCTTAAGGTAATTTAAGTTGTTTGTTTTCTTTTGATTCTTTATACAGCACAATTGTGTTGCCGATAATCTGAACCAATTCCGCCCGTGCACCTTTTGATAAAGAAAGTCCCACATCATCGCGGTCCTCTTCACAGTTTTGAAGGATGCTGACCTTGATTAATTCACGTACTTCTAGCGCCTCACCAATTTGCTTGATGAGATTATCATTGACTCCGCCTTTACCAACTTGAAAAATTGGATTGAGGTGATGGGCCTTTGATCGTAAAAATCTTTTCTGTTTTCCTGTTAACATGTGTTACCTCCTAGTTTGTTCAAGACAATATCTGTCATTCTTGCTGTATCCGGCATAATGCCTGTCCATATCTCAAATGCGAGCGCAGCCTGGTTGATGAACATCCCCAAACCATTTTGCGTTTCCGCCCCTTTTTCCCCCGCTTCACGAAGCAGTTTGGTTTGCAAGGGGTTATAGATGATATCACTGACAATTGCACCGGTTTTAAGCTGGTCGACCTTTAACGGTGAATGATCCAATTCCGGGCTCATTCCAGAAGAAGTCGTTTGGATGATTAAATCATATTGTGATAAGCTTTCTTCCGCTTCGATAATCGAGAGTGCCTTCGATACTTTATCATATGGGCAATCAGAAACAAGCTGGGCCGCTCTTTCCTTTGTCCGGTTTGCAATATCAACTTGCTTTACCCCTTCTTTTACAAGGGTAAAATAAATCGCACGCGCAGCACCGCCCGCTCCGATCACTAACGTTTTTTTAGCCTTGATGTCACTTGATATTTCATCGCATAAAGATTTGAAAAATCCTTTTCCGTCTGTATTATACCCTATAAACCGACCATTTTTGTTAACAACCGTATTTACAGCCCCGATTGCAAGGGCCAGTTCATCCACTTCATCAAGGAATGGAATGATTGAAGTCTTATGAGGAATCGTGATGTTAAACCCTTCTATACCAAGGGCTTTCATGCCTTTCACGGCATCGTTCAAACCTTCTTTCGTCACATGAAAATGATGATAAACCGCTTCTATATTTTCTTTTTCAAATGCATCATTATGAATGTCCGGTGACATCGAATGTGCAATTGGATCTCCCATTACCCCATATATCTTTTTCATAGACTTGACGACCCCTATATTTAGATTAATGATTTGCGAACGATCACATTGACGCCCTTTGGAACATGTGCAACGATTTTCGCTCCCGGCTCATTGACCGTCACCCAGCCAAGACCAGAAAACACAATATCCATTTTACCATCTTTCAAGGAGAACTCATGTGGAATCAGCTTCGGAAACTCCTCGATTTGTTCAGGCCGTGGGGGCGTCAGTAATTCCCCGGCATGGTTCTTATACAATTCATCGGCTTTTTCGAGTTTTGTACGGTGAATATTCAATTCATTCGAAAGGTAGCAAGTCAATGAACGCCTTCCGCCTGAGACATAGTCCAACCGGGCCAACCCTCCGAAAAATAGCGTCTGCGCTTCATTCAGTTGGTACACTCTCGGCTTGATTTCCTTTTTCGGCATAATCACCTTGAAGTCCCGTTTGTCCACATAGTGAGCCATTTGATGATGATTAATGATTCCCGGTGTATCGATCAATGCCTGTCCATCATCCAAAGGAATTTCGATCATATCCAAGGTAGTCCCAGGGAAGTGGGAAGTCGTGATGATATCACCTTCCCCGCTCACTTCTTTTATAAGACGGTTGATGAAAGTCGATTTCCCTACATTCGTACAACCCACTACATAGACATCTTTACCTC
Source organism: Peribacillus sp. NPDC056705 (assembly GCF_043656335.1). Classification (NCBI taxonomy): domain Bacteria; kingdom Bacillati; phylum Bacillota; class Bacilli; order Caryophanales; family Bacillaceae; genus Peribacillus; species Peribacillus sp. NPDC056705. The sequence continues at coordinate 39,004 of NZ_JBHTYI010000007.1, read as the reverse complement.
TCCGATACCGCTCAATCGCATCAGCCGCTTCAAGTATGTGCTTTCCCTTTTCCGCACTGACAAGCAGGACATCCACCGGGTTAAGACCCAATTCCTTGGACGATTGCTTCATCCAATTGATCAATTTGTTCGGTTTTACGGATTTAGGCAATAAATCAACCTTATTTCCGATCAGAAGAACATCATTTCTTCCTACAAATCGATGCAGGCCAGGCAGCCAGCTTCCATTGAAATCAAAAATATCGACGATTTTGACGATTAAAGAGTCGGTTTCGCCTACTTTATTCAAGATTTTCAGGAAGTCATCGTCTGTTAAGGAAACATCCTGAACTTCGTTATAATGTTTCAATTTAAAGCAGCGCTGACAAACGATGGTCTCCTTTTCCAGAGCTGATTTAGGGGCAAAGCCCAATTCCTTCGGATCTTCAGTCTGGACCTTCACACCGCAGCCGATGCACACTAATTCTTGATGATTGTTCAATTGTGATCCTCCCATTCTATCATTCCTTTTCGTTTAAAAAACGCCATGATCTTTCTTTCAAAATAACGATTGATCCTTGTTCTGAATTCGTCGGTTTGTGCCACTGGGAGCACTAAGATCGTATGAAACCCGCCTCTGTTCCCTCCCAATACATCCGTCAATAACTGATCGCCGATTACCACCGTTTCTTCCAATTTCAACCCCATTGCCTTACGGGCCTTATGGAAAGCTCTTGCCATCGGTTTTCTGGCCTGGAAGATAAACGGAATGTGAAGCGGATCGGAAAAAGCCCGAACCCGATTTTCATTATTATTGGACACAATCGTCACTAAAATCCCATGATCCCGCATATTGTCGAACCATTTGATTAAATCGGGGGTGGCAGTTGGCCTGTCCCATTCAACGAGAGTATTATCCAAATCGGTAATGACTCCCTTAATCCCTCTTTTTTTCAATTCTTGAGGATCTATATTAAAAATGCTTTTAACATGTTCACTCGGCAAAAATAATTTAAGCATATTGACACCTCTATATTTTCGTTAAAATTTACCGTCTCCATCATATCGAATTTTCAGCACACTTTCAAAAAAAATTAGGAAAGAAGGGCTGTCGGTAAAGAAACATCATAATGTATGTTTTCTGATATGGAAAGGCATTTTTCATTAAATAATGGGAAATTTGCAGTCTGACCAGAACAAAAGAACTAATTATTCATAAAAGATTTCGACAAAAATTTCATTTATTCAACCTGTGGATAACTTTACTAACATTTTCCATACTGATGTGCACCATTTCGCCTACCTTGTAAACAACTTAACCACAAGTTATCCACTTTCAACTGTGGATAACAGAACGATTGTTCTCCACGTTTATTTCTGATACAGTAGGGGTACATCAAGGAAGACTTATCAATATATGCAAGTAAGCACCAAATTATTCCCCGCAATTCCTACTGGAGGTGAGCAGCCGCAAATGGCGTTCTGATGCAAAAACTATCTGATGACCTGTTGCTTGAATCCTATTTTAAAGCACAGAATTTAAAGTTGAGTACCGATTTCATCCGCCTCATAGAAACGGAAATTCATCGAAGATCCCTGACACATAAAATCCGATCAATATTTTAATATGAAATACATAGGCTGACATCAAATGTCAGCCTCTTATTTTCATTTGAAGTTAGACGGCCCTCATGAATCCGATTGTTTCACCAACACGGACATCTGCGGGAATTGATATGTTTCCTTCAAGTTCAAAACTCCCTTTTTCAAAAAGAAGCACCACTGTGGACCCAAAGCTGAAATAAGAAAATTCCTGTCCTTTTTCCAATTCATCCGATTCATCAGTAATGACGATCGAATTTATGAACATGGCCCCGACTTTCACCATTGCCAGACTTCCCGCTTCATTTTGAAGTTCAGTTATTGTCCGGTAATTTTTTGATAAAGGCTCTTTTCCATATTTCATCCCCCATTTATTAACGGGATACGATTTCCTTCCAAGGGTCCAGCGTTTGACCACGGAACCCTTTATTGGTGCATGGATCCTATGGTAATGACTCGGGCTTAAGTATAGCACGAGATATTTGCCCCCTAAGTACTTTTCCAAAAAAAGCTCATCCCCGAGCATTTCCTCCATTGAATATACCTTTCCCTTAACGACGATATTTTTATCAGCGTGTATCTCCCCTGAATCCTCAAGAACACCGTCCACAGGACAAGCTACCGCAGAAGGAATTGCCGTAATTGGCCTGGCATCCGCCTTTAACTGCCTGGTAAATAGCTCGTGCAGGTTCGTATAAGCTTTTACCTCCTTACCAAATTCCTGTTGATTAAGATTAAATGTTTTTACATATAGTAAAATTAAGGGCCTGCTCCAACGAGATTGGCTAAAATGCTTTAATAAACCAGATGAATACTGACCATTCGTCAGTTCAATAAGAATGCGATACAAAGACTGAAACAAATAAACCCACTCCAAATTGTAAAATTATTCTAAAATCTCTTGCATAAATTGTGTTAAATAAAATATTATTATATAATAAATACTTGTGTTTACTATATTTTGTTTTAATTTGTTTCATTTGAAAGGAGTGAAAAGATGTTTTTATTACACGCCCTAGATCAATCCATTAAAAAATTGAAAGCACAAACAGCAAATATACTTACTTTAATTAATTTATCCCTTGGTGGATTTGCGATAATTGCCGTAATGCACGGCCAATTGAATTTAAGCCTGTTATTAATTTTCCTGGCTGCCCTTGCAGATCGCTTTGACGGTATGGTTGCTCGGAAATTCAACATTGAATCGGAATTGGGTAAGCAACTTGACTCGATGTGTGACATCATATCCTTTGGAGTCGCACCAGCTCTATTATTATACCAAGGAATATTAATAGAATTCGGAGCACCTGGCACACTGTTCACGGTTTTCTATATTGGCTGTGGCGCATTTCGTCTCGCCCGCTTCAATATAAGTGAAAGCAATGGATATTTTACAGGAGTGCCAATTACAGTTGCGGGCTGCATCGCTACTTTAAGTTATCTAGCCATCCCGTATTTCCATCCGGTCTTTTTTTTATCCCTCATGATTATATTATCATTACTTATGGTCAGTCCATTTAAACTGAAAAAAGTTTAAATAAGAAAGGCGGATGCCCTATACCGGACATCCGCTTTTTTCATTCATATTCCCTCCGAAAACCCATTTCAAGCTTTTCGGACCAGTGGGTCGGTCAAGCGCAAGAATTCTTCTACATCCTCCATACAGGCATTGACTGCTTCTTCCCAAAAATCCCGGGTCTTCAAATCGACGCCTAAATGTTTCTCAGCCAAATCCTCGACCTTCATGGAACCGGTATCCTTCAATAGAGCGATATATTTTTCTTCGAATCCTGCTGGTTCTTTCAGGGCATTCGCGTATATGCCTAATGAGAATAAGTATCCGAATGTGTACGGAAAATTATAAAATGGTACACCTGTAATATAAAAATGGAGCTTTGAAGCCCAGAATGTTGGATTATAATCACTTAAAGCATCGCCATAAGCTTCTTTTTGTGCATCGACCATCAGTTCATTCAACCGTTCGGCACTGACATACCCTTGTTTTCTCTCATCATAAAACCTTGTTTCGAATAAGTAGCGGGCATGGATATTCATCAATAATGCCACGGATCGCTGAATTTTATCTTCTAAAAGCACCAGCTTTTCTTCCTCACTGGCAGCTTCCTTCACAGCTGCATCCGCAACGACCATTTCAGCAAAAGTAGAAGCGGTTTCAGCAACGTTCATGGCATATGACCGATTCAATGGATGGATCTCCCTCATCGCATATGAATGGAATGCATGTCCCAATTCATGGGCCAATGTCGATACATTGGATGGGGTGCCCGAATACGTCATGAAGATTCTTGACTGCTTATTTAATGGAAAGCCGGTGCAAAAACCGCCTGGTCTCTTACCTGGTCTGTCCTCCGCTTCAATCCAGCTGTCTTTAAAAGCTTTTTGGGTGAAGTTTGCTAATTGAGAGCCGAACTTAGAGAATTGCTGTATGATGAAGTCTGCACCTTCTTGATAATCCATTACTTTGGTCTCTGCTGTAACAGCGAGCGGTGCATCCAAATCCGCCCAACTTAATTTATCCAAATCCAGTAACTCCGCTTTCCTTTCTAAAAACCTCACAAGCGGCTCCTTATGATCGGCGATTACATTCCACATGCTCTCGAGGGTTTCTTTTTTCATCCTCCCTATTTCAAGAGGCTCTTTCAAAATATCATCCCAGCCCCGTTTTTCATTCACACTGAGACGAAATCCGGCCAAGTGGTTCAAAGTCCGGGCAAAAAGGTCACTTTTCCCCTCCCAAGCCTGTTCCCACGCAGTAAATAATTCTTTCCGGTTCCTTTCATCAGGATCGGAAAATTTATTCGCCGCTTGGCCTACAGAAAGCTTTTCACCTTTATAAGGGATGGTCATTGAACCGACGATCGTATCGTACATTTGGCTCCAACCTTCGAAACCGTCCATGGCCAATTGAGTGATTAATGATTCTTCCTTCACGGAAAGCTTTTCCTTTGCCTTTTCCCGCCGTTCATTCAATACGAATTTCAATTCATTCAATGGTTCTTTTTCGAGAATTTTTTTAAAGAAAGCATCATCAAGCTGTATCAACTTTTCATCCAGCTTACTTAACACCATTTTTAGTGAAGCGACTATCTTCATTTGTTTGATCCGCAGCTGACCAGCCTTTTTATCCTGTGCATTTTGAGCTTCAAGGCAGCCGATGAATGCACTTGCCTGCGTGGATTTCATATTGGTATTTTTAAAAAGATCAAATGCCTGGATTAAACGGCTCTCATCATTTCCTTCTGGATTGATATTGCTTACAATTCGGTCTAATTCTTTTACCTCGTCGTTGATTTCATCTAAAAAAATCAGGAACTCCTTAGAAGAGCTTCCTCCTTTAAAAAAGATATCCAAATCCCACGTCAAAGAATATCCCATCATGCTTTGCCCCCTTTTTATCACTAATCCCATTATAGAGGTAAAGCCAACATTTTTCTAATTAAAAGGAATTTTCAGTATTTTTCCGGAACATTTTTCTATATCCCGGATTAAAAGCATGTTATGATGAATATATTCTTGGGAAAGGGGTGGTTGATTCATATGAAATTCTTTATTCACATGTCTGCCATCATCCTGCTCCTTTGGACACTGCCTATACAGTTCCATCATCATGCACAGCAGCTAAACATTGAGGAACATACCGATGCGCACCATTGGGATAAGGCCGACAAGAAACAGCCTTTCGTGCCTTCCTTGAGTTCCTGGCAGTCTCTTACCATTATTATCTTTTTCGAATTTTCGATTTTAAGTTTTCTTTATTTTCACTCAAATCTTCGCCGGCGGTATCTCGGTCCGGTTTTTTTCCAGGCGAATTACGTAGCCTTACGCTCTGACATTTTATAAAAATTAAAATGGAGGAGTGATTCATATGTGGTTTCGCTTTATTATGATAGGGGTCTTATCTTTAACCGCTTCACGCATGTTCCTTTTTCAGGGAATCGAGATTTATCACGCTTTTGCAGATATGATCAGAAATAAATATTAAAAAATGAGTGCGGGGATATTTTCCCGCACTCTCTTTGCCTTTTACAATTCCTATCCTTTGGCTTTCTTTTCCTTCTCTTTTTCTGCTCTGTAAAATTCGTGGAACATTTTCATTAAGGCACGTTTTTCAATCCTCGATACATAACTGCGGGAAATGCCAAGCTCTTTGGCGATTTCCCTCTGGGTTTTTTCCTTTTTCAAATCCAGTCCGAACCTGCCTACAATGACTTCCTTTTCGCGTTCATCCAAAATATCAATATACTTTTTCACTTTTTCAATTTCCATATTGAGCTGAATCGTATCGATGACATCTTCCGATTCCGATTTCAGTACATCGATTAAACTGATTTCATTCCCTTCTTTATCTTGACCGATCGGATCATGCAGGGAAATATCTTTCTTCGTTTTCTTTGTCGCCCGTAAATGCATCAAGATCTCATTCTCAATGCATCGCGCCGCATATGTGGCCAGCTTCGTACCCTTCCCATCCGAATAACTCTCAATGGCCTTTATCAAACCAATTGTCCCAATCGAAATCAAATCTTCAGTATCTTCGCCCGTATTTTCGAATTTCTTGACGATATGGGCAACAAGTCTGAGATTATGTTCGATCAGGATGTTACGGGCATCACCGTCTCCCTCGCTCATTAGCTTCAGATATCTCTTTTCATCCTGAGATGACAAGGGCTGGGGAAAAGCGTTGTTTTTCACATAGGAAACGAATAAGTAAAATTCTTTGATAATATAACCGACAACTGTAAGTATTCCGGGCATTGGTTTCATCCCCCGTTTCTTTGGCTCCCTATTCATACCTATGCAGCAGTGGGCTTGTTCGTGTCTGTCCCACTAAAAGAAATGATGAAAGTGTTGAATGTTCAAACCAGCCTGGATGGATTCCCAAACGAACGAAGAAAATGTTCATATAATAATAGGGGATTTTTTAGGGAAAGGGGGTTTTTCGATGGGATATAACTATGGACCATACGGATGCAGCTATGGTTATCCGGCTCCCGCGCCTTGTTATGCAGGGTCCGGTTACTGCTTTGGTTATGGCCTGTTTATTGTCCTCCTGATTTTATTGCTCATTTTCGGGTTTTGGTGGCTGCCGGGATGCGGATGTGGTTTTGGAGGATCAGGTCCGTGCTGCTGATTCAGGCAAAGAAAAAACTCGGCCCGAGTGCCGAGTTTTTCCATTTACATATTCATTTCCAACGTTGCAGTTCCTAGTTAAGCAGCGTCATAACCATTACTAACCATACCTTCACTTTTTCATGTTTCCAATGGCCTTTTATACAAACCATGACAAGGCTTGGGATGCGCGGGCAGCGTTAGCCGGTATCCTTCTCCTGCCAATAGCAACGCTTCTCTCCTCTTACGTTTAACAAATTGAACATATTAACCTCCACCTTTCTTAATTTTTTTTATGAACGGAATACCAACCTCGTATTTTTAGAAAAAAGGACGATGTTTCAACGCCTTATCTAGATGTTCTTCTCGAATCTTGTGGAATCTCTCCTGTTGCAAACATTCCTCGGCAGTCATTTTTTTCATTTTAATCGTGATTGTGAAAAAAAGCATATTCAGTGTCATAATATCACCTCCTTTAAGGGAGCGGCCCAACAAAAAGGCATAAAAAGGCCGCAGAAAGTTACGTCCTCCTGCGGGATTTTTAAAAAAATATAAAAAGGCCGCAGGATAAAACACTTCTCCCTGCGGCCGCTATGTCTGAATGATTAATAAAGCCAAATTGCTTTAGAAATATTCCGCTTGGCACAGGTCGAATGTTATGTGATTGTCAATTGAAACGGACCGGCTAATAGTGGCGACTCCATATAGATGCAATGTCATTTTCTTCGACCTCCTTTGGAATATTTTTTATTACCTGGTAAGTATATCCACAAATTCAATATTTGTAAACGGCTTTTGCCTATTTTTTTGAAATTTCCACCTTTTTCCCCATTTTCAAGGGCTATTATTACCTAAAAAGGCAGGTAGTATGGTAAATCTGCCCCTATTGGGAAACAACGTTAGTAAAAAAACCTGATTCCATTAAGAATCAGGTTTGCTTCTATTATTGTAAAGACTCTTGGTCATCCATTTCGGCCAAGGTCTTTTTGTATTTTTTGGATAATGAGAAAAAAACTATGGACATGCCTAGGAACGTTATGGTCGCTCCCATATAGACATATGTGTCAATCATCGCTTTGTCGCCAGAGGGAAGGATGGTTCCTAAATAGAAGAACGAACCCACACATAACAAAGTGATCGCAAATTGTTTAAAATCGACCATTTTCGAACGCAGCAATGCAACCGTTTGTTTTTTGCGGTTTTTCATGCCATTCCACCTTCTTTCAAGCTTATAAGATATCGATATCTCATTCTACCATATTTATTCCAAATGACAGGGGTGTAAATAATGGCAGTCAGCAATGAAGCGGTCCTTCTCCGATTATCCTTGCAGCGCTTGTTCCAAGTCTTCCAATAAGTCTTCAACATCTTCCAGACCTACTGAAATACGAATCAACCCATCCGTTATTCCAAGGTCTGCACGGCGCTCAGCCGGAATGGAAGCATGTGTCATCAAAGCCGGAATGGAAATTAAGCTCTCCACTGCCCCCAGACTTTCCGCAAGCGTAAAGAGTTTCACTTTATTCAAAACGGATTCGGCTTTTTCGGCACTGCCGACATCAAATGAAACCATACCGCCGAATCCACGCGATTGTTTTTTGGCAATATCATGATTTGGGTGGTTTTCAAGACCTGGGTAATAGATTTTCGAAACGTCTTTATGCCCGGATAGGAAACGGACGATTTCAGATGTATTTTTTTCATGTTCTTCCATCCTGATTCCCAGCGTTTTAATGCCTCGCATAAGCAACCATGAATCCTGAGGCCCTAGCACGCCTCCTGTAGAGTTTTGGATGAAATGAAGGTCATTGCCAAGATTCTCATCATTCACCACGACAAGACCCGCTACAACATCGCTGTGTCCCCCCAGGTACTTCGTGGCGCTATGAAGCACGATATCGGCTCCAAGTGAAAGCGGATTTTGCCAGTATGGCGTACTGAAGGTATTATCCACAATGGTGAGGATACCGTTTTCTTTAGCTATTTTCGATACTTCTTCCAGATCGGTGATTTTCAATAATGGGTTCGTCGGTGTTTCAATGAACAATGCCTTCGTATTGTCCTTTATCTCTTTTTCGATCGAGTGGATGTCACTCGTATTGATGAACGTAGCTTCCACCCCGAAGCGGTTAAGGACTTTAGTGATGACCCGGAAAGACCCTCCATAAACGTCATCTGTCATCAATACATGATCACCTTGACTGAACAGCATCATAACCGCGGTCATCGCTGCCATTCCTGATCCGAAGGCGAAACCTCTTTTTCCTTCTTCGAGATCCTTGATCAATTCTTCGAGGGCATGGCGGGTTGGGTTTCCCGTACGGGAATATTCATATCCCCGATGGTTCCCCGGACCATCCTGTTTATAGGTGCTCACTTGATAAATCGGCACCGAAACCGCTCCTGTTTTTTCATCACCAAAAATGCCGCCATGGATCAATTGTGTTTTCTTTCTCATTTTAAATACCTCCCTGATAAATTTTTTTGCTTAAGTATCGTTCACTGGAATCCGGAAATATGACGACGATATTCGACCCCCGTGGGGCCTTTGCCGCTTCTTTCATGGCCGCTGCAAATGCCGCGCCTGAAGAACTGCCGACAAGGAGGCCTTCTTTAATCGCCAATTCCTTTACCATATGGAAAGCTTCAAGATCGCTTACCGTATGGATTTGGTCAAAATACCTTTCATCCATATAGGCAGGTAAAAATTCCATCCCGATCCCCTCTGTTTTATGGGGTCCTGCCTTGCCGCCGTTTAAAATCGATCCTTCTGGTTCGACTATGACCGTTTTGACAGCAGCGTCCTTTTCTTTTAAATATCGCGATGTTCCCATGAATGTCCCGCCCGTCCCGGAACCGGCTACAAACACAGCCACATCGCCTTCCATCTGTTCCCATATTTCAGGTCCCAGCGTTTTATAATATGCATCAGGATTGGATGGGTTGGCGAACTGCTGGGGACAATATGATCCCGGAATTTCACCCAGCAGCGCCTTAGCCTTTGCGATTGCCCCTGTCATTCCTTCCTCTGTCGGGGTCTGGACCACATTCGCTCCAAGGGCACGCATCAATTCCTGTTTCTCGGCACTGAATTTCTCCGGAACGCAAAATATCACGTCCACTCCACTGTTTATCGCAGCCAACGCCAAGCCAATCCCAGTATTTCCGGCAGTCGGTTCGATGATCGTCCCGCCCTTTTTCACCTTCCCTGTCTGTAATGCTTGGGCTAACAGTTCTTGACCAAGCCGATCCTTCACACTGCCTCCCGGATTAAAGTATTCCAGTTTGGCAAAGATACGGACCTCATCCGGAAGCGGGAAATGGGTGATTTCCATTACCGGCGTTTTCCCTATCAACTCATGAATATTTTGAAAGACTTTCATATTAGACATCCTTTCATAGTTATCCTACCAACTTAATGAGAATTATGCAATAAAGAATGATCAGCAGAAAGGCTTCCGCTGATCACTTACCATTCATTTCATTTTTTCAACCATTTTCAAAATCAGTGCCGCTGAATGGAGAGCCGCAGTTTCCAGGAATTTATCAAAGGAAATATTGGACTCCTTACCAGCGATATCCGAAAGGGAACGAATGATGACAAACGGTGTCTTGAATTGGAAGGCTACCTGTGCAATGGCTGCCGCTTCCATTTCCACCGCGTATAAATCGGAGAATTTCCCTCTGACGAATTCAACCCTGTCAGGATCATTCATGAAAGAATCCCCCGTCACGATCAACCCTTTTGCCACTTGTATATCCTCGATTTCTTTTGCTGCTTCTTCCGCTATCGTGAAAAGCTTCTCATCCGGAGTGAAAGCTGCAGGCAGCTGAGGGACTTGACCGTATTCATATCCGAAAATCGTCACATCGACATCATGATGGCGCACTTCCGAGGATATGACCACATCCCCTACATTAAGTGCTGGATGATAACCGCCGGCAGAGCCAGTATTGATGACCGCATCCGGTTTGAATTTTTCTAACAGGATCGCAGTGGACATTGCCGCATTCACTTTACCGATTCCCGACTTAAGCAAAATGACCTCGACACCATTCAATGTGCCTGTATTGAACTCGGAACCGGCAATGGTCACCTGCTCCAAACCTTCCAATTTATCACGTAAAATCGTAACTTCTTCTTCCATTGCTCCGATTATGGCTACCTTCATTAGTAAAAACCTCTTCCTATAATTTTTCAGCCTCCATAATCCAGACAAATTGATTGCAGCGCTCGAAGTTCACCTTATATCCGTTTGCTTCAAGCACTTTTCCCAAAAAAGGAATCGTAGTATAATATTCGGTTTGCAAATCGTTTGCCAAATTATGAAAGCCTGCCTGCCTTGCATCTTGAATCGCTTGTTCATGCGCTTCCCTTGATTGATACATCGTATCCGCAAACACTATTTTACCACCAGTATTCAGTAACTTTCCATAGTTGGCTATAGCTTTTTCTTTTTCTTCATCGGTTAAATGATGAAACGCGTACGTACTCACGATCGAATCAACCTGTTCCGGCTTCGGAAAATCGATGAAATCGCCATCCACAACTTCTGTTCTTCCGTCCAGCTTGCTTACCGCTATTTCCCTCATCGCAGGTGAAGGTTCTATTCCCGATACCTTCAGGCCTTTCTTCAAAAGCCTTTCCGTCAAATTCCCGGTACCTACTCCGAACTCCAGCACATGGCCATGAGCCCGATCCGTGACGCTGTCCAATATACTATCATAATGTTTAAATACCTCTTGATACTCAATATCGTGTCCACCAACGGTATCATCATACGATTTCGACCACTCTTCAAATAAATCTATAAATTCTCTGCCCATTTTTAATCACCTTTTATGATAAGATAATAAAACCTATAAGCATAATATGAAATGGACACAGAAACAGTTCTTGTTTTTAGGCAAATCATTCAACCGGTTCAGATTCGGCCAAAATGGTGTTAAACTATCAGTATCTGAATGTTGGAGGGGAACAGTCATGAGTTTTCAACTCGACTTAAACTTATTCGAAGATAAAATAGAATTTTTCGAGGCAGAGAGCATTAAGAATCTTGAAGAAAAAATCCAATCACAAATTGAAATCAATAAAGCAATCATGCTTCAGGTGGAATCCGTGTCACACCAAATGTATGTAAGTGAAGAAGGCAGACGTTTTTATAGTGCAGTCGTCCACTTTAAAGCAAAAAAGTGATCACCATGAAAAACCCCCGAAAGTGAAATTCCTTTCGGGGGTTTTCTTATATAAATTTTTGACCATTACCTTTTATCGTTTGTCTTCAGCTCTTCGACTTTTACAGGTTTCCAACCTGATCCGTCCACCCATTCAATATAAACGCGGTAGGTTTTAGGATTATCTCCTTCAGAAACCGTACCGATTGCCGTGCTGGGCGAACCCCCGTTTTGCAGCCACCATAGCTTCATGCTGCCTTCATCGATTCCAGCCCCGCTTGCTATGGCTTTACTCATTTCATTCCAATCGACCGAGCCCTTTTCGAAGCTTGTAGTGTGCTCCCCGGATTGCTGAGTTCCAACTGGTTTCCAGCCCTCACTCGTATATGTAGACGCAACATTGCCATCGCCGCTGCCGTCCACTTCCACAAGTTCGGCATCTCCTGCTTTTTCTGGATTTGCACCATCTTCAGCCTTATCTTCTGCATCTTCCTCTGTTGCTTTACTGTCTTCTTCTCCTGCATCTTCTTCTTTTGCTTTACTATCTCCTACTGCGTCTTCCTTCTCAGAATCCGTTTCTTCTTCTTTGCCAGCAGGCTTGTCCGCTACTTTCCCCGAATCTGTATCGGCGATTTGCTTTGGTTCAGTCGTGGCTTTTTTTGAATCCGTGCCATCATCACTTAAGAAAATCGAGACTGCGACAATGACGATTAAAATGGAAACGATGGTGATTGCAATATTATATATTTTATTTACTTTTCTTTTTTGATCTCTCTGATTGAAACGTGAGCCCAAGGTCCATTCCTCCCTTACCATTTCTTACTGCCTCATTTTAACATGATTTAGCCCGAGATAGAAGGGAAGGGTTTCCTACACTTTTCGTCAATTCTCGTTTTTGTCCTGGTCCTTGGAGTACAGGACTTTTACAATATCTGAAAAAAGGGGCGTCATGCTGGAACTGTTTTCCTTCGTTTCAAAACTTACGGTAACAAGAGCATATTTGGGATTTTTATATGGAAAGTAGCCCGCAAACCATTTATTCAGCTGCCCTTTTTCGATATTGGTCTGAGCAGTTCCAGACTTGCCAGCGACCTCCACAGGCAAATCCCTCAAGGAAGCGCCCGTCCCTTTCTCTTCCGTCACGACCTTCCTAAGAAGATGCTGCATCTTCATCGTTGTATAAGGAGACAGTGTCTCGCCGCCAATACTTTGATTCGGAAAATCGACTACGGTCGTACTATTGTTAAATTCGACTTTGGAAACGGCTTTGACCTGTTCCTTCTTGCCGCCGCGGGCAATCGTTGCCATCATATTCGCTATCGCGAGCGGTGTCGTTTGGACATCCTGCTGGCCAATTGCTGTTTTGGCAATCATTTTAGGATCTTTTTTTAAATCGTCATCATGCCAGACCTTCCCGGTTTGTTCATGATGCAATTGCGTCACTTCCGTGTGATAGACATCCCCTTGCCAGCCCGATTCACCAACAAGCCCTAACATTTTTGCATATTTGTCCAAAAATTCCGGATCCTTCACTGCTATTTCCTGTGACAATTCGGCAAACGTCCTGTTGCAGCTCTGGGCAAAGCTATTTTCAAAATTCAGCGTGCCCAGTTCCCTCTGTTTATCCGTTTTGCCGTCTATCGTCAAATTACAATTGAATGTCCTGGTGGGACTGGCCGCTTCATAATCGATGGCAGCTGCTGCCGTGACCGTTTTAAAGACGGAACCCGGCGTTTTTTGAGTCAGCATCATATTGACGGCCCCTTCGCCATTCGGATCTTTTATATTAAGCGCCGGACGTGAGACCATTGCGACGATTTCACTTTTTTCGATATCGATCAGTACGAGACCGCCTTTTTTTATCCCGCGTTCATCGACGAGCTTCTCCGCTTTCTCCTGAATTTCTTTATCGATCGTCGTCACCACCTTCACCGGGTAAAGCGGATTTGCAGGTTCCACATATTTAACATCGACACCGAACATCGGGCCTCCACTGGCGTCCACATGAAAAACGAGCTTGGATTCCCCAGCGGAAAGCAAGAACTCATCGAAGGTCCTTTGCAACCCCGTATTGCCTATTTTCGTTTCAGGAGATAAATTCATGTCCGGATAACGTTTTTTCTTTTCCGCATCCGATATATTCGTCGTTCCGATCAATTGCGCTGCAGGGGTTTGATCAGGATATAATTTCTCATTCACGGCAAAAACCCCGGGAATCTTCAATTCATTGATTGCCTTCGATTGGCTGGACGTCAACTCTATCGGTTCATCCCCGCCAAATACGAATGGTTCATCCGCTTGTTCTATCGCCCGTTTTAACTCCGCTTCCGATTTGCCTATTATCGAGGCCACTTCATCTATGGGCCATGTCATTTTTTTTAAAAATGGAAATAGGACGAGCGTCGGGATTTCTTCATGTGCAAGCGGTTCTCCATTTCTGTCATAAAACTTTCCGCGTCCATCATCAATCTTTACTATCTGTGAACGCTGATTCACGCTTGCTTCTAACAGGTTCACATCATGCTTTGAAAAAGATTCTGTCGATACAAGTTGGATGTACGCAAGCCTGCCTATGAGCATCAGCATGACAGTGGTCAAAAAAACAGCCAGCAACCTCATTCGTTTCTTTTTCATAAAATACACCTCGTAACCATTGTTGACGAGGTGCGAATTTTTAAACAATTATGAACAAATTTAACGCGGCACATTTTCGATAAAAAAAAGGATGCCCCATGGACACCCTCTTTTGCTTTTATTTAGTCGATGGATACAATCTTCACGCTCATTTCGCCGCCAGGTGTCATGATCGATACCTTGTCGCCGACCCTTTTCCCCATCAGGCTTTTCGCGATCGGGGAATCATTGGAGATTTTCCCTTCGAATGGGTCTGCCTCAACGCTTCCTACGATGGAATACGTTTCTTCGTCTCCATTTGGAAGTTCCACGAATGTTACCGACTTCCCTAGAGAAACTGTATCTGTATTCGAATCATCGCCCTCAATGATTTTTGCATTGCGGATCATGTTTTCGATTGTTGTAATGCGTCCTTCAACGAAAGCCTGCTCTTCTTTTGCGGAATCGTACTCTGAGTTCTCGGAAAGGTCCCCAAAACTGCGGGCGATTTTGATTCTTTCCACCACTTCTTTACGTTTAACCGTTTTTAACTGTTCCAGTTCCTGTTCAAGCTTTAACTTACCTTCTTTAGTCATTGGATATTCTTTTTCAATTGCCAAAACCCTTCACTCCTTCAAATTCTTTACAGCAAGCTTTCGCTGTGACAAGTTTATGTACTATATAGTGCTTAACCCTGAAATCGAGTCAAAATATATAATTGCGCGACTTAAAAAGTACGCGCTTCGATACTAGGAAACAATCCGTTCCTTAGTATATAAACCGACTGCGGTGAACAGCCGGTTCGTTCTGTATCAAGAATAGAGTATTGCGTTTTCCAACATTTGTCCAGTCTTTCCCAATAAATAAATGGGATTATTTAAATAAACGGAGGAAAATGGCACCTATCATTATTTATGCTATGTTATTACAAAAAAGACTTTTGTTCAAGGATTGTTTGAATTTTTGTCACCATAAGGTCAATCGCCACATGGTTCTGACCGCCTTCTGGAATGATGATGTCAGCATAACGCTTCGTCGGTTCTATGAACTGATTATGCATCGGACGGACGACACTGATGTATTGCTCGATGACGGAATCTATGGAACGGCCGCGTTCTTTAATATCACGGGTCATCCGACGAAGGATCCGCAAGTCTGCGTCCGTATCAACATAAAGCTTCATATCCATCAGGTCCCGGAGGCGCTCATCCTCCAGCACAAGAATCCCTTCAAGGATGATGACATCCTGGGGCTCCACTGTGATGACTTCTTCTGAACGCGTATGGATCGAATAATCATAAACGGGTTTTTCTATCGTTTCATAGCGCAGCAATGCGTTAATGTGATCGATTAGCAAATCATTATCAAATGCAAGCGGATGATCATAGTTCGTTTTCAAGCGCTCTTCAAAAGGCAGATGACTTTGATCTTTATAGTAATAATCTTGTTCGATCATCAAGATGGAATGTCCTTGAAAGAATTCAAAAATGGAACGGGTAACACTTGTTTTACCTGATCCCGACCCTCCGGTAACTCCGATGACCACTGGTTTCTTTCTTGTCATATCAATTCTCCTTCCGCATCATATTGTTCACATGAACTCTATTATCTACTTGAATGCGGACAATTTGTAGCGGATGGCGGGCTGCCTCCAGCTCCTTACCTGACTCATCCCAGATCGTACCGATTTTTTGAGTGAAGTTTTCGATTTCCGGTCCAAAAAACTCCACTTCATCCCCGGGCTTGAAGAAATTACGCTGCTGCATGGTAACGATTTTAGTTTCCTCGTTGTAATCAAGCACCAATCCTGCGAAGTCGAAGCGAGTCTTTACGGTATGATTCCCGAACATTTGCTGTTTATACCCAGGAATTTCCCCTTCCATGAACGATGATGCCGTCTCACGATTCGCACATTTATCAAGCTCTTCCAGCCATTCTTGTTTAACCTTGAAATGGTCAGGATCGGCACAATACGCATCAATCACTTTACGATAGACGCTGACAACTGTTGCAATATAATGAATCGATTTCATTCTGCCTTCGACTTTTAAGCTGTCTATGCCAATTTCAATCATGCCTGGCAGTGATTCAATCAGCTTCAAGTCTTTCGGACTCATTGCGAATGGGGCATCTTCTTTATCGAATAAAGCCTTTTCCCCGTCTTGATCCAACTCATATAAATCATAATCCCAACGGCAAGACTGACAGCAGCCGCCGCGGTTCGAATCACGCGCCGTCATATGGTTCGAAAGGGTGCAGCGTCCAGAATAGGCAATGCACATGGCCCCATGAACGAAAGCCTCGATTTCGATATCGACCTTCTCCTTCATTTCACGGATTTCATCAGCACTCGTCTCACGTGCCAAAACGACACGCTCCAAGCCTTCCTCTTTCCAATACTGAACAGCCTTCCAGTTCGACAGCGATTGCTGCGTGCTTAAATGGATCTCGACGTTCGGAGCGACCCTTTTACATGTTTCGATGATTAATGGATCGGCGACGATGATACCATGAACCCCAGCCTCCTGAAGACCTTCCAGGTATTCATCCAGACCATCGATATTTTCATTATGTGCGAAGATATTGGTTGTTACATATACTTTAGCACCATACTTATTAGCGAATTCGACGCCTTCCTTCATTTCCTCAAACGTGAAGTTGCCTGCATTGGAACGAAGACCATATTCCTGGCCGCCAATGAACACGGCATCCGCGCCGTAATGGACGGCAATTTTTAACTTTTCAAGGTTGCCGGCCGGAGCCAGCAATTCCGGTTTTTTTACAATGACTCTCTTTCCATCAACGATCTTGGAAATTTTATCAGCAATAGCATTCAAGGCTATTCCTCCTCTTTCTCTTACCCTTTTCTTTAATAAACCGATTCTTTAAAGAAGAACCCGGTATCCAACTCACGGTTATCCGGCTGAACCGCTTTGACTTTTTCAAAAAGTTCCGCTTTCACATCATCATAGCGGTCAGGGTCTTCAGCACATACGTCAATCGCTTCCCGATATAACTTTGTCATTTCAATGATATATTCCGGTGTTTGTAATAATCCTTCGATTTTCAGTGAATCGATTTCCGCTTCAATCAATTCCTGCAGTTCATCGATCATGCACATATCATTCGGACTCATGATATGTGTACCATTCTCATCTTCATAAATCGGATATTTATTTTCACGTTCCTTATCATGCAAGAACATATTTCGCTGTTCCTTCCGATTTTCCACTTCCAATGCCTTGCCTTGGTATTCAAAGTAATTACCAAGGAGCGTACGCTTCGATTGGAACATGCATGTCATGCCATGCACTTGGACTTCAATCTCCACTTCGGCATTTTCCTTCATTTCCACTATCTCGTCCAGACTTATCTCACGGGCAGCAACGGCACGGACAGCACCGCGTTTCCCCCAGTAATTACATGTGTACCAGTTCGTTACCGTCATCTCTGTATTCCAGTGCAGGGGCATATCAGGTGCGACAGCACGGACAGCCATCAAGACTGCGGGATCACCGAATATGATCCGGTCGGCACCAGCCTCTTTAAGGAATGTGACGTACCCTTCAAGCTCGTCCACTTTTTCATTATGGAAAATGGCGTTCATCGATACGTACACTTTCTTGCCCGCGGCATGTGCAAGCTCAATCGCCTTCTCCACATCTTCACGTTTGAACTCCCCTGCCAGCCTAAGCGCATAACGTTGTTCGCCAATGACGAAGGCGTCAGCGCCAGCATCGATGAGTTCTGTCATATGATCGACACTTGTCGGAGTCACAAGTAATTCAGGCTTTTTCATTTTTGTCACCTCTATGTTTACTAATGGCCACACCATCACCTATCGGCAAAATTACGGTATCGAAGTTGGGATGGTCATGTAACCAGATGTTAAAGTCTCTTATTTTTTTTATAAGGGCTCGCTTTCTTCTCGTCATTTCCATTTCCTCAATGTTTTCGGCAACCAAGCCTTTGAATAAAACATTATCGGTAATGATAATGCCAGCACCAGCAAGGAATGGTTCAAACAGTTCAAAGAATCGCTTGTACTGCCCTTTAGCTGCATCAACGAAGATGATATCAAACGGACCATGTTCCATCACTTTCGGTCCCGCTTCAAGGGCATCCCCTTCAATGAGGGTGATCCTTTCCGACAGTCCCGCCTTCTTGAAGTTAGCCCTTGCCTGCTCAATACGGGCTTCATTGCGTTCAAGTGTGACGATTCGGGCTTCCGGAAGGGTCTCAGCCATCCTAATGGCCGAATAGCCAATTGCCGAACCTACTTCCAATATCGCCTTTGGCTGATGAAGCCTTAAAATCTGAAGCAGCACCTCAATGCCTTCGGGCTCCATGATCGGCACATTATTTTCCATCGCAAAATCTTCCAACTCCTTAAGCAAACCCGTACGCTCCGGAATTAAGGAATGAAGATATTGTTCTATTTTTCCGTTCAAAACGTTTCCTCCATTTATAAGGAAAACAAAAGCGCTTGGTCAGTAACATGAAAAAATTGATTGGACAATTTCTTCACAAGGAGCTGAAACAAGTATGCTTGACGATCTAAATTTCCTTATCTTTCAAAATAAAACCCGGCATTCGCCGAGTTACGTCACCGATAAGAATCGGATCAAAAATTCACTTGTACTATTCTATCATAAAAACAAGGGGAAAGTAATATCTCTCCCCCCACAGTCTCATTGCTATTTTTTCATTTAGGCTGTTTTCGCATACTTTGTTGCTAACCAAGTATTGCGGTGTGGTTGATTTCCTCTCCATAGCTCGCTTTCCGCGGGGCGGGCGGTGAGCCTCCTCGGCATAAACGCCTGTGGGGTCTCACCTGGCCCGCTGCTCCCCCAGGAGTCTCGCACTTCCGCTCCAATCAACCTTAAATCGTTTCTTTTTAAAAACAACAATCATTACGAAAAGAGCTTTCATTTATTTATTGGAAATATGCTCTGCCTTTTTGTTATTGTGGTCATCCAAGGTCTTGGAGTAAAGGACTTCCCCTTCAGGTGTGGCCAAAAAGTATAGATAATCCGTTTTCTCAGGTTTCAATACCGCATCGATCGATGTCGTTCCGGCATTGGCTATCGGCCCTGGCGGCAGCCCCTTGTGCTTATACGTATTATAAGGGGATTTCACCTCAAGGTCTTTATAATATACCCTGCTCTTATGTGAACCCTTCGCATACAAAACGGTCGGATCCGTTTGAAGCGGCATATCTTCCTCAATACGATTGTAAAAGACGGAAGCTATTTTTCCGCGATCGACTTGCGCCGTCGCCTCTTCTTCGACAAGCGAAGCGAAGGTCAGCATCTGGTGCACGGAATAACCGTTCTTGTCCATTTGGCTCTCGTAAGCCTGCAATGTTTCTTCGGTTTTCTTCAGCATCTCGATGACGATCGACTCCAGGGTCGGCTTTTCCTCATAAAAGTCATAAGTAGCCGGGAAAAGGTACCCTTCAAGCGGATATAAAACCTTTTCATTTTCAATTTCCGACGTCAAGAGCTGCGGAAATTTCTCTTGCATGGAATTTACGAACTTTTTATCATTCAATTTCTTAAAGACCTTTTTCGGATCTTCACCAGTCTTCACTGCGATGATATCAGCAATTTGGCTCAGCTGCTTTCCTTCAGGTATCGTTATCTTCATTGCAGCTTCCTTCATGAGCTTTCCGGTTTTGATGCTTGTGACGATATCCTTAATAGGCATGGAAGGTGATAATTTATACTCCCCTGCCTGAAAACCGGATTCATTGCGGAATTTAATATAATATTTGAATACGCGTGCGTCCTTGATTATTCCCTGCTCTTCAAGCAGCGTTGAAATTCCGTTAACGGAAGAACCGATTGGGATTTTCACTTTCTTGATGGTATCATCATCCGGATCGACTGGCTTCATGGCTGAGTTGATATATAAAAAGCCCACAAGACCAACGATCCCAATTAGTAAAATAAGCGAAGCTATCGTAATCATGATGATTTTACGAACCAGCTTTGCTTCTCCTTGCTGTTCTAACAATTTCATTTGGATATGTTCCTTTTTAGATAAATTTTTATCTTTTTCATCCATTTTCATTCCCCCTGCAAACTCACACCAACTACAGAATGGTATCTTGATGATGCTTTCTCTAATTAATCTTCGCTTCGAACATTATACTAAAATCAACAAATAATTACATGTTTTTTGCAAAACTACATTCATTAATACTCTATTTATGGCAAAAATGCACTTGTTTTGTCAATATTCAGATGTTATTTAACAGGAATATAGTTATATCTAATTTCTTCAGCTTAAAAGATGCGCTCTAATTTTTTCCCTGAATGTGTTAGGCATTTCAGGAAATGACAGGAATATTCATGTAGGAATGGTACTATTCATTTAAGATGAAGGAAGGTGTGAAGGAGTTGGATAATTCTTATTTTGTAGGTTGGGGGACATTGGCACTCATAAACGCCGGACTTGCTCAAGGAAAAAATAGAACGGCATTGAATTGGTTCTTGCTATCATTATTTTTGGGTCCGCTCGCTACATTTATACTTTTATTCGCAAAGAAAAGATAAGGGGTTACCGGAACATACATGAACATTTATGGAGGCGGGTTCAGACTGAAAATCGAATACGGATTTTAAAGGTATGTACAAACGATGATTTCCCTTCAGGCACTCGCTTTCCCGCACGATTCTCGCACACACGTTCCAATCACCTTGTCCTTTTGTCAAAAAAAACCGACCTTTAGGGCCGGTTTTTTTCTAATCTTATTCTTCTTCAGCTTCTTCTTGGTCAAGGAATGTATTTAACATTTCTTCAACAAGATCCCATTCTTCTTCTGTTTCGATCGGTGTAAGTTCACCATCTTTATTATCTTCGCTTGGTACGAATGATGAAGCGTGGATTTCAATTTCTTCCTCGTCATCTTCTGCAGACATCGGATAATAAAGTACATAAGATTTGTTGAATTTATCTGAATCGAATGTGAAAAGGATTTCGCAAAGCTGCTCGTTTCCGTTTTCATCTACTACTGTAATGTTGTTTTCGCCGTGTTCCATTAGTATTCACCTCATATTGAATTTGTTTGTCTGTCCAAGAATCCTTGCAGAATCATGACAGCAGCCATTTTATCAATGACTTTCTTGCGTTTGCTTCGGCTCACGTCCGCCTCAAGAAGGACACGTTCAGCCGCCATAGTTGTCAACCGTTCATCCCAGAGAAACACCGGCAGCTTGAATTTGTTTTCTAATCGTTTAGCGAAATCTTGGCTGATTTCGCCCCGCGGTCCAACAGTCCCATTCATGTTTTTAGGTAAACCGAGGACAATTTTAGAAACATCATGCTCTTTTATAATTTCATTGAGGCGTTTAAAGCCGAAGTCATTTCCAGCTTCGTTAATTTTGATCGTTTCCAATCCTTGTGCAGTCCAACCCATCGCGTCACTCAGGGCAACGCCTATGGTTTTTGAACCTAAATCAAGTCCCATTGTGCGCATTAGTATTCCTCTCGATGGTTCTTAAGATACGATTTAACCAATTCTTCGATGATTTCATCGCGTTCAAGCTTACGAATAATGTTCCGAGCATCCATATGGCGCGGGATGTAGGCCGGGTCACCAGATAATAGATAACCGACAATCTGGTTTATAGGGTTATAACCTTTTTCCTGAAGTGCAACATATACTTGAGACAGTACTTCTTGTACATCTCTTTCGAATGGTTCTTCGGGAAAATTAAATTTCATCGTTTTATCAAAGGAACTCATTAACATGCACCTCTCCTCAGCGTCCAGAATCCACTATTACCTACATTGTACAACACTTTCCATTGATTATGAAATCGATAAGACCCATTCTTCAACAAAATTAAGTGCTGCATCCAATTTTTCAGGGTCTTTTCCGCCGGCTTGGGCCATATCTGGACGGCCGCCGCCGCCGCCGCCGCAGCGGGAAGCAACTTCTTTGACCAATTTACCAGCATGGAAACCGCGATCGATGTAATCCTTGGTCACCCCGGCAATCAAATTGACTTTATCACCTTGCGCCGAACCTAATACGATGATGACAGAATCGAGCTTTTGTTTCAAATCATCCGCCATGGCACGCAGATTATTCATGTCGGTAGCTTGAACCTTCGCCACCAATACTTGAACCCCATTTACTTCTTTTACGTTAGAAACAAGACTGCTTGCTTCGATATTGCTTAATTTTGCAGTTAGGCTTTCATTCTCACGATGAAGATCCTTCACTTCTGCCAGTACCGTTTCAATTCTTGAAGGTACGTCTTTCAAGTTTGTTTTCAAT
This sequence comes from Peribacillus sp. NPDC056705, assembly GCF_043656335.1. NCBI lineage: Bacteria > Bacillati > Bacillota > Bacilli > Caryophanales > Bacillaceae > Peribacillus > Peribacillus sp. NPDC056705. Next base: position 16,215 of record NZ_JBHTYI010000007.1, on the reverse strand, counting down.
TTAGCAGCTGCATCCTTCAAGACACCGATTTGCTCAGTCATCAATTGGTATGCCCCGGCACCCGTTACCGCTTCTATACGGCGGGTCCCAGCTCCGATGCCGCTTTCGGAAACGATTTTGAACAAGCCGATTACCGCTGTATTCGGAACATGGACACCGCCGCAAAGTTCTAGGCTGTAATCACCTATTTGAACGACACGGACAATCTTGCCGTATTTTTCGCCGAACAAGGCCATTGCGCCCATAGCCTTTGCTTCATCGATGTTTTTATAGTCCGTATTCACTTGTAAGCTTTGCCAAATCTTTTCATTTACAATCGTTTCGATTTGTTCAATCTCTTCCGCCGTTATCTGGCCAAAATGAGAGAAGTCGAAGCGAAGGCGCTCAGCCTGTACGAGTGAACCAGCTTGGTTGACATGTGTACCAAGCACATCTTTCAACGCCTGATGCAGAAGGTGCGTCGCTGTATGGTTTTTCGTGATATGGATGCGGTTTTCTTGATTTACCGCAGCAACGATATTGGAATCTGCTGTTAAAGTGCCGGCAGTAACCGTTACACGGTGCAGGTTTTGTCCATTAGGAGCTTTTTGGACATCAAGGACATCAACCTTCACGGATTCACTGGCCATCGTTCCTATATCGGCTATTTGTCCGCCGCTTTCCGCGTAGAAAGGAGTCTTGTTCAGTATCACTTGAACTTCTTCTCCTTCTTCTGCCTCCGTTACAAGCTCGCCATTTTTTACGATGGCAGCAACTGTGGCTTCGACAGCTACTTGATCATAGCCGACAAATTCACTTTCAACTTTTATATCGCCCAATACCCCGCCTTGGATTTGCATCGAATCCACATCTTGACGCGCTGAACGGGCACGTTCACGCTGTGCATCCATCTCTTTTTCAAATCCGGCTTGATCGACCGTCATGCCTTCTTCTTCTGCATATTCTTCCGTTAACTCAATCGGGAAACCATATGTGTCATATAAACGGAATGCATCACTGCCCGGAATGGTCGTACCGCCTTTTTCCTTTTCCTTTTTAATGACTTCAGAAAGGATGGACAGTCCATCATTCAGGGTTTCATGGAAGCGTTCCTCTTCATTTTTGATTACTTTTGCAATGAACTCTTTATTCTTGAGGACTTCAGGGTAGAAGTCTTTCATGATTTCGCCTACGACCGTCACAAGCTCGAACATGAATGGTCGATTGATGTTGATTTGCTTAGCATATCGAACCGCTCTGCGAAGTAAACGGCGCAATACATAACCGCGGCCTTCGTTGGATGGAAGAGCCCCGTCGCCTACTGCAAAGGCTACCGTACGAATATGGTCGGCAATGACCTTGAAGGCCACATCTTTTTCTGTATCGGCACCATACTTCACATCGGAAATCTCTTCGACTGCCCGGATGATCGGCATGAATAAATCTGTATCATAGTTCGTCGCCACATCTTGAACGACGGAAGCCATACGTTCAAGGCCCATTCCTGTATCGATATTCTTCTTTGGAAGAGGTGTGTAAGAACCATCAGGATTATGGTTGAATTGAGAAAACACAAGGTTCCAGACTTCCAGATGACGTTCATTTTCCCCGCCTGGATATAGTTCCGGATCATTCGGATCATCGCCATATGCCGGTCCCCGGTCATAGAAAATCTCTGTATTCGGGCCGCTTGGACCCTCACCAATATCCCAGAAGTTTTCTTCCAGGCGAATGATCCTTTCAGCAGGAACACCTATTTTCTTATTCCAGAGTTCGAATGCTTCATCATCTTCAGGATGGATCGTCACAGCCAATTTCTCTTTGTCGAAGCCAATCCATTTTTCATCCGTCAAAAACTCCCAAGCCCATGTAATGGCTTCTTCTTTGAAGTATTCACCAATGGAGAAGTTTCCGAGCATTTCGAAAAACGTATGATGACGTGCCGTTTTCCCCACGTTTTCAATATCGTTCGTACGGATGGCCTTTTGGGCATTTGTGATCCTTGGATTTTCTGGAATCACCCGTCCATCAAAATATTTCTTTAACGTCGCCACCCCGGAATTGATCCAAAGCAATGATGGATCTTCATGAGGAACCAATGACGCACTTGGTTCGATGTTATGGCCTTTTTCACTGAAAAAATCTAAATACATTTGGCGGATTTGAGCACCAGTTAAATACTTCATATATATCCTCCTTTTAAAATTATGTAATTTTGAGCACACAAAAAACCCCCATCCCAAAAACAGGGACGAGAGTTGACTCGCGGTACCACCCTGATTATGGACGCAGGAATTCACCTAGGCCCATCACCTTCATAAAAGCCTTAACGCGGCATGACGGCAGGTATTAGCTGCTCTCAGGACTAGCTTTCTGCTGCTCTTCACCTGGCAGTCCCTTTCAGCCTGGGGGACCCCTCTCTTTTAGATGGACTTCAGCATACTTCATCCTTCAACGAATTATCTTATGTAAAGGATTATATTCACAAGACTTTTATTTGTCAATAAGGGGCGGCTTCTTTCTAAAGTGAACGCGGGCATGAAGTACAAAAACTTTCAACACAGCCAAGAGGGGAATCGAAACGACCATGCCCACGATACCGCCTATTTCGCCCCCCGCCAATAATGCAAGCATGATGAACAGGGGATGCATATGGAGGCTTTTACCGACAATTAACGGTGACAGGATATTTCCCTCAAGAAATTGAAGTACGAGCACGATGACCGCAATGATCAACACCATTTTAACTGACATTGTCGCGGCGATGACCACTGCAGGAATGGCCCCGATAATCGGCCCGAAATACGGGATGACATTCGTTATTCCGATTATCGCCCCCAATAGAAGCGGATATTTCATTCCGACTAACCAGAAGAGCAGCGAGGAAATCAAACCGATCACGGCACAAACGATGATTTGCCCGCGGATATAGCCGCCAAGCGACGCATCCACATCACGAACGAAAGCCCGTCCCTGTTTGCGCCATTTTTTCGGGGTCATATACCATGCCATTTTTTTTAACACAGTGAAATCCTTCAGGATATAAAAAGCAATGAATGGAATCAAAGCAATCAGGACGATGAAATCAATCATCTTCATTGCATACTCCATCGCCATTTCAGGTATACCCTTCAGCCAACCTTCGAAAAGGGTGACACCTTCTTCGAATCTTTCATGAATTCCGAACGGCCAGGCCGCCGTTTGATGATTGAGCTTATCAATCCTGCCCCGGTACTGTTCAACCAGTTCCGGCACGCTTTCCGACAGCTCGCGAACCTGGCTGACAATCATTGGAATACCTTTATAAACAGCAAAGCCGATCCCTCCGAAAAACAACAAATAGATGATCGTAATCGAAAGCCAGCGGCGCATCCCTTTCTCATTTAAATATTCCACTACAGGGTGCAGCAAGTAACTGATGAACGCACCAATCAAAAAAGGCAGCAGTACCGTCACGCATACAGTAACGGCAGGTCCCCACATGGGTTTGAGTTTCATAAAAATATAGATAACGAAAAATAAGAGCAATAAAAAACCCAGGCGATAAAACCATTTTAAACGAATACTCACAATAAACACCTCCCGCTTATTTATTCTTCGAAAGGCGGAAGGTTTTCATACATAAAAAAGAGTGCCCTCATTAATTCAGGACACCCATTCCTGCTATAATAATGATTTTAATCTTTTGCGTATTTTCTTCATGTTCCGTTTGATCATCTTCGAGTTCATCAAGTCCGAACCCATATTCATTAGAGTATTGCGTGAACGTCTAGCCATTTGCAAACACCTCTTCCGTTAATTACATACTGAAGCGGCGGTCATTTTCCTCAAACAAATCGTCCAATGAGCTTAAACTTCCATCTTCCTCGACCTGATGCGTATTAATAAGCCCTTCGGATAGGGTCATTTCAATAAAGCAATTCCAACAATAATATTGATTTACACCAATCTTCCCGACATCTTTACTGCGGCAATTCGGACATTTAATTTCCAAAATGGACACCTCACTGTTCATAAACTGAAACAATGATGGTATCCTTCCCTAATGCAGGCGGCTGTTTTGATTCTATCACTGTCGACTCAGAGAAAAATCCATCCGTTGTTTCATACGCTATAATCGTGCCCATTTTCTCCTTGAAATATACATCCTGCAGTAAACCAAGTTCTTCACCCATTTCTGAAAAAAGCATGCGCCCCAATAACTCGTCCTTCGATAGGCAAATGGAATCCGCAGGCACTTTACTTAAGGTAGAATCTTGTTGCCTGATCACGATCCCATCCGGACCGAATGAAGAAATACCGTCAAGTTCCAAATGAAAAGCTCTTTTGAACAATGCTTGTTGATGAACGACCAACCCCGTTACTTGTCCCATTTCAGAAATTGACAAATCGTGGACCGTGCCGATTCTTTCTCCTTTGATCGTAAAAACCGGCATTCCTTTCAATAAAGAAAACGTCCGCAAGGTCATCCCGCCTTTCCGAACATTTTTATTATCTCTTTCCTGCTGAAAATAGATGTGCTGAAAGGTTTTCCATTGTTGGTCCAACTTCCATATTATAAATACAGGGAACAGACATAAAAAAAGGCTGTTTTCGCATACTTTGTTGGTTATTCACCAAGTAATGCGGTGTGGTTGATTTCCCCTCCATTGCTCGCTTTCCGCGGGGCGGGCGGTGCTCCCGCAGGAGTCTCGCACTTCCGCTCCAATCAACCTTAAATCGTTTCGTTTTAAAAACAACAATCTTTACGAAAAGAGCATAAAAAAAGACCGGTTTCCCGGTCAGACCCACTGCTTTACCATCCTCTGCTGGAACCTCCGCCACCGGAACTTCCTCCTCCGCCGCCCCGTGGACCGCCGCTTCCGCCTCCACGGCCCCCGCCTCCGCGACTGATGAATATCAAAAGGATATTGATTAGCGTTTGAAGGAAAAATCCTTTAAAGAACTTGGCATCGAGGATGAATACGATGATGACAACGATGATAATCAGGAAAATCTGTAAACCTGATGGCTGAAAGTTTTCTGACTCAGGCTGAACGGAAAGATCTTGATAAAACTCGTCACCCAGGTTGTATTCTTTCGTGACATCGTTATAAACGGCCTTATAGGTTTCCGTCAGGGCCACATCATATTTACCCTCTTTCAGCGCAGGGATAGCCACATCGTCCAAAATCTGTCCAGATTTTATATCGGTAATGGCCCCCTCCAAACCGTACCCCACCTCAATACGGATTTTCTGTTCTTCCATGGCCAGCACAATGAGGACTCCATTGTTCAGCTCGGCATCCCCAAGCTTGAATGATCTCAATGCCTCGACCGAGTACTCCTCGATCTCGGATCCTTCCATCGAATCAACCGTCAAAACGGAAATTTGTGCTTTTGTGGCATCATCCAATCTTTTCCCTAGTTCGATGAGTTCGGATTTTTCCTGTTCACTCAGGACTCCGGCAAAGTCCTGAACATAAATATCCCCAATTGGTTCAGGAATGTTAGGTTGTGCTGCGGCCACGTTTGCTAAACTGAACGTGAGTATGAAGAATAGCGCAAACACAGCGAGTTTTTTCATTATTTATCGCTCCCGAAATCAACCTTTGGCGTTTCTTTTTCTTGATCGGTCACTTCAAAATATGGTTTGGCATCGAACCCGAACGCCCCTGCCATCACATTCTTCGGAAAGCGTTTAATCATTTTATTATAGTTGGTAACTTCATCATTATAGTCTTTTCGGGCAACAGTCAGCCGATTTTCCGTTCCTTCCAAACTATCCATGAGACCCTTGAAGTTCTCATTGGCCTTTAAATCCGGATAGTTCTCGACAACTACCAAAAGCCGGCTCAAGGCCCCGCTTAATTGTTGGTCGGCTGCAATCGCATCTTCAGTCGAATTGGCACCAGCCAGCTTCGAGCGTGCATCGCTCACCGCTTTAATGGCTTCCGTTTCATGCGAAGCATAACCCTTCACCGTTTCCACAAGATTCGGAATCAAATCCGCTCTCCGTTTTAATTGGTTATCCACCTGTGACCATTTATTGTCGACGTCTTCACTGGCACTTACAAGGCCGTTGTACGAAGATGCACCAAAAATGACCAGTAAAACGACAACGACTATTCCTATTATCCAACCCTTTTTCATCCAATCCCCCCTACTCTTTCACAAAAAAGTTATATTCTATAGTTCCACCAAAACTATGAATTTTAAACAAAATTCATCAAATAGAACCAGCTACATAAAATCATATGGCGTGACATTCTCCATCCCGATCATCGGATCAGCATGCATGAGAATATCAAGATAACTTGATTGTTGATGTACCTCTTCCTTTTCCGCCGGAATTTCTCCTTCACTCAAAATCTCTTGCAGCTTTTCACGCAAAGTCGTTTTCCGGCGCATCTCATCATTACGCTCGATCCCTAAACGGAATGCATCTTCTTCACCACAAAGGATCAAGAAATTTTTACTGCGGGTAATCGCCGTATACAATAAATTACGGCGGAGCATCCGATAATAACTTTTCACTACAGGTAAAATGACAATGGGGAATTCGCTTCCCTGCGATTTATGGATGGAGCAGCAATAGGCATGTGTAATCTGGTTCAAGTCCTGTTTCGTGTAAGTCACTTCGATGCCTTCGAACGATATGATTACTTTATCGACATGATCGGTATTTTCTTTAGCGAACAAGATGGACACGATTTCACCCATATCGCCATTAAAGACTCCCTCCTCCGGCTGGTTCACCAGTTGAAGCACCTTATCTCCCGTTCTGTATATCACATCTCCGAATTTTATTTCCCGCCGCTTCTCATTCGCATTGCTATTGAACACTTCCTGAAGCATTTTATTCAGGGCATCAATCCCTGCAGGCCCTCTATACATGGGAGCCAGCACCTGTATATCCTTGGCCGTGAAGCCTTTCGTCCTCGCATTGGCAACCACCTTCTCGATTACTTGGGGGATTTGACCAGTTTGGCAGCGAATGAACGATCGATCTTCTTGCTGTTTCGTGACATCATCCGGAAGCCTTCCTTTTTTGATTTCATGGGCCAATTCAATGATCGATGAGCCATCAGCTTGACGATAAATATGTTCCAGACTGACAGTCGGTACACAATTCGATGCAAGCAAATCCTTTAAAACCTGCCCAGGTCCAACAGATGGCAGCTGATCTTCATCACCAACCAATATCACTTGGACATTTTCCGGCAGAGCTTTAAACAATTGATGGGCCAGCCACGTATCCACCATGGAAACCTCATCGATGATCACGATACGGCCATCCAGCTGATTATCCTCATCATGGGAAAAGCCTTCGCTCCCGTTCCACCCCAGCAAACGGTGAATCGTAACAGCCGGGAGCCCAGTCGATTCGGCCATTCGTTTCGCTGCACGGCCAGTAGGGGCCGCAAGTACGAATGGAAATGGATCGCTTCCTTCTTTTTTATAATCGTTAATATCCATGGATACACCATGCAGCTCTGCATATAGCTCAACGATGCCTTTGATGACTGTCGTCTTACCGGTACCAGGTCCGCCCGTCAAGATTAACATGGGTGATTGCAGGGCTGTTTGGATCGCTTCCTTTTGGGCCGGTGCATAAGATACATCCAGCCGTTCTTCCAGCTCCCCAAGTGCCAGCAAGAACTCCGATTCCGGGAACTGGTCCTCATACTCGGTTTGAGCAAGCAGCCTCTTGATGTTCATCACGATTCCCTTTTCCGAATAGAATAGCGAAGGCGGATAAATCCGTTGATCCTCGACAACTATTTTCCCCTCTTGCGTCAATTCGATTATTTCCGAGGAAATGTTCGTGAACTCAATACGATCCCGTTTATTTTCCTCCAGAAGACGTTTGACAGCCTCCAATAGCTGCTCGGCTTCTATGTAGATATTTCCGTCCTGGAGGCATTGTGATTCAAGTGTATACAAACACGCAGCCTTGATTCGATCGGGATGGCTGCCGGAAATGCCCAGCTGATGCCCAAGCTCATCCGCCCTTCCAAAGCCAATCCCTTCAATATCCTCAACAAGCTTATACGGATTTCCCTGAACCATCGTGATCGTATCCTGCTTATACATTTGATATATTTTCATCGACAGTTGCGGACCGAAGCCATATTGATTCAGGGCAATCATCACCTGCTCCAGCCCTTGATGCTCGACCAATGTATCATAGAGCCCCTTTGCCTTTTCCCCGGATAGCTTCGGGATGTCATCAAGTAGCGAAGGCTGAGCCAGAATTTTTGAAATTGCCTTTTCACCCAGTGTCTCAACAATGCTTTCAGCTGTTTTTTTCCCGATGCCCTTGAAAAGGTCACCGGATAAATAACTGACGATTCCTTCCTTGGATTGAGGCAGATCCTTGCGAAAATGCTCTACATGGTATTGAAGGCCAAAACGCGGATGTTCCTTCATGGCCCCATAAAAAATATAGATTTCATCCTCATGCATCCTTGGAAAATACCCTGTTACGACAGCTTCCTTCTCTTCATAATTCAGATTCGTTTCATGCACGCGAATTCTTACAACCGAGTACATGTTTTCTTCATTATGAAAGATCGTCACTAAATGACTTCCTTTCATGAACATTTTCTCTTCTGAAAACAAATCCAACGAATCTTGCTGGCTCAACGCTTCTCCCCACCTTTCCATGCATATGCATTTTATTTACTCAGCATTCATTTCTTCCATCAGTTTCTTTCCGTGCGCAGCAAGCATATGGTCTGGCTGTGCTTCCAAAGCCTTATCAAAATAACCCATCGCCGCTTGCGCATCCTCACGGTACCCTGCAAACGCAACGCCTAAATTATAATAAGCATCCGCATGGCCCGGATCCTGTTCCACAATTAAATTCAGTTGATTGATCAATTCATCATACAATTCCGCATTGGCAAGACAAAGCGCATATTGGAATCTCGCATCAACGTCCTCAGGGCTCAGCTCCACCGTCCTCTGTAAATAAGGCATTGCCAATTTCGGTTGATCTAACGCCATCAAGGTCAATCCAAGCATGAAGTAGGCATCGCTGTTATCCAGTCCCAAACGGATTGCCTTTTCAAACATATCCTTCGCTTCGACCAGTTTAGAATCGGATTCATAATATAAGTTCCCTAATGAATAGTAAGCCGCTGCTGCATTTTCATCCAGCTCAATCGCCTTTTTGTAAAACTTGACCGCTTTATCCGTTTCACCCACGGCAGTCAATACATTCCCAAAGTTTATGTAGGCAACAGGCTCATTCGGATTTTCCTCGATCGCCTCATTAAAAACTTTCGCCGCTTCTTCGTATTTCCCTTGCTGCATAAATTCAATTCCTTGTTGATTCTTATCCATATCCATTCACACTCCATTTTTATATTAAAAAGTATAGCATAAGCCAGTGGACGAATTCAGGCGGTACACCCGCAATCCAAAAGAAGTCCCCAACCGCAAACACAGCTGGGGACATGCTTATTTTACCCTACGTAAGTCAGTTTTTCACCTTTTTTAAATACTTCATCAATCGTACCGCCGCCAAGGCACACTTCACCATCATAGAATACGACTGCTTGTCCAGGTGTGATCGCCCGGACTGGCTCGTCAAAGATGACTTCGACATCACCATTTTCCAATACCTTCACCTTAACCCCGCTATCCACTTGACGGTACCTGAACTTTGCCGTACATGTAAATTCACCAGCCGGTATATGTTCCGCTACCCAGCTGACATTCACTGCACGAAGGGAATTCGAATACAGCACATCATTATCAAAGCCTTGACACACATATAAAACATTGCGCTTCAAGTCTTTTCCCGCAACAAACCAAGGTTCGCCGCTGCCGCCAATCCCCAGACCGTGGCGCTGACCGATGGTGTAATACATCAAACCATCATGCTTGCCCATCACCTTGCCATCCATCGTGACCATATCACCGGGCTGAGCTGGGAGGTAATTGCTTAAAAACTCTTTGAAATTGCGTTCACCGATAAAACAGATCCCGGTGGAATCTTTTTTAGTTGCCGTGGCAAGGCCTGCTTCCTTCGCAATTTCACGGACTTCCTTCTTATCAATGTGCCCAAGCGGGAACATGACTTTTTCCAACTGTTCTTGAGTAAGCTGGTTCAAGAAGTACGTTTGATCTTTATTATTATCAACACCGCGAAGCATTTTGTATTCGCCATCCCGGTATTCAACCTGTGCGTAATGACCTGTAGCCACATAATCGGCCCCAAGGCTTACGGCATGTTCAAGGAAGGCCTTGAACTTGATTTCCTTATTGCACATTACATCCGGATTCGGGGTACGGCCCGCTTTATACTCATCCAAGAAATAAGTGAAAACTTTATCCCAATACTGCTTTTCGAAATTGACCGCATAATAAGGGATGCCGATTTGATTACAAACGGCAATTACATCATTGTAATCTTCCGTTGCCGTACAAACTCCGTTTTCATCTGTATCATCCCAGTTCTTCATGAAAATCCCGACCACATCATAGCCTTGATTCTTCAATAGCAGGGCTGACACAGAAGAATCCACGCCTCCTGACATACCCACGACGACGCGGGTGTCCTGTGGTGCTTTTCTCATTCTGTCACCTCATTTATTTAAAGCGGGAATTATCTTCCCACTAATCTATTAACGATTTTCACGGTGGTTTCAGCCGCCTGCCTTACTTCCTCTTCCGTATTGTTCAGACCGAAGCTGAAACGAATCGAATTCTTCGTCCGCTCCGAATCCTTCCCGAACATCGCCACAAGCACATGCGACGGATCGATTGACCCAGCAGTACAAGCGGATCCGCTCGATACAGCAACACCTGCCAAGTCCATATTGACGAGCATCGATTCCACATTCGTACCCGGAAAACTGACATTCAGCAAATGCGGCAGCGACTGTTCCATAGATCCGTTAATTTCATATTGTACATCCGCCTCAGCAAAGACGGCAAGCAATACGTCTTTAAATCGCTTGTATTGCTCCTTTTTCTTTTCCATCGTGCTTTGTGCAATTGAAACAGCTTCTGAAAAACCGGCAATTGCCGGCACACTTTCCGTACCAGCACGGCGCTTGCGTTCTTGTTCACCGCCATATAATTGCGGATTCAGCTTCAAGCCTTCACGCATATAAAGAAAACCGATTCCTTTGGGACCGTTGATTTTATGCGCGGATACACTCAGCAAATCCACACCCAACTCGCGAACGTCGATAGAGATCAAACCATATGCCTGAACCGCATCCGTATGGAAAATGGCTTGATGCCCCTTAAGCAGCTGTCCGATTTCAGCAATCGGCTGGATCGTTCCAACCTCATTATTGCCGAACATGACCGAAACCAAAATCGTGTCGTCCCGCAATGCCGCCCTTAAATCGGCAATTGAAATAAGCCCAGCTTCATTCACAGGTAAATACGTGACCTCAAAGCCAGACTTCTCAAGGTATTGGCATGTATGCAAAACCGCATGATGCTCGATCTCCGTCGTAATGATGTGCTTCCCTTTTTCTTTATAGGCATTCGCAACACCTATGATCGCCGTATTATCAGCCTCGGTTCCACCGCTCGTGAAAATGATTTCATTCCGCCCCGCACCGATGCTAGCCGCAACACTCGAACGTGCCTCATCCAAAACATGGCGCGCCTCCCGCCCGAAAGCATGAATGCTCGATGGATTTCCGAAGTCATGGCTCATGACTGTCATCATCCTATCGATCACCTTCGGATGCATCGGTGAAGTCGCAGCATGATCTAAGTATATTCTGTCCACTTTTTTGTCGCCTCCATTAAAAAACGCAAGCGCCTACATAATAGGCGCATTGCTAATCAATTAAATATAGTACATATAAGAATCGATTTCACCCGTATCCTTGTAGCTCGCCAAATCCATAAGCGTCGTATTATCCAATACATCCTTCACTGCATCGCGGATCCTGATCCAAAGCTGGCGCTTAACCGGCTCCTCATCCTCAATTCCTTCAACAGGGGTAATCGGCCCTTCCAATACACGAATGACATCACCCGAAGTAATCTCCTGAGGATCTTTGGACAGGACATACCCGCCATACGCACCGCGGACACTCTTCACCAACCCCGCATTACGAAGCGGTGCAATCAATTGCTCCAAATAATGCTCCGAAAGATTATGCGTCTGGGCAATCGATTTCAAACTCTTCGGTCCTTCTCCATAATGTTTAGCAAGCTCGATCATGATCGTCAAACCATAACGGCCTTTAGTAGATATCTTCATACATATACACCTCAAATTATTTATCCGTTTCTAAATTCTTTTGAAATTATAGCATATTCCCGCCGGAAATGCATTCACCCGCCCTCCATTTGTCAAATTATCCTAATTGGAGAGGTAGGATAAATGAAAGAAAAGAATGAATGCTTTCAAAAATTGAATTAAATAACAAATATAACGAAAACGATTATCGAATTTATTGCCGTTGGTCACATTCCTTATATCCCCAAGCCGCTAGAGAATGATAGAATTCCGATTACCGCCTCCGAACCGAAGTATTCTGCATTTTCCCTGGAGCGGCAATCAAGAAAGCGGATTTTCCGTACCTATTTGGACATTTCCCTTGTTGCTCACATTTCAGCACTTCATGACTTTCTATACCTTTTTAAACCTACCATTACAAACCAGCCCATACCAGCCAGACTAAAGGCAGAGTTTATCTATTAAATTCCCTCATAGAAGGATAGGTCTCGATTTATCACCTTACAGCACAAATTAAATCCCCAAAGGAACTGCCATAATCGAATTCGCCTTCTTTTACAGCATAATCAGCGCATTTCCCCCATCAGTTGTGATACCTTATATAAAAAGGAGAGGTGCGCAATGAATATAAAACCGCTTGCTTTCCGGATGCGGCCTCGGTCGATTGATGAGATCATCGGTCAGGAGCATCTGGTCGGTGAAGGAAAAATTATCGCGAGGATGGTGAAAGCCAAACAGCTTTCGTCCATGATCCTGTATGGTCCGCCGGGAATTGGCAAGACATCTATTGCAAGTGCGATTGCCGGAAGCACGAAGTTTGCTTTCCGGACGCTGAACGCGGTGACCAATAATAAAAAGGATATGGAAATCGTCGCAGCGGAGGCTAAGATGTCCGGAAAAGTGATTCTGCTGCTCGATGAGGTTCATCGACTCGATAAGGCGAAACAGGACTTCCTATTGCCTTATCTCGAAAACGGGATGATCACCTTGATCGGTGCAACAACCAGCAATCCCTATCATGCCATCAATCCGGCCATCAGAAGCCGGTGCCAGATTTTCGAGCTCAAATCATTGGATACCAATGATATAACCAAAGCCCTGGAACGGGCACTTCATGATGAAGAGCGGGGGCTTGGTGCGTATAAAACCGATGTCAGCCTTGATGCCCTTACCCATTTCGCGACCGCTTCGAACGGAGATGTCCGCAGTGCACTTAACGCTCTTGAGCTCGCCGTCATTTCCACCGAACCCGATGAATCCGGAACCATTCATATAGATCTGCAAATTGCCGAGGAATGCATGCAGAAAAAAAGCTTCTCACATGACAAGGATGGAGATGCCCATTATGATGTACTGTCGGCTTTCCAAAAATCAATTCGCGGCAGTGATGTGAATGCAGCCCTTCATTATTTGGGGCGCTTGGTCGAAGCCGGTGATCTTGTCAGCATCGCCCGCCGCTTGGTAGTCATCGCTTACGAGGACATAGCTCTTGCCAATCCGCAGGCTGGTCCCAGGGCCCTCGCTGCAGTCGAAGCCGCTGAACGACTCGGTTTTCCCGAAGCCCGGATTCCACTTGCCAACTCAGTGATCGAGTTATGCCTATCACCTAAATCAAACACGGCCATTGTCGCAATTGATGCAGCGCTTTCCGACATACGCAGCGGCCATAGTGGAGATGTACCAAATCATCTTAAGGATGCCCATTACAAAGGAGCCACAGATCTCGGACGAGGCATCGACTACCTTTATCCCCATAACTACGAGAATGGCTGGGTGAAGCAACAATACTTACCGGACAAACTGCGCAGCAAAAAATATTACAAACCGAAAAAGAGCGGAAAATTTGAACAAGCCCTTGCCTCGGTCTACGAAAATATCGAGAAGAAAAAATAACTCCGGATCACTTCAGATCTGGAGTTTTTTTGTGAAAAATGAAAACTTTTAACATGCCTTTTGACAAAAGCCTCCTCCCCTTGAACATTCACCATCAATGATGCCAACTTTCGCTGAAAAGTGTACAGCTACATTCGATTTCGGCACAGTCAAGATTTCTCCTTTTCGAACATCATTTCGAAACTTCCTTCTATTAAAATCCCGACTAGATGAATAATTCCAGAGAATTCCAGATAGATTGACCAATAAATTTGGAGGCCATAAAAAACAACCTATATCCAAACAGTAAGCCATTGTGTCCAAATCATCCACAAGCAGTATGTACAACTGTCAGCTAAACGCTCCGGCCAGACCTTTAACTCTTAGGCTAAATTCCCTTTGAATCGCCTAGCTTCGTTAAGGTTTCATCAGCACGTACTTAGTAAGAGGATATGTCAATTACCGCTGCTAACGGCATGTCCCTTTCCATAAGAAGGCACAACAACTTCTAGTTGCTGTACCTGTGTAGTCAATCTTCTTTATAAATACCCTTCGAAGCTTTAATCATATTTTCCAGCCACATTTTCTTAAATACATTCACACGGCGAGGACGGCTATCCTCCTCTTCCTCTGTTGAATTTTCAATTTCCTCTGCGGCCTCAGGAAGGATTTCATTTGAATTCCCTTCATCTGATGAACTTTCCGTTGAACTGCTTTCATCTGATGAGCTTTCCGTTGATTCACTCTCGTTCGATGAACTCTCCGTTGATTCGCTCTCGTATGATGAGCTTTCCGTTGATTCACTTTCGTACGCTGAACTTTCCATTGAATATTCCATTTATTCTTAGCCTCCAATATATTTTATCCTCAGGGATATCCATATTCATATCTAATAGGAACTTGGCTTATTACCCACTTTAAAGTAATCTTCTAATTTAAATATTTATTAAATCCGATTAGCTTTCCGTCGATTCATCCTCGTCCGCTGATCTCTCCGTTGATTCATCCTCATCCGCTGATCTCTCCGTTGATTCACCCTCATACGAAGAGCTTTCCGTTGATTCACTCTCGTACGAAGAGCTTTCCGCTGATTCACTCTCGTACGAAGAGCTTTCCGTTGATTCACTTTCGTATGCTGAACTTTCCGTTAAATATTCCATTTATTCTTTAGCCTCCAATATTCATTATTCTTTAGGGATATCCGTACTGCATATATATGCGCCTTCTTTCTAATAGGGACTTTCCTAATCACCCATTTTAAAGTAACACTCCATCCGTTTTGCAAAATTCAGAAAGTCCATTTTAACTGGTCAAATTCATTAGATTGAAAAACTTCTCTCCTTGCAAACAAAAAAATAACCTCGGAATCTTTTCCGAAGCCACATTATTATTTTTCCTTCATATTAGCTATGAATGTCCCTTAAGCCAACCGAACACCGATTACCCGCTACTTTCGTGAAGAAGGCCCTCGACAATTCCCTTTGCGATGATCTCGCCATCCTTAATCAGAATGACTTCATCAAGGATGTTCTCATGATAACCATTTGCCTAACAAAATCGTGTAAGACAGCAAGCTTCGTACAATCGCCTTCCGGACCATAACGCCCAACCCTGAGAATGGTTCGTCCGATCATACGACCGGTGCGCCAGCACTAATATAGGCTTCCCTCGATTTACTACATCGACGAACCACTAAAATCCGGTACAGCCCAAATATCATCACTGAAGTGACACAAAAAGCCGCTGAATCCTTTCGAGTTCATGAAACACTCCCCATAAAAACACCATTAACATAAGTAATGACAAAACTTACCGCCGTCACAATATTTTACGTCCAAACAACATCGCTGCAGCCTGGGAATTGTAAATCCACAATCGCATCTTCCCTTCATAGTCTAAACAAATCAAAGAGAATATAATAAATGGCTGTAAGATCCAGATTATAAAAAGACTTGCCATCTCTAAATATCTGAATGTAAACAAAAAAATAAACACTAGGCCAAATTACACAATAAGCAACGAAAAAAATGTAGATTTCTCAATCGGTCACTGCATTAAACTTTTAATGAATCTAAATTCCTACCCCCTCAGATCTGTTCTAATCACTAGTAAACAACACACCAAAATATGGTAAAGGTATTATAAAATAGTAAATTATACTA